>JAZNSV010000148.1:0-17543 GCA_045591485.1 Bacteroidales bacterium | reverse complement strand
ATCGTTGAAGTATCGTACAACGGGTGAACGGGTAGTGTAGATGATGTTAATAATCAGGCTGTTAGAGTGTATTTTGGTGTGTAGCTTCTTGATTGTTAGTCTTTTGTGTTGTTTTGGCGTTGGGCTTTCGGTGGGGCGGTCTGTTGCCGTTAGAGGTATCAACACGCTGAGGATGTGTTGTTTGTGTGTGTTTTCTGGCGCCGATGGCCCGGCAGGGCGGATTGCCCGGTTTTTCCCAGGTGCCGAAACAAGGGATTCGGCTGCCATTGCACGGCGGAGTTGCACCTGGAGGTTGAGTCTGCACTTTTTTGCATAGTTTTTTCTTGCAACCCCCCAAAAATGTTATCTTTGCAGATGGTTTAAGACAAAAAAATATGAAGATATGAAAAGGCAAATCTCTGTTATTGTGGCTTTTGTGTGCGTGTTTGCACTCACAGGGTGCTCGGTCTACAGCGGTTCCACTACCGATGTGCCGCTCTTCCGCGAGCGCGGCGAACTGCAGGCCGAGGTCGGCGTCTGTCCGACGCCCTACGTCATCCCGATACCCTATGCCGCCACGGCATCGTACAGCCTGACCGACCACGTGGGTTTTTCGGCCACCGCCGATTGGGCGCGCCGCTATTGGCAGGCTATGTGTGGATTCTACCAGCCTGTGGGCGACAAGTTTGTGTGCGAGGCTTTCGGTGGCTTTGCCATGGGCTGGGATCGTGTTTTGCATTATGACAACTATTCTCCCGATGGAATGACGGTCAGAGGGGACTATCGGATGCCTTTTGTGCAGATAGACTGCGGCTGGCGCGACCTGACGCGCATACTGCACCCAGACCTGGCGTTCGCCGTGCGTGTTGGCGGCATTTATGGCGATGTCGACCGCTCGTGGACAGAGTATGTCGGCGAGACAGGCTACCATAGGCACACCCATTTTGAGGGTATGCGCGCGCTGATAGAGCCGTCGGTCGAGCTGCGCTTCGGTTGGGATCATTTCAAGTTCAATTTCCAGGTCTATCTGACCTATATCCTGGACAGCCATGGCAAGCCCGACAACATGATACCGGCCAATGCCGGCGGCTACAATTTCGGCATAAGCTACCGCTTCGACACCCGCAGAAATCGTTGACTGAGGCGGTATTGCGGAAATTATTCATTTTGGGACAATAAATATTCCGGAGTGGCGTTACTAAAAAAATAAAACAATATCGAGCAACCCGGAATGGCTCCCAATTCTTGTTGGCGCCGACGCGCGGCAGGGCAGTGATGGTTCTTGATGTTGAACAAAAAGTAACGATGGAGAAAGTATACATTGAGACATACGGCTGCCAGATGAACTTTGCCGACAGCGAAGTGGTGGGGTCGATACTTAGCGGTGCTGGCTACGGCCTGGCCGCCGAGCCCGACGAGGCCGACTACGTGCTGATAAACACCTGCGCCATACGCGACAACGCCGAGCAGCGTGTGCGCCACCGTGTGCGCGAGCTGCGTGCGTTGCAGAACCGCCGGCATGGCCTGCGCATAGGCATACTGGGCTGCATGGCCGAGCGGCTGCAGAGCCGCCTGATGGAAGAGGAAGACAACCTCTCGTTTGTCTGCGGTCCCGACGCCTACAGGCGCCTGCCGCAGATGCTGGCGCAGGTGCGCGAAGGCCGCCGTGCCGCCGAGGTGGAGCTGAGCACCACCGAGACCTATGCCGACATAGAGCCCGTGAGGCTCGGCAGCAACGGCATCTCGGCCTATATAAGCATCATGCGCGGATGCCAGAACTACTGCTCCTACTGCGTGGTGCCCTACACCCGCGGACGCGAACGCAGCCGCGACCCGCAGACCATAGTCGACGAGGCCCGCGCGCTGTTCGACAAGGGGTTCCGCGAGGTGACCCTGCTGGGGCAGAACGTGAACAGCTACCGCTGGGAGTCGGTGGGTTTTCCGCAGCTGATGGAGATGGTGGCCCTGATAGACCCGCAGCTGCGGGTGCGCTTTGCCACCTCGCACCCCAAAGACCTCAGCGACGACCTGCTGCGCGCCATGGCCGCCCACGAGAACATCTGCCGCTGCATACACCTGCCGGTGCAGAGCGGAAGCAACCGCATGCTGAAGCTGATGAACCGCAAATACACCGTGGAGTGGTATCTGGACCGAGTGGACGCCATACGCCGCTACCTGCCCGACTGCTCGATAACGACCGACGTGATAGCGGGTTTCTGCGGCGAGACGATAGAAGACCACGAGCAGACGCTCGACCTCTTCCGCCGCGTGCGCTACGACTACGCCTTCATGTTCAAATATTCGCAGCGCGAGGGCACCTACGCCGCTCGCCACATGCCCGACGACATAGCCGACGACGAGAAGACTCGCCGCCTGAACGAGATTATAGCCCTGCAGGGCCAGATAGCCCTGGAAAACAACCGCCGGGAGGTGGGGCGCGTATACGAGGTGCTGGTCGAGGGCGAGAGCCACCGCTCGAAGGAGCGCCTCTTCGGCCGCAACAGCCAGAACAAGGTGCTGGTGTTTGACCGCGGCGACGCCCAGCCGGGCACCTACCGCAGGGTGAGGGTGGACGACGTGACGGCCGCAACCCTGCTGGGCACTTTGTTGCCCGCCGAAAGCAATAAATAACCAACAACGCCGTTATAGATTGACATTATGGCAAAAGAAGGATTTTTCAAACGTTTCCCATGGGTGCTGCATGTGCTGCTGATGCTGGGCATTTCGCTGGCTATACTGGCGGTGGTGTTCATCTTTATTCGCATCTATGCCCGACAGGGAGAAGAATATGAGCTGCCCGATGTGGTGGGCAACAACATAGAGGTGGTCAAAGCCGACAACCCCGTTGAGCTGGACTATGTGATTCTCGACTCCGTGTTCCGCCCCGGCGAGGAAGGCGGCCGCATACTGACCCAAGACCCCAAGCCGGGCACCATGGTCAAGAAAGGCCGCAAGGTGTACATCACCATGACCGCCTATACGCCCGAAGACGCTGTGCTGCCCGAACTGGCCGGACTCACGGTGCGCCAGGCCGTCAACGAACTGCTGGGGTCGGGCCTCGAAGTGGGCAGACTGAAATACGTAGAAGACCCCTACAAGAACAACATCGTGGACCAGACCTGCAAGGGCAAGACCGTGTATGCCGGACAGCAGATAGAGCGCGGCTCGGTGATAGACCTCGTGGTGGGCCTGGGCGACGGCACGGGCGCCAGCGTGGTGCCTTTCGTCATCGGCAAAACCTCCGGCAAAGCACGGCGCGACATACTCTGCGCTTCGCTCAACGTGGGCAAAGAGCACTTCAAGGGCGTGAAACACAAACAGACCGCCGTGGTCTACCGCCAGGAGCCCGACTACACCGGAGTGAACCGCTACCCATTCGGCACCGAGGTGGAGCTGTGGTATATAGACGAAGACGACACCGACGTGCAGAAGATGGTGCGCGAGTTCAAGGTCGATTCGAGCAAGATTATCGACCCGATGACCGAAGGCGAGGAAGGCTGGCCTACGCCCGAAGAGATTGAGGAGAGAGACGATTGGGGCTGGTAAAAGAAAAAGCAAAAAAGATGAAAGTGGAAAAAGGAAAGATGGAGACGGGTGGCCGCCGGTGGACGGTGGACGGCGGACGGCGCTCAAGGGCAGCTCTTGTCTTTGTGTGTTTGCTTTCCATGTTCCACATTCCGCATTCCGCTTCGCTGAGCGCCCAGGAGGTGCTGCTGCCATTGGCAGCGACACAGAGCCCTGCTGCCAAGAGCGGAGCCGACACTGTGCTGGCGCTGCCTTTCTTCGACGACTTTGCAGGCTACACCGGCACGCCGTGCGCCGCACTTTGGCAGGGTGGGGGAGCGGTGGTGAACACCGGCTATGCCCCGCTGCCGCCAACGGTGGGCATGCTGACCCTCGACGCCGCCGATGCCGCCGGACGGCTCTACGGCCACGCCACGACGTCGCTCTTCGGAGCCGACACCGCCACGTCGCACATGATCAGGCTTGACACCTACGCCCCGCACGATTCGGTGGGGCTGAGCTTCTACTACCTGCCTGGTGGCGGAAGCGGCAACATGTGGGAGCGCATAGGCGACGCTCCCGAGATGCAGGACTCGTTGTTTGTGGACTTCTACAGCACTGCCGACAGCGCATGGCACACGGTGTGGCGCCAGGGCGGCACGACGGTGGAGGCCCTGCGGCAGCAGACCGGGCGCGAGTGGCAGTACGCTTGCATTGTGTTGAAGGACGACATCTATTTCGATTCGGCGTTCCGCTTCCGCATCCGCAACCTGGCTTCGCTCGACGACAACGGGCTTGCCGGCGCGGCGGGCAATTGCGACCAATGGAACATAGACTATGTGCGGCTGGATGCAGGCCGCAGCAGCGCGGAAGAAGAGGCTGTGCGCGATGTGGCATTCGTGCGGGATGCGCCTTCGATGCTTGCCAACTACAGGGCCATGCCGGCCAGGCAATATCGTGTGTCGGAGATGGCTCAAAGCCTGCAGATGACTATCGCCAACAGATACTCGTCCGACCTGGCGTCGCAATATGAATACGTTGTCACCGACGAAAACGGCGACACGCTGCACCATTACGACGGCGGCTACGAGAACGCCCCGTCATACATGGCCACCGGCGGTTACCAGACGTCGCAGGCGCATGCAGCTCCGCCGGTCGGTTTTGCATTTGCCGAAGGCCGGAACCACAGCGAATACACCATACAACACACTGTGCGCGAGGGTACGGGCGGCGATGTGCACCGCAAAAACGACACGGTGCGATATACGCAGACTTTTGCCGACTACTATGCCTACGACGATGGTACGGCGGAGAACGGCTACGGCCTCACATCGACGTCGTCGCACATATACCTCGCCTACCGCTTCGACCTCAACGAGGCCGATACTCTGTCGGCTTTGGACATCTACTTCAACAGCACCAAAGACGGAGCCAACGAACAGGTGTGGTTCTACCTTGCGGTGTGGCAATGCAGCGACAACGGCCGACCGGGCACGCTTCTTTATCGCGACAGCGACAAACGCAAGGCGCAGGGCATCGGCTATGGCCGCTATGCGCTCGAAAGCGCGGTGCCGCTCTCGGGTAAGGTCTTTGTAGGTCTGGAACAGGTGGGCAGCGATTTTATCAACATCGGATTCGACCGCAGTTGGAACAGCGCCGACCGCGTGTGGTACCTCACGTCGACCGAATGGCAGCAGAGCATATTGAGCGGCTCGCTGATGCTGAGACCCTGTTTCGGCGGCGAAACTCTGGGCGTAGGCCCGGTGGAGGGGAATGATGAAATGACGGTTTGGCCCAACCCGGCGTCGCAACGAGTGACGATTGACGGAATGAGCGATGGCGATTGGGTGGAGATATACGACATTAGAGGCTGTAGAATGGCCTCTACGGCGCAGAAGACAGTGGCGACCGATCAGTGGCCCGACGGCGTGTATATAGTGCGTCTGAGGCTGGAAAACGGCTCCGCTGTGGTGCGCAAGCTAATCATAAAACACTAAACAAAAGATGGCAGAAGAAGAAAAAGAATTGGAACAAGAACAGGAACAGCAGGAACTGTATGAACATCACCGCATGACGGTCGATATCGGACAGGCTCCGATGCGAATAGACCGTTTCCTGAATATGCACCTGCCCAATGTGTCGCGCAACAAGATACAGGCTGCTACGGCGGCGGGGTGCATCCTGGTCAACGACCAGCCGGTGAAACAGAATTACCGTGTGAAGCCCCAAGACAGAATTATAGTCCTGCTGCCGGAGCCGCCTCACGAGTTTGAACTGACGCCGGAGAAGATGGACCTCAATATCGTCTATGAGGACGATGAGGTCATCGTTGTCGACAAACCCGCCGGACTGGTGGTGCATCCCGCCATAGGAAACTGGACGGGGACGCTGGTCAACGGACTGATGTATCACCTCGGATATGCTCCGTATCTGGTGCACCGCATTGATAAAGACACTTCAGGCCTGCTGCTTGTGGCCAAAACCGAGGAAGCACAGACGGTCCTTGCCAAGCAGTTCTTCGTACACTCGATTGAGCGTTTGTACAGAGCCTTGGTTTGGGGCGATTTCGATGAAGATACAGGCACCATCGAAGGCAATATAGGCCGCTCGATTCAGGATCGCCGCATGTTCTGCATCTATCCCTACGAAGAGGGTGTGCCCGATGAGGAACAGAAAGGGAAACACGCCGTCACGCACTGGCGTGTGGTCGAGAGGTTCGGGTATGTGACATTGGTTGAATGCCGCCTTGAGACGGGCCGTACGCATCAGATACGCGTGCACATGAAGCATATCGGGCATCCGCTGTTCAATGATTCAATGTACGGCGGGAATGCCATTCTGAAGGGTACGTCGTTTACCCGTTATAAGCAGTTTGTCGAGAATTGTTTCCACCTGCTGCCGCGTCAGGCCCTGCATGCCTGGGTGCTCGGCTTCGAGCATCCCCGTACAGGCGAACACATGCATTTCGAAAGTCCGATGCCGCCAGACTTCAGCGCCTGCCTCGAAAAGTGGCGCAGCTATGTTGAAACAAGAAACGATTAGCTTGGACTACATCCCGCTACCAACTACTGACTACTGTCTACTGTCTACCGACTACTGTCTACTGTCTACTGCCTACCGACTACCGACTACTGTCTACTGCCTACTGTCTACTGTCTACTGCCTAATACTCCCACATATCGTCGCCTATCTCGAAGACCTTGGCCTCGATGGCTTCGGATTCGAGAATGGCATCCTCGCCAGTGAGATATTGGTCTATCCGGCGGTTGTAGACATTGCTTTCGCGTGTTACGTAGGCTTGATAATACTGAGACAGAAATATCATGTCCCACGACGGCTGGCCAACTGCATTCCATTTGTTGGGATATGCTGTGGTGCGTGCCAGCAGCCGTCGCACGGCCATGTTCTGCATCGGCACCCAGAAGATGGGAAGTCGACCTATGTATATTTCTGTGTCGCCGAATTTGCGGTACATTTTTTTGATTGGTGCAAGTGCTATGCGCCGCGAGTCCATTCGGCTGTCGGCCTTCCCGATAAACCATACCTCTCTGATTGCGTAATTGTACACCTCATAACTTTCGAAGAATTTCGGTTTTATTATTGTTTCGTATTCTTCTTCGAAGTCGTCGTCGTAGCCTATCTCGAGTCTGATGGTATCGGGCTTTGTGTATGCAGCCACAAAAGCATCGTTGTCAATGGGGATTGTCAGATTGTCGTCCTCGTAAATCGGTATCTCGTTTGCCACTACGGCGTTCCAGATAACATCTGCAAGGTTAATGCGTCCATCGCTGTTGATGGTGTCAATCGGGAAATAAAAGAATTGGTTGAAGGCCTCGTTCAGGTCGATGTTTTTCCAGAGTGTTGTGGCCCATACAACATCGGATTCTCTCAAGTAAGGGTAGGGGGTGGGCTCCTGCTCGTCGACAAGTCCCTCGCGATAGAACTCGTTGGGCGTTCCCTTTATGCCTTGCGACAGACATATAAGGTTAGCCGCCAGTGCGACAAGTATCAGAGCCAGCCGTTTCATCTTTTATTAATGAAAAAAAGAGTTAAGAGGGTATAGACTCTCTTAACTCTTTTTTGTTCTGTCTTGTTAAATGCTATGTATTGTCAAAGTTAGTACTCCCACATATCAGACTCGATTTCGAAGATTTTGTTCTCGATGTCCTGAGATGCGAGAATGGCATCCTCGCCGGTCAAGTACTGGTCGATTGCGCGGTTGTAGACATTCGACTCGCGAGTAATGTAGCTGTCGAAGTAGCGCTGGATAAAGATGTCGTCGTACGAGCGCTCGGTTACATCGTTGCTGGGCTCGAAGGCGTTGGCATTGACAAGCACCTGGCGAACGTTCATCTCGTTCATCGGCACCCAGAACGACCAGTCTGTCGACTCTTCTGATTTACCGGCACGAAGCATGTTCTTTGAGTATCTGAACGATAACCCAACGATTCTTACTTTCTGGCGGGTGTCCTGTTTGTCGATATACCAGTATTCTTTCAGCTGGAGCAGCTTTGGTGTGGCTGGGTCAAACGGATCGGGCACGGTGTCTGAATATTCGGCAATATCTCCGAATTCATCTTCTTCTTCTGCATAACGTGTGGTGATTCGTTTGCCTTGCATGCCGGCCCACACTTTGCCCCATTCCTGAGGAACCTTCATGTCGTCGTCTTCGTAGACGTCAAATTCGCCCTTGGAGGCATTGTCGATAATCAGATTGACCAAGTTTATACGTCCTTGGGTATTCTTCTCCTGCTCGAAAGGGAAATAGAAGAATTGGTTGAAGGTCTCGTTCATGTCGATGTTGCGCCATATAGTGGTTTTCCACACAACGTCGCTTTCGCGAAGGTATGGATATGGCATGGCTTTCTTGCCGACAACCAGACCCTGCTGGTAAAAGTCGTTAGGGTTGTGCCCGTCTTCTGCATCAATGATGTTTTGTGCATTGCCGGTCAGGGCAAATGTGACGATGGCCAATAAGCTTAACAGAACCTTTTTCATAATTATATTATTATTTAACAATCGTTAGAATGCAATTGGCATTTTGAGCCACTCCATCGGGCATCGATACCTTGGCGGTTACATATACCTTTGTTCCGCGATCGGCGCGTTTGATGGCACTGACACATTCTGGATCAAATGAACTGCCGTTAATGTTAAATTGTTTACTGCCAACATACACTTCCAGGCTTATTACGCGAATGGAGTTCTTGGGAATTGTGAATTCAAATCCGTCTCCTTTGGTGGCTCTGACCATATTTTGGGCTGCAAGTTCTTTTTTAGACACGTTGTCGCCATCTTTAAAGCCGCCAACCGTAATCTTTGGTGCAGGTATTGTGCGAACTTTGTAGGGCAGGGTATTCATGCGCTGCACGCCTTTGTCGATGGCTGCATTGACCGCAATAACAATCTTCTTGCAACCAACGGCAGGTGTAAGCATGTATTTGCCGTCGCCTTCGGCCGGAACCAGTTTGCCTTGGCCCTCAATGATTTCGGGCTTTACATTTCTGCCGTCGACGCCAGGCACACTGACTGTCATGGGGTTCTCAATACCGGCATACAGAACCTGCATGTTGTCGAGAGAGATAACACCCAATGGTTTCGCGACAAAGTATGTTTCGCTGAGAGGGTATTCCTTTATACCACCTTCGGGGCTCTGTACGTATGCCGTACCTGTGATTTTTTGTTGTCCAAGGGTGTTACATACAGTTGTATATTTGATGGCACCACTATCTGCGCTTTCGTATTCGCGTCCGCCTATTGTAGCCTTGAATCCCTGTTTGGAGTCGTAGGCGGCAACATTAAATCTGGTCTCAAAAGTACCTCCTTGTATGATGTAGGTGGATTTTGGGCGGGAAATGATTGCCACTTCATCAAATGAGAAGTCTCCAAGGCTTACCTGTTTGTACAGACGGTTGACAACATCGAACTCGGCATTCATGGTTTCTGCTTTCAGTCGGGTCAACGTGACGAGTGCAGCACCTGCAACTGTGTTGTTGAAGTTAAGCTGTTCCCAGGATTTGCTCTTCTTGTCGCTGCTAACCTCGAAGCGGTCTACGTCGAGACCAAGGGTAACGTGAGTTGAGTCTTCACCAAGCAATTCATTTACCTTGTGTTTGTACTCGTGAATTCTCTCTATGAGTTTGGGAATTTCTCCTGTTTGGGGATGGTCACCTTCTGCCTTGCCGAGGAAGTAGGCTGTACCTTTGTGGTTGTTGTCCAATTTGCTGATCCAACTGAATCCACCAAGCTGCATGGCTCTTTTGACGCTGTCGAGACTTGTGTTTCCATTGGCGTCTTTGAAGTCTATTTCAGCAGTAAGTTTTTTGGGATTCTCCGGGTCTGCATAGATTTTGGCTTTGCTCTCCAGCATGCCTACAAAGGTATAGGTGATGGAATCAATGTAATTCTCAAGTTCTATGGAGAGTTTTTTTACTTCGAGGGCTTTGTTGTATTTGTCCTGTACTTTTTCGGGACTGTTTTTCAGAGCTTGTTCGAAGTTGGCATAGGTATCATCTATTTTGGTCTGAAGGTTCTCGTTGCTCTTGGTCATGGCGTTGCCGACGGTTTTGAAACCGCTGACAACTTCTGCCGAGACGTTGAGCGCGAGCATGGCGGTGTACACGAGGTACATCATCGTAATCATTTTTTGTCTCGGGGTTTCCGGACAGTTTGTTGCACCCATAGTCTAAATTTAAAGTTTAAAGTTTAAGTTTTAAAATTTAAAGATTAGAAGTAGCTATGGTCAGAGACGGGTCTGCATGGCGGCAAGCATGTTGCCATAGACGTTGTTCAGTTCGGAGACCTTGCGGGTGAGGGCGTCGACCTGCTCTTTGTACTTGGTGATGCCTTCGGCGGAGTCGCTGAAGTTGGCGAGCATGGTGTTCATCTTCTCTTCGAACTCCTTGTTGAGGGTCATCTGGGTCGAGGCGTTGTTGATCTGCATCTCGTACATGGCGTTGATGCTGCTCAGGCTGGCGGACATCTTCTTCATCTCTTCGACATACGAGACATCGCCGTTCAGAGACTTGGCGGTTTCCTGATAGATGGCGGAGAGAGTGGAGATGGCCTCGGGGGCACCCTGCATGCTTTCAAGCAGCTTGCCGGCCTGACCGGCCACGCCGTCCAGATTGCTGACGAACTTGTCGGTGGCGGCGGTGACGCTGGCCATGTTGTTCATCGAATTGGCACTTTCGGCCAGGTTCTGCATACCTTGTCCGAGGCGGTCGATAAGCTCGGGGCTGATGTTGGCATCTTCGAGCATCTTGTCCAGTTTGGCAGTGAGCGGATCTTTGCTCACGGGAGCAAGCGCTTTCTCGATGGGGTTGCCGTTTTCGTCGAGTTCAACCTCGCCGACTTCATTTTCGTCGGACATGCCAGCCAGCTCGGGGTAGACAAGGCTCCAGTCCCACTCTTTGTGAGGCGGTTCGAAGGCCGAGAGGAAGAAAATGACGACCTCGGTACCCATACCGATAATCAGCATGATTTCGCCGCCAGGCCAGTGGTTGATTTTGAACAGTGCACCGACGATAACGACTGCGGCGCCCCATCCGTAGAGCTTTGCCATGAAGTTTTTATACGCTTTGCTGCGAACGAGATTGTCTAAGAAGCTCATAATTCTTTATTTTTTAGTGTTTGCTTATTAATGTGTTATTTTCTTGCTTGATGTGAGTGTTTCCGTTTATCGGGCTACGTTGCTCGAAGTGCGAAGGTTGTCGCCTTTGACGCGGCCGAGGTAGGGCTGCACGCAGCGGAAACCGATGTAGCACTTGGCGGTATCCTGGAATTCGTAGGTGCGGGTCTGGACCTGGATGAAGTATTTCTGATCCTTCCAGCTGCCACCGCGAACCACTTTGCGTTTCATGGCCAGTTGGTCGTCGTCCTTGGCGTCGTAGATGTAGACCGGGGTCATGGCGTTGGCCACCTGATAGGTGGACTCGGTGTAGGCGTCGAGGCACCACTCGCTGACGTTGCCGGACATGTCGTACAGGCCGTAGTCGTTCGGGGCATAGTGGCCGACCATGAGGGTCTTCACGCCGCCGTCGTCGTCGTAGGCGCCCTTGAGGGGCTCGTAGTTGGCCAGGAAGCATCCGTTAGGATTGCGCACATAGGGACCGCCCCAGGGATAGCTCTGGCTGGCGATGCCGCCGCGGGCTGCAAATTCCCATTCGCTCTCGGTGGGCAGGCGGAAGTCGTTGAGCGTGGAGTAGTCGATGCTCTCCAGATACTGGTTGAGCATATTGCTGCGCCACACGCAGAAGGCCTTGGCCTGACGCCAGCTGACGCCGACCACGGGATAGTTGTCGTAGGCGGGCGACGAGAAGTAGCTGCGGGTGAAGTCTTCGTTCATGCTGTAGGCATAGTCGTGGACCCAGCACAGGGTGTCGGGGTAGATGTTGATGTATTCGCGCTGGATCTGGCTCGAACGGTTGTTGAGGCCTTTGGGGCGCACGGCGAAGCTTGTGCCGCGGTGTTCGCTCTTGGCGGCCACATTGTTCTCTTTCTGGGCGACGGCGTTATAGTCTATATAATAGTATTCATAATTCAACTTCGACATGTCGGTTACGCGGCGGTGGTTGATGTCGATCAGGTAGAATCCGCCATCGATCAGAGCCTGGCGCACATCGGCGTTGGCGTAGTCGATTTTGGTTTTCTTGTTCAGCATCGGGGGGTCGAGGGGCTCACCGTACTGGTCCTCTTCGATGAGGAAGCCGTCGATACCGGCCTCGCCGAGGATGCGGCGGGCGATGGAGTCGCGCACGAAGGCCACGAACTGACGGTACTCGTTGTTCGTGATTTCGGTCTCGTCCATAAAGAACGAACCGATCTGCATTTTGCGGGGCTGGGTGGTGGTCTGCGAGCCGTAGGTCACGTTTTGCGTACCTGCACCCATGGTGTAGTTGCCCTGATTGATGAAGACCATACCTTTGAGGTCGATGTCCTCGAAGTACGGGCGGTCGTTGACGCCGACGAGCTCTCCGTTGTTGGAGCTGCCGCAGCCCACGAGAAGGGCTGCCGATGTGGCGAGCATGAAAAACAGCTTCTTCATATTATTCATAATTATTTTTGTTCGTATTAACGTGATTTCTTTTAAAATGTTTCAATATTAAATATATTTAACGTAAGTAGATGGTGTTGCCGGATACCGTAGGCGGCTTCTTCTTGACGTTGATTTGGAAGTAGCCGTTGACGAACAATTCCAGCGAACCGAAGCTGCGGCCGTTGCCGAAACCGAGCTTTGAGGTGGTGAGGTCGTAGGCCACACCGATGCGCAGCATCTGCATGAAGTGGACACCAGCCAGGAAGTTGACCGCGTCGCCGAAGCGGTAGCTCAGGCCGCCCCAGACGGTGTTCTCGTAGTCGAGCAGGCAGGCCACGTCGGCTTGGAACACAGAGAAGTTGGCGGTTTTTATGAGGGCCGAAGGCTTCAGCTTGAACGACGGGTTGTAGGGGAACGAGTATTCGTAGCCGCCCATCAGGTAGACGGTGCGGTTGTTGGTCAGGTTGAGGTTGTTGCTGTGCGATGCCAGCAGGTTTTTCACCGACAGGCCGACGTAGTAGAGGCTTGGCACCTGATAGTAGACGCCTGTCGACACATCGACCAGGAAGTCAGACGTGTTGTCGCTGATTGCGGGGTCGTTGCCGTTGGCTCCAGCTGCGGGGTCGCCGTTCATGCCGGTGTAGCCAATCAGGCTGCCGGTTTCGAAGTTGTAGCTTTGCAGGTCGGCCTCGACTGCCGCTGCCAGAGTGCCGGGTCCCCAGAAAATGCGGAAGGCGTAGTCGATGGCTATCGTGTTGTTGGTGTGGAAACCGTATTTCTCGGATGTGAAGTTGACGCCGATGCCGCCGTGCAGCCACGACACTGGCATGTCGAAGCTGAAGAGGATGTTGGTCGGGGTGGAGCCGGCTTCGCCGCCGGGGGTGGGAGCCTGCAGGGTGAGGCCCATCCATTGGTTGCGGTAGAGGAGGGTGGCCGATATGTTGCCCGAGCTGCCGGCGAAGGCGGGGTTATAGCTCAGGCGGTTGAACATAAAGTGTGTGTACTGACCCTCGTTCTGGGCTTGCGCAGTGGCCAAAAACAGCAATGCAAACACCAAAAATGACATCATTTTCGGTGTCTCGAATCTGTTGTGCTGTCTGTTTATTTTTGCCACAATGGCTTGTATTTTAGTTATTTATGTTGTTTGTGGCCCGACTTTCGACCTCAAATCTGTATTCGGGTTTGAATGTGCAAAGATAATAATATTTATTAAAATGGCAAAAAAAAGTTTTATTTTTTTAATCTTGAAGCTGCAGTCGTATGTCGTGGAAAGTGTGCTGCAGGGCGCGTCGGAGCTCTTCTGCGCGCTCCAGGTCGAGGTTGGCGTCGAGGGTGAGCGTCAGTGTGCCGTCGTCGCCAAGTTGTTCCACAAGCACCTTGTCCTGATAGTATTCCGGCAGCTGCAGTATCATGTTGTAGGCCTGTCCGTGGTTGTCGGCTGTGCCGAGCAGAAGGTTGTAGGTTTTGCTGTCGGCTTCGCTTTTTTTCTTGTGGTGCTGTGTCTTTGGCGCGGCCTCTTGTTGTTTCTGTGTTTTTTCGGTCTTGGCGGTGGTCTTGGCCGCATGGCCTACGGCCACAGAGTCGAACATGGTTTCTTGCGCCAGCCATTTTTCCTCGTAGCCGTCGGGGAGCTGGCGGATGGTGACGGGCTGCATGCCGCGTATGCCGATGGCCGCTGCGGCGCGGTGGCTCATGTCGAAGACCCCGCGTTTGGGACAGCGGTCGTTGACTTTCACAATCACTTGCAAGCCTGTGTTTTGGTTGGTGACGAGCACCATGGTGCCGAGTTTTATTTTCCAGTGTGCGGCGGTGAATTTGTTCTGGTCGAACACTTCGCCGCTCGCTGTTTTTCGCCCATGGAATTTGTCGTGGTAGTAGGTGCCTTTGCTGGGGTATTCGTATGTGGTGTCGCCGGGCGCGTAGGATTGGGCTGCCAGCGTGCCGGCAGCCAGCAGCATCGCTGCCGCTATGAGCCATCGTGCTACCATACCACTGCGTCTGGGTGGAACCATTTGCCGTGGAGCCTGAGCACCTGTTCTATGACGTCGCGCACGGCGCCATGTCCGCCGCCGCAGTGCGACACGTAGTCGGCCATGTCTCTGATTTCCACGGCTGCGTCGGCCGGGCATGTGCTCACTCCGGCCCGCTGCAGCAGGGGGTAGTCGGGCAGGTCGTCGCCCATGCAGAGCACCTCTTCGTCGCGCAGGTTGTTGATGCGCAGAAACTCTTCGTAGGTCTTTATCTTGTCGCCGCAGCCGGTGTAGCATTGCTCTACGCCGAGGGCGTGCATGCGGTTGTCTATCGAAGCCGAGGTGGCACCGCTGATCACGGCCACTATATAGCCTTTCTTGACGGCGTATTGCACGGCAAATCCGTCTTTTATGTTGCCGGTGCGCACTGTTTCGCCGTCGGCGTATGTCAGCACCGAGCCGTCGGTCATCACGCCGTCGAAGTCGAAGACGAATGCCCTCACGGGGCCGAGTTTTTCTTTGTAATTGATCATGTCTGTCAGGGTTTTGCCAGTTCGAGCATCTGTTCGTATACCGCGCGCCAGCCTTGCCATCCGAATAGCTCGCAGAGGTTTTGGTTGTGGACTACGCAGCAGAAGTCGCCGCCCACCTTGCGGACTCTGTCGGTCAGTGTTTTATAGGTGTCGACGGCTTCTTGCGGGCTTAGGCCCATGTGGGTGTTCATGGCGGTGTCCATGGTGCAGAATGGGTGTATGTTGAGCTCGGTTTCGAGGTCGCGTTCGAGGTCGTAGAACGGGTAGGGCACGCTGATGCCGGCCCGGAAGCCTATGGTGTCGGCGTAGCCCATGGTGTAGTCGTGGCGTATGCCCGCGCGCTGCAGTATGCGGTAGCCGCGCGGCAGGCGCATGCGCAGGAAGTGGAACCTGGCGCGCACTATGTTGCGATGCAGTATGGCCTGCAGCCGCTTGATTTCGGCGTCGGCGCGCATGGGCTCTTCCAGTGTGTGGTAGCCCGGGTGGATGCCTATCTTGGCATAGTCGCCGAGGTGCTGCAGCAGCTCGCGTGTGTGCGGGTTCATGTAGTTCGACGGCTTGTCGTATTGGCCGTAGTCGGCCAGCAGGGCGAAGAATATCAGGTGGCTGCCTGGTGTGTTCTGGCTTTTTTGCAGTATGTAGTCGAAGGTGTCGAAGGGGTCGGGCTCGCGGTGCATGATCACGCGTATGCGGCGTCGCACCTCGACCATGTCGTGGCGGGCGAAGGCGTCGCGCGCCATTCCCGTCGCGGTGCGGAATACCCCTTTGTGCAGGTAGCACCAGGCGGCGTCGATGTCTACTGTCTGCACGAAACGGTAGCTTCGCGGCGTCAGCCCGATGTCGGGGTAGCGCTGCACGAGTTTTTCGCGCAGCATGCATGCCCATTGGTCGACCACGGGCTGGGTGAGGAATCCGGCCTCGGCGGCCACGCTTTGGTCGGCTGTGAAGCGGCCGTGGCTGTCTTTGCGGTGGGGCAGGTATTCTTCGTAGCGGCTCACCATGAAAAATGTGGCGGCCAGCAGGTCGAACTGGAGGTCGAGGTCGCGTCCGTAGACGGGGAAGAGCACCCACTGTCCGTCGATTTCGGTGGGCTTTGTCTCCTGCTCTTCTATCGAGGTGCTAAACAGCAGGTTGCAGTTTTTGATGTGCAGTGCGTCGCCTATGCGGTGCGGGCTGTAGCAGAGCTTGGCGCCCTCGCTTGCGGCAAAGAGGGTTTCGTCGGTGGTGATGCCGAAGTCGGTCCTCAGCAGGTGTTTGAAGAGGACGTTCAGCGTGTAGCCAAGCCGGTTGGTCAGTCGAGGTGTGTATATTAGCAGCATTCAGGGTGCAAAGATACGACATTTTTTTGAATTGGAGACAGAAATGTTCAATTTTTGTCCCAGCGGCAGTGCCATGTTGTCCTGCCCGATGTGTCCGAAGGGGGCGCCTGCCAGCAGTGGCAGCCTGTGTTTTGCGGCCGCCTCGGCCACGATTTGCATGGCCGTCGGTCCGAAGGATGTGGCGTTGTCGTGCATGTCGTTCATGCCGCCCACCATCAGCGCCGCGGCGCCGTCGAGCATGCCTGCGCGGCCCAGTGCCTGCATCATGCGGTCGATGTGGTATAGGTATTCGTCGAGGTCTTCTATCAGCAGCACGCGGCCTCGGGTGTCGACCTGCGAGCGCGACCCCAGCAGGCTGTAGAGTATGCTCAGGTTGCCGCCCACCACCTCGACGCCGCGCAGCTCGAGTCCGGCCGCGCTGTGCGGGCTGGGGCCTTCGCCGCCCGCCAGGGCCGCGAGGGGTTCGGCATCGGGCAGTTGCCAGCAGATGTCGGCCGGCTCGCCGAAGAGTGCTTGCCGCAGGCTCTCGGTGGCAGGGCATGGCTCGAGGCCGGCGGGGAAGTTTATGGGCATGGTGGCGTGCAGCGTGGGCAGGCCGAGGGTGGCGCTTATGTGGCTGTGCAGCACTGTGATGTCGCTGTAGCCTACGATCCATTTCGGGTGCTGCGCAAAGCGCGTCAGGTCGAGCCGGTCCACTATGCGTACCGAGCCGTAGCCGCCCCGGCAGCACACGACGGCGCTGATAGTGGGGTCGTCCAGAAGGCTTTGCATCAGCGCGGCGCGGTGCCCGTCGGTGCCGGCCAGCTGGCCGCAGCGGTCGTAAAGGCCGTCGGGCTCCACCACCTCAAGGCCCCACGAGCGCAGCATGGCTATGGCTGGAGCCATCTCGTCGGGGCTCACGGCCCGCGCCGGCGCCGCCAGCCCTACACGGTCGCCCGTTTTCAGGTATGCTGGTTGTCTCATATCCCTGATAACGACGTCTGCCGTTTTTTATTGTGTGCCTCCGTTTTTGTCCGCTTCTGTGCCGTCGGCGGTCGTTTTGAAAAAAAAGAGTCTGTTTTTATATCAAATGGTGCGGTCCGGTACCGGTTTTCTACCCATCCGGTAGTGCATATCAACGATACATCAACGATATATCAACGATATTTCGACGATTACAATCGTTGATATATCGTTGATATATCGTTGATGTATCGTTGAT
>JAZNSV010000147.1:0-5423 GCA_045591485.1 Bacteroidales bacterium | reverse complement strand
AAGGGGGTTGCGAATAATAAAACAAAAAACTAAACGAAAACATAAATAAATACAACAACCTATGTTCAACAAGGAGATTTATATGGCGCGGCGCGAGCAGCTGCGCAAGGATGTAGGCCACGGCCTCATCATCATTCCGGGCAACCACGAGGCCCCATGCAACTACAAGGACAACACCTACTGGTTCCGTCAGGACAGCACGTTCCTCTATTTCTTCGGCCTGCAGAGGGAAGACCTCGTGGGCGTGCTCGACTGCGAGACCGGCAAGGACTATATCTACGCCAACGACTACGATATCGACGACATCATCTGGACGGGTCCGCTGCCGAGCGTGAAGGAGCTGGCGGCGAGCGTGGGTGTGGAGAACACCGGCACGCCGAAGGCGCTGCGCGACGTGATAGCGGCCATGAAATCGCCGGTGAACGGCAAGCCGATGCCGCACTACCTGCCGCCCTACCGCGCCGACATACGCGCCGACCTGGCCGACCTGCTGGGCCTGAGCTACAGCTCGGTGGACCGCCACGCCTCGATGGAGCTGATACTGGCCTGCGTGAAGCAGCGCATGATCAAGAGCCCCGAAGAGATAGCCGAAATCGAGAAGGCCATCGCCACGGCCTACAACATGCACGTGGGCGCGATGAAGATGGCCATGCCGGGCCGCTACGAGTACGAGCTGGCGGGCTTTATGGAGGGCGAGGCCTGGAAGGGCAACGGCCCCGTGAGCTTCCCGGTGATTATGACCACCCACGGCGAGACCCTCCACAACCACGGCCACAACAACCGCCTCGAGGTGGGCCGCATGCTGGTGATGGACGCCGGATGCGAGACACCGATGAACTACTGCAGCGACATCACGCGCTCGGTGCCCGTGGGCGGCAAGTTCGACGCACGGCAGAAGACCATCTACGAGATAGTGCTGGGCGCACAGCTCGAAGCCGCCGCCGTCACGCGGCCGGGCATCACCTACAAAGAGGTGCATCAGGCCGCAAGCCGCAAGCTGGCCGAAGGCTACCGCGCCATAGGCATACTGAAAGGGTCTGTGGACGACATCGTGGAGGCCGGCGCCCACAGCCTGCTCATGCCCCACGGCCTGGGCCACATGATGGGCCTCGACGTGCACGACATGGAGAACTACGGCCAGATCAACGTGGGCTACGACGACGAGACACGTCCGAGCGAGCAGTTCGGCCTGGGCTCGCTGCGCTGCGGCCGCAAGCTGCAGCCGGGATTCGTCATCACCGACGAGCCGGGCTGCTACTTCATACCGGCGCTGATCGACAAATGGCGCGCCGAAGGCAAGTGCACCGACTTCGTCGACTACGACGAACTGGAGAAATGGAAAGACTTCGGCGGCATACGCATCGAGGACGACGTGCTGGTGACCGAGACCGGCGCCCGCATCCTCGGCAAGCCAATTCCCAAGACGGTGAAAGAGATTGAGGAGGTGATGGGGGCGTAAGCCCCCACGCCCCCATTGGGGGCACAAGACCTTAGCCGGGGGCATCGCCCCAGAACATAGAAAAACATCATTTTATAACCCCGCCCCCGAAGGGGGCCAAAGAAAACCGCAAATGCCCGACAGCTACTCCCAAGTACTCATCCACGCCACGTTCCATACCAAGCAAAACGGCGTGACCATCAATGCCGACGATATGCCGCGACTGTTTGAATATTTGGGAGGCATCGTCAAACAGCAACACAGCGTTGCTCTCGCAATCGGTGGAATGCCCGACCACATACACATTTTATTCAGCCTGCCCAGAACAATAACGATAGCAGATTTCTTGATGTACTTAAAGAAAGGCAGCAGCAAATGGCTCAAGACAATAGATGAGAGATACCGATTGTTTGAATGGCAGGGGGGATATGGAGTGTTTTCCGTAAGCTACCAGAACCGGCAGCGAGTAGTCAACTACATTGCCAATCAGTCGGAGCACCACAGGAAGATGACCTTCCGCGAGGAGGTGATGAAGATGTATCATGATGCAGGGATAGACTTTGACGAGAACTATATGTATGTAGAGGACAGTTCCTATGCCCCCATCCGGGGGCGAAACGGAATGAGCGACACACCATCAACGGGGGCGATGCCCCCGCCTGAGAGCTGAAGCCCCCGCTGGGGGCGGAAACAGCAGCAATCCACACCCGTCCCGCAGGGGCACAAGACCTTAACCTCGGGCACCGCCCCCGGGATGAGAAAACAACCGACAACCACCGCCCCGCAGGGGCACAAGAAACAAACAACACAAATATGACCGACGTAGAGATTGTGCTGGTGAATACCGGCGAAAGAATGCGCGTGGCGCAGGGCACGCAGGTGGCCGAGTTGGCCGCCGAATACACCAAACGGCGCATGGCCGAGAGCGGCAAGGCCGTGTGGCCCATATTGGGCGCACTGGTCAACAACAAGGTTGAGCCGCTGCAATACCGCATATACAACCCCAAGGTGATACGCCTGCTCGACATCACCGACCGACAGGGATTCCGCATGTACCGCAATGCCTTGTGCTTCATGCTCTACAAGGCCGTGCACGACTGCTACCCCGACGCCGAGCTGAGCATAGACCACTCGCTGCAGAACGGTTTCTACTGCAGGATTGTGTTTGCCGAAAGCCAGGCCGACAACAGCGACAACGTGCAGATATGCCGCAAGGTGCGCGAGCGCATGATCGAGCTGCAGGAGCAGGACCTGCCCTTCGTGTGCCGCACGATGCTGCTGAGCGACGCCGTGGAGATGGTGCGCAAGGAGAACATGCCCAAGACCCTGAAACTGCTGGAGAACCTGAAGCAGCTGTATATCGAGATGAACTTCCTGGACGGCACGGTGCACAAGGTGAACGGCAAGCTGGCCCCCTCGACGGGCTGCATCACCACCTGGGACTTCCGCACCTTCGAAGACGGCTACCTGCTGCAGTGTGCCGACCCCGAGCATCCCGACAAGCTGTCGCTCTTCCAGGAGACGCCCAAGCTCTTCGCCATCTTCCGCGAGCACCACCGCTGGGTGGACCTGCTGCACACGCCGACGGTGAGCGACTACAACCGCATAGTGCACGACCACGGCGCCAACCACCTGATACACCTGGCCGAGGCGCTGCACGAGAAGAAATACGCCGAGATAGCCGAGATGGTGAAGCAGAGCGGCGCACGCATGGTGCTGCTGGCCGGACCGAGCAGCAGCGGCAAGACCACCTCGTGCCGCCGCCTGAGCGTGCAGCTGAGCGTGCTGGGCTACGACGTGAAACAGCTCTCGCTCGACGACTATTTCCTGGGGCGCGAGCGCACTCCCAAGCTGCCCAACGGCGAATACGACTTCGAATGCGTCGAGGCCCTCGACATACCGCTGCTCAACGAGCAGCTGCAGGCCCTCTTCCGCGGCGAAGAGGTGAAGATACCGACCTACGACTTCAAGCGCGGCGAGCCCTACTACAGCGGCAAGACGCTGCAGATGGGTCCGCGCAGCGTGCTGGTGGTGGAAGGCATACATGCCCTGAACCCCAAGCTGACGGCCCAGATAGACGACAGTCTGAAGTTCAAGGTATACGTCAGCGCCTTGACACAGCTGGCCATCGACGGGCAGAACATCATACACGGCACCGACAACCGGCTGGTGCGCCGACTGGTGAGAGACAACAACTTCCGCGGCTGGGGCGCCTACGAGACGTTGCACCGCTGGCCCGAGGTGGTACGCGGCGAGCGGATGCACATCTTCCCCTACCAGGAGAACGCCAACGTGATGTTCAACAGCGCGCTGCTCTATGAGATGGGCGTGCTGAAAGTATACGCCGAGCCGCTGCTGAAGCAGGTGCCCGAGAACTGCGAGGAGTTTGCCATTGCCCAGCAGCTGCTGAGCTTCAGCGAGCTGATAGCGCCGATAGAGGCCAAGTATATACCCTACAACTCGATTATGAGAGAATTTCTGGGGGGAAGCTCGTTTGAGTATTAGAAAACCGGGCACATGCCGTCCAACACTATGGGAGCCTTGAGATAGAAGGGCTCCCTTTCTTTTAGCTGGGCCGCTATCTTGGCGTGTATGGCGTCGCGGTCGAGGCCGCGCATGGCCGGGCGCGGATTGCGGCTGCGGAGGGCGCGGTCGGTGAGCTGGTCGACGGTCATCTGCAGATATATGGCGGTGCCGTGGGCGAGGATGAAGTCCATGTTGCCGGAGTGGCAAGGGGTGCCGCCGCCGCAGGCTATGACGTAGCCGTCGAGGTCGGCGGTGGACCGCAGCACTTCGGCTTCGAGGCGGCGGAAGGCCTGCTCGCCGAAGACGGAGAAGAAGCGCGACACGGTGTAGTGGTAGCGTTGCTCGAAGGCGCGGTCGAGGTCGAGGAACCGCATGCCGCGTTCGGCGGCCAGCTGGCGTCCGAAGGTGGACTTGCCACTGTACATATATCCCACGAGGTAGTAGTTCATAGATTACGATATTACAGATTATAGTGCCAACATGGCGCCCCGTAGGGGCGCAGGACCACAGGCAGGGAATTTATTCCCTGTGCGCAGGACCACAGCATATCAGTCAACGAACATGTGCTTCTCATCGAACGGTATATTGTATGCATCGGCAAACATCATGCATTCCTCACGAAACGACCGTACCTTATGGTGGTTTTCCTGATTTCGAATGTAATTCACGGTTTTCCCCAACAACGTCGGACTCACCGAAAAAGCGCCATATCCCTCTTGCCATGCAAACCCGGAATAATAAACATCCACACTTTTTATCCACAGACTCGACTTTGCCTTTACCACTTTGGCGAATTCGGCCACAGACATGGTCTTGGGGAGAGACGCCAGTATGTGTATATGATCCGGCATTCCGCCTATTTCCATCGGTATTCCACCTATGGATTTAATGATACCACCTATATATTCAAATACACGACCGATATCCTGTTTCCGTATTGTTTTTGAGGTGGATTTCACATGGAATACCATGTGCATATCGATTTTCACAAGAGCTGTCGCCATTTTCCTACGCCCCTACGGGGCTTTTTTTATTCAACACGTTATTTTTCAATACAGGGAATGAATTCCCTGCCTGTATTCCGTTGTCCCTACGGGACATGGATGGTTTTACGTTTTTTCAAAACAGGGAATGAATTCCCTGCCTGTATTCCGTTGTCCCTACGGGACATGGGTGGTTTTTACATTTTTTTTCAAAACAGGGAACGAATTCCCTGCCTGTATTCCGTTGTCCCTACGGGACATGGGTGGTTTTTCTCGTTTTTTACACAGGGAATGAATTCCCTGCCTGTATTCCATTGTTCCTACGGGACATGGATGTTTTTTCTCATTTTTTTACAGGGAATGAATTCCCTGACTGTGTTCCATTGTTCCTACTGGACTATGCTGTCACTTACCCATCAGCTCGCCAGCGGTTTGGAGTGCGGCAGGGGTGGGCGGGTCGGCGCTGTGCATGACGG
>JAZNSV010000146.1:0-2230 GCA_045591485.1 Bacteroidales bacterium | reverse complement strand
ACTTCAACGATATATCAACGATATTTCAACGATTACGATCGTTGAAATATCGTTGATATATCGTTGAAGTATCGTTGATATGCACTACCGGTACACTACGGTATGGCAAGAGGGTGGCCAGCAGACCGGATGGCAGTGCGGCAGAAAAGAGCAGGAAAGCGCGGACAGGAAAATTGCGCACAAAACACTGTAAGATAACTGGTTGCAAAAAAAGCAAAAAATATTTCTCACCAATTTTGGCGATATTTAATTTTTATTTCGTATCTTTGCAGGCACTAATCAGGAACGCAAACAACGTAATATTAATCTTATAACATTAAAATTATGGCATTTAAAGGACAAATCATCATCGATACCGAGCACTGCAAAGGCTGCGGAGTCTGTGTACCCGTGTGCCCGATGAAGTGCATCGAGCTGTCGAAAGAAGTAAACGGCAAGGGCTACAACTTCACCCATACCGTCAATGACAACTGCATCGGCTGCGCCAGCTGCGCCATGGTGTGCCCCGACGGCGTGATCTCCGTTTACAAGAAAAAAATCTAAACGAAAAGAAAAGAAAGGAATACTATGGCAAGAGAACTGAAACTGATGAAGGGCAACGAAGCCATTGCCCGCGCAATGATTGCCAGCGGTACGGACGGCTACTTTGGCTATCCCATCACCCCGCAGTCTGAAGTTATGGAAACCCTGATGGCCGAGAAACCGTGGGAGACCACCGGTATGACCGTGCTGCAGGCCGAGAGCGAGGTCGCCTCGATCAACATGGTCTACGGCGGCGCCGCCACCGGCAAGAAAGTTGCCACCTCGAGCTCCAGCCCCGGAATCTCGCTGATGCAGGAAGGTCTGACCTACCTGGCAGGTGCCGAAATTCCCTGCCTGATTGTCAACGTCATGCGCGGCGGTCCCGGTCTGGGCACCATCCAGCCCTCGCAGAGCGACTACTTCCAGAGCGTCAAGGGCGGCGGCCACGGCGACTATCAGCTCTACACCCTCGCCCCCGCATCGGTGCAGGAGATGTACGACTTCGTGTTCGACGCATGGGACATCGCCTTCAAGTATCGCAACCCCGTGCTGATCCTCAGTGACGGTGCCATCGGCCAGTGCATGGAGAAACTCTACACCCGCGACAACGTGGCCCGCTGGACCGAAGAGGAGCGCCGCAAGAACGCCCCGTGGGGCACTTGGGGCAAACCCGCCAACCGTCCGCACAACATCATCACCAGCCTTGAGCTCGACTCGGCCCGCCAGGAAGTCTTCAACCTGAAGCTCCAGAAGAAATACGCCGAGATGAAGGAAAAAGAGGTGCGCTACGAAGCCCTCAACTGCGAAGACGCCGACTACATCATCGTGGCCTACGGTTCGAGCAGCCGCATCGCCATGAAGGCCATGCAGATGGCCCGCGAGAAAGGCATCAAGGTCGGTCTGTTCCGCCTCATCACCCTCTTCCCCTTCCCGACCAAACAGCTGGCCGAGGTTGCCAAACGCGTCAAAGGTATCCTTTGCGTCGAGATGAGCGCCGGCCAGATGATCGAGGACGTGCGCCTGGCCACCGAGTGCGGTGTCAAGACCGAGCACTTCGGCCGCTTCGGCGGTATCATCCCCACTCCCGGCGAGGTCCTGGAGGCTCTTGAAAACAAAATCATAAAATAATGATTGAATGCTTGAATGTGTGAATGCTTGAGTGCTTACGCAATCATATTATTCAAACAATCAAACAATCAAACAATCAAACAACAGAAAGAAATATGAATCAAGATATGGAAGCTCGCAGACAAGAGCTGCTGAAAGAGGGTTACGAAGAGGTGTACACCCGCACCAAAGTGCTCACCGACGCCGTGATGCACTACTGCCCGGGCTGCGGCCACGGCACCACCCACCGCCTCATTGCCGAGGTGATTGAAGAAATGGGCATTCAGGACAAGGTCGTCGGCGTTTCGCCCGTCGGATGCTCCGTTCTGGCCTACAACTATTTCGATGTCGACTTCCAGGAAGCCGCCCACGGTCGCGCCCCCGCACTGGCCACCGCCGTCAAGCGCCTCAACCCCGACACCTTCGTCTTCACCTATCAGGGCGACGGCGACCTGGCCGCTATCGGCACCGCCGAGACCATCCACGCCGCCAACCGTGGCGAGAACATCACCATGATTTTCGTCAACAACGGTATCTACGGCATGACCGGTGGCCAGATGGCCCCCACCACGCTGGTCGGCGTGCGCAGCGCCACCACCCC
>JAZNSV010000145.1:0-15756 GCA_045591485.1 Bacteroidales bacterium | reverse complement strand
ATACATGTACGATATTTGTCCGATACATGTACGATTGCCAATCGTACAAGTATCGTACATATATCGTACATGTAACCTACAACGGCAGAAGGGGTGCAGTCAATGAGCTGTAAATCAGCAATGTTTGAAAAGGGGGTTCAGAATGTGGTTTTATGTGGCGAAAAATTACTATCTTTGCAGCATGAAAAGGACTACAATACTGATGGGGCTGATAGCGGCTATCGGCCTGAATATGATATCGATGCAGTGCGCCGAGGCGCAACGGTACGCGTGGCAGGACACGACGCGGACGCTCGACGAGCGGGTGGAGTGGCTGGTGCAGGAGCTGACGCTCGACGAGAAGCTGAGCCTCATGGTGCACCAGAACCCCGCCATCGAGCGGGTGGGCCTGCCGGCCTACAGCTGGTGGAACGAGGCGCTGCACGGCGTGGGGCGCGCGGGGTTGGCACGGGTGTACCCCATGCCCATCGCCATGGCGGCGACATTCCGCCCCGGGTGGGTGCAGAATGTCTTTGCCGACGTAGCCGCCGAGGCGCGCCACAAGTACCGCGCCGCGCAGGATACCGGCGGCACGGGCGACTACACGGGCCTCACCTTCTTCACCCCGAATATCAACATCTTCCGCGACCCACGCTGGGGGCGCGGCATGGAGACCTACGGCGAGGACCCCTACCTGACGGCCCGCATGGGGCTGGCCTGCGTCGAGGGCCTGCAGTACGGCTGGGAGGAGGACTGGCAGGGACGCCCGCTGCTCACCGCCGCCTGCCTCAAGCACTTCGCCGTGCACAGCGGCCCCGAGGGCACACGGCATGAGTTCGACAGCCGCGTCAGCGACCGCGACCTCCGCACCACCTACCTGCCGGCGTTCGAATACATCATCAAAAACAGCGACGTCCGCCAGGTGATGTGCGGCTACAACCGACTGAACGGCGAGCCCTGCTGCACCAACCGCGAACTCTTTGACATACTGCGCAACGAGTGGCAGTACGACGGCATCCTGGTGACCGACTGCTGGGCGCTGAACGACGCCTACGAGCTCGACACCGTCATCATGCGCCACCGCACGCATCCGAGCGCGGCGCTGGCCTACGGCGACGCCTTCGGACGCGAGGTGGACCTCGAATGCGGCAGCGGCCTGCCCGCATTGCGCAAGGCCGTCAGCTATGGCTACGTGCCTGAGGACGTGGTAGACAAGCATGTGCGGCGCCTGCTGAAGGTGCGCCTGGCGGTGACCGACGAGCCCGTGCCCGCCGAAGAGGAGGTGTGCCGCGAGCCCGTGCCCTTCGGCATCGAACGCGCCTCCATGGTGCTCTTGAAGAACGCCAACACCCTGCCGCTGGCCCGCGGCACCAGGGTCTACCTCGAAGGCCCCAACGCCACGGACACCCTCATGCCCTTAGGCAACTACAACGGCACTCCGGACCATACCGTCTCCATCCGCGAAGGACTTCTGAACATCCGTGACGGCAAAGGCAACATGCTGCAGCTGGTCGCCACCGCCGACAGCGCCGACGTCATCGTCTATGCCGGCGGACTCAGCCCCCAGCTGGAGGGCGAGGAACTGCAGGTGGACGAGCCGGGCTTCTACCGTGGCGACCGCACCCAGATTGAGCTCCCGGCCCATCAGGTCTCCGACATCCGTCGGCTCAAGCAATCGGGCAAACCGCTGGTGTTGCTGCTCTGCACGGGCAGCGCCCTGGGCCTGGAGGAGGTGGTGGACGAGGCGGACGCCATCCTCGTGGCCTGGTACGGCGGCGAGGACATGGGCAGCGCCGTGGCCTGGCAGATGTGCTTCCCCGCAGGCTGGTCTCTCTTCGGACGCCTGCCCGTCACCTTCTACCGCAACACACGCCAGCTGCCCCCCTTCGACGACTATGCCATGCAGGGCCGCACCTACCGCTACATGGAGGCCGAGCCGCTGTTCCCCTTCGGATACGGCTTGGACTATAGCTCCTGCCGCATGGAGAAGGCCAGCTTCGACCCCGCCAGTCTCACCGTCACCGCCACCGTGCATGCCGACAGCTGCCGTATGCCCCAATGCATCACCAGTCCCATCGTCCAGGTCTACCTCAAGAACCCTTCCGACCCCGACGGCCCGCACAAACAGCTGATCGGCGTTGGCGAAGGCCACCTCTTCGTCGGCGAAAGCGACGAAGTCAGCATCCAGCTGGATCCCTTCTGGTTCCGCCAGTACAATCCCGCCGCCGACCGCATGGAGGAACCCGCCGACGGCACGCAGATGACCCTACAGGTAGGCTTCAGCAGCGCCGACAAAGACTTGACAGACATAATATTCACGTATCATAAACGGAATTGAGAAATGAAAAAGACAATTTTTTTAGGTTTGATAGGCTTAATGGGTTTGATGGGCTCTGTGAGTGCGCAGCACGACAGCATCGCCGAGAGCGACCCGGCCATCGTGCAGCGCATCGGCGAGTGGCAGGACCTGAAGTTCGGCTTCATGATGCACTGGGGCATCTACGCCCAATGGGGCGTGGTGGAGAGCTGGAGCATCTGCAACGAAGAGTGGATAGACCGGCACGGCGCCGACTACTACGACTACAAGCGTGCCTATCAGGCGCTGAACAAGACCTTCGCCCCCAAGCACTTCGACCCCGAGGGCTGGGCGGCAGCGGCCAAGAAGGCCGGCATGAAGTACGTGGTCTTCACCACCAAGCACCACGACGGATTCGCGATGTTCGACACGAAGTATTCGCAGTATTCGAGCACTGGATTGGAGTGTCCGGCCAAGCGCGACTTCACGCGTGGTGTGGTCGATGCCTTTCGCAAGGAGAATATGTGGATTGGCCTCTACTTCAGCAAGCCCGACTGGCACTGCGACGACTACTGGGCCCACGAGTGGGCCACGGCCGACCGAAATGTGAACTACGACATCAGCAAGCATCCCGACCGCTGGCAGCGCTATGTGGACTTCACCCACAACCAGGTGCGCGAACTGACGCACAACTACGGCAAGGTGGACATTCTGTGGCTCGACGGCGGCTGGGTGCGTCCGGCATGGAGCGTCAACGACGAGACTCGCCCGTGGCTCGGCTGTTCGGGTCAGGTGCAGGATGTCGACATGCCCAAGCTGGCAGCCATAGCACGCGAGAAAAACCCGCAGATGATTATCGTGGACCGCTCGGTGGGCGGCAAGTACGAGAACTACCGCACGCCTGAGAAGCAGGTGCCCGACACGCTGCTGCCCTATCCGTGGGAGACCTGCATGACCATGGGCGACAGCTGGAGCTATGTGCCGGGCGACCACTACAAGAGCACCCGCGAGCTGATACACATGCTGTGCGACGTGGTGGCCAAGGGCGGCAACCTGCTGCTCAATGTGGGTCCCGACGCCGACGGCAACCTGCCCGCCGAAGCCTTGCAGCGCATGGAGGAGATAGGCCGCTGGATGGACAAGAACGGCCACGCCATCTACGGCACGCGTCCGCTCTACCCATACAGCGACGGCAACCGCCGCTACACGCAGAGCAAAGACGGCAAACACCGCTACGAGATAACCCTCATAGACCAGGCCCCCTACGCCACGGTGAAGAAGATGTAAGGTTTATCTCGTCTGTAGAGACGCGGCGTGCCGCGTCTGCTATTTTAAAGTTGAAGAGTTTAAGAAATGGAAGTGAAAGGACAATACCATTGGCTGTACAATTTTTTTAAGGTTTCGTGGTAGGGGCATACCTTGTGTATGTCCGAAAAGTAGGGTGGGTGATTTTTTTGAATAACATAATTTTTACCGATGACTAAAGAAAAGAAATACGAGTCCTTGCTGGCGCAGGTGAAGAGCCTGTGCGAGGGCGAGAAAGACACGATAGCCAAGATGGCCAATGTGGCGGCACTGCTGCATCAGGAGTTCGGCTTCTGGTGGACGGGGTTCTACCGCGTGGTCGGCGGCGAGCTGATATTGGGTCCGTTCCAGGGGCCGCTGGCATGCATGCACATCGGCTACGGACGCGGAGTCTGCGGCACGGCGTGGAAAGAGCGCCGCACCGTGGTGGTGCCCGATGTCGAGGAATTTCCGGGCCATATAGCCTGCAGCAGCGAGAGCCGCAGCGAGATAGTGGTGCCGGTGTACGACGACAAAAAAGAAATCACGGCGGTCCTCGATATCGACAGCCGGGAACTGGGCACCTTCGACGAGGTCGATGCCCGTTGGCTCGAACGGGCGGTTGGATTTCTGGCCTGACGGAAAAAACGTCGCCCATGCCGACACACCGTCGGTCACCCGGCAATGCAGCCGGGTGACTGACGGCGTGTTTTTTTTGCTTGCAGATTAAGTTTTTTTTCGTATTTTTGCAAAATGCACCACGCCATTGTGGAGCGCATAACGTATTGACTATATGAAACGTACTATATTCTCTGGCCGGATGAAGATGGCCGATATGATAGCGACGAACTACGACCTCATACTTATGTTGCCGCGGTTTGGCATTCCCTTGGGCTTTGGCGACCGGAGCGTCAAAGAGGTGTGCCGCATGAACGGCGTCGACGAAGAATTCTTCCTCACCGTTTGCAATATCTACTCTTTCGACGACTTCCGTCCCGACGACGAAGAGGTGGCCCGCATAGACAACCGCTTGGTAGTGGAGCATCTGCGTGCCTCGCACCGCTACTACATCGAGGAGCGGCTGCCCCACATGCAGCATCATTTGGACCATATAGCCGAGAGCAGCGGCGAGCAGAGCGGCAACATACTGAAGAAATACTTTGCCGACTACTGTCGCGAGGTGCGCGACCATGTGCGCCGCGAGGAGAAGACCCTCGTTGCCATGCTGGCCGAGCTGAAGGACGGCGAGCCGCTGAGCAAAGCCATCAACGAGCACTACGTCAAGAGCCACGACAACATCAAAGACAAGTTGAACGACCTGACGCAGATTATCTACAAATATCTGCCCGGCGAACGCCTGAGCGAGGAGATGATGGAGCTGGTGTTCGACATACTGCAACTCAGCCGCGACTTGGAAAAACATGCCGTTATAGAGGAATTGCTGCTGATGCCGCCCGAAGACTTCCAGCTGAGTGACCGCGAACAGGAGGTGCTCGAACTGGTGGCCCAGGGGCTGAGCAGCAAGGAGATAGCCGACAGACTCAATATAGCTGTCAACACGGTGAACACCCACCGCAAGAGCATCACCCGCAAGACGGGCATCAAGAGCGTGGCCGGCCTGGCCGTGTATGCCATGCTGAAGAAGTAAAAGAGGTTAGAATAGGTTAGAGGTTTTGAGTCTGTAGAGACGCGGCGTGCCGCGTCTGGATTTATAAAAAAGTCTGAGATAAGTTAAAGATTATAGGATAGGTTGAATGAAATGTTGTAGGAGCATACCTTGTGTATGCCCGATGAAGAGGATGTTATATACGAAAAAGTAACGAAGAAATATGAACAAATCATTGAAATACATTCGTATCGTCTTGGCGGCGCTGATGCTGCTGGGCATCACGGCGTTGCTGCTCGACACCACAGGGCTTGTGCGCCAGTGGATGGGCTGGGCACCCAAGGTGCAGCTGCTGCCCGCCGTGCTGGCACTCAACGTGGTGCTGGTTGTAAGCGTTTTGTTGGTCACCCTGCTCATAGGTCGCTTCTATTGCGCCGTGGTGTGTCCGATGGGTATCTTCCAGGACATCTTCACGTGGGTGCACAAACTCATCTTCGGTCGCAAGCGTCCCTTCCACTACAGAAAGCCCGCCAACTGGCTGCGCTATGTGGTGCTGGGCCTCTTTGTGGTGCTCATGGTGCTGGGTCTCAACGGGGTGGCTGTGCTCATAGCCCCCTACAGCGCCTATGCGCGCATGGTCACCAACCTGCATGCCACAGGCTTGCCGCTTGTGGTGGCGTGGGTTACGCTCGTGGTGGTGGGTGTGATGAGCTTCGGCTGGGGCCGCCTGTGGTGCAACACCATCTGCCCCGTGGGCTCGCTGCTGAGCCTTGTGAGCCGCTACCGTCTCTTCGGTGTGAGGCTCGACCCAGAGAAGTGCGTCGGTTGCCGCAAGTGCGAGCATGGCTGCAAGGCCATGTGCATCGATGTAGACAACAAGACAGTGGACCACTCGCGCTGTGTGGACTGCTGGAACTGCCTCGGCGAATGCAAGACTGGTGCGCTGAGTTTCGGCAAAGCCATCAGGAGCAATAAGAGCAGTCGGGACACGCAGAGTGCCGAGATTGATGCGAACCGCCGCAAATTCATGGCCACCACAGCCGCTGTGGGAGCTGCCATGGCCGTCGAGGCGCAGGAGCAGAAGCTCGACGGCGGTTTGGCCGCCATAATGCAGAAGGCTGTGCCCGAGCGCAAGACGCCCGTCAAGCCCTTCGGAGCACGAAGCCTGAAAAACTTCAGCAGCCGCTGCACCGCCTGCCAGCTCTGCGTCAGCCAGTGTCCGGAGAAGGTGCTGCGTCCGAGTACCAAGCTCGAAAGCCTGATGCAGCCTGAGATGAACTACACCGACGGCTATTGCCGCACGGCCTGCACGCGCTGCAGCGAGGTGTGTCCTGCCGGCGCCATACAGCCAGTGACCAAAGAAGAGAAGACCGCCATCAGCATCGGACGCGCCATCACGGTGCACAAGAACTGCCTTTCGGCGCAGGGGGTGAGCTGCGGCACATGTGCCCGCCACTGTCCGGCGGCGGCCATCAGCATGGTCAGCGATCCCGCCACCGGCCACACAGTGCCCACCGTGGACGAGGCGCGCTGCATCGGCTGCGGTGCCTGCGAGTACTACTGCCCTGCACGTCCCATGACGGCCATATACGTAGAAGGCCGTGAGGTGCACACCGAAGTGTGAGAAAGACGAAAGACGTTTCGACGCGTCGAGACAGCAAACAAAAACCAAAAACTATAGAATAAACAATAAAAAAAACAATACAAATCATGTCTATCAACATCAAAGAAACACTTGTTGAATTTGTCAAGTACATGGGTACTTGGAAATTCTGGAAAGAACTGATCATCATGACTCTCGGCATGGCCGTCACTGCAGCCGCTGTATATTACTTCCTTGTGCCGAGCAAACTCATCATCGGCACCATAAGCGGTCTCTCGATAGTGCTGGTCAGCATCTTTGGCGGCAACCTCGGTACCTACATCACGGTGATTAACATTATTCTCCTTATATTGGCGTTCATCCTCATCAACAAGGAATTTGGCGCCAAGACCGTCTACACCGCCCTTATACTTGGTCCACTGACCAACTTCTGGGCTTGGATACTCCCCTGGGATGCCCGCAATGCCGCTGGCGAATATATCCTGGCTCACGACAACCCCATCACGGGTTCGGCCTCAATCATGGGTGACCCCTGGCTCGACCTCTGCTGCTTCGTGCTCCTGCTCAGTGCCGCCCAGGCCCTGATGTTCAGCATCAATGCTTCGACCGGCGGTCTCGACATCCTGGCCAAGATAGTCAACAAATTCCTGCATTTCGACATCGGAGCTTCGGTTTCGATTGCCGGTGCCGTCATCTGCTGCACGGCATTCTTCATTCCGAACAACCAGTTCCGTATGGTCATCATCGGCCTTATCGGCACTTGGATCAACGGTCTGGTGGTGGACTACTTCACCGCCACGCTCAACAACCACAAGCGCCTTTGCATCGTGTCGAAAGACTACGAGCGCATCCGCCAGTACATCATCAACGAGCTGCACCGCGGCTGCACCCTCTATGAGGTCATCGGCGGCTACAGCGGCGAGAAGAGCATCGAACTCGAAGTGCTGCTCAGCAAAGACGAGTTCAGCAAGATACTTGCCTGGATGAAAGACGAGCAGATCGACGCCTTCTCGACAGCTGGCAACGTCAGCGAGGTCTATGGCTTCTGGTCGAGCGGCAAGAAGCGCAAACAACTGAAAGAACAGAACGATAAAAGATAAATGGAAAGACGTGATTTCCTCAAAGTGATGGCCGGAGGTGCTGTGGCCGGTGCCGCTGTGGCGGCTGGCTGCGACAACCCCAACGCCACCCGTGCCGAGGGCTACGCCGAGGGCGAGGTGCCTCTTGGCCAGATGACCTACCGCACCGACACCCACGGACAGAAGGTCTCGCTGCTTGGCTTCGGCATGATGCGCCTGCCTGTAGAGGGCGGCGGCAACCTGCGCGAGAACCCCGACGCCAAGCTCGACCAGGAGCTCATCAACCGAATGGTGGACTATGCCATTGAGCATGGCGTCAACTACTTCGACACCAGCCCTGTGTATCTGCGCGGCATGTCGGAAGAGGCCACGGGCATAGCCCTCAAACGCCACCCGCGCGACAAATGGCTTGTCGCCACCAAGATGAGCAACTTCCGTACATGGACTCGCGAAGCAAGCCTCAAGATGTATAAGGAGAGCTTCGAGAAGCTGCAGGTCGACCACATCGACTATTACCTGCTGCACAGTTTCGGCGCTCCGGGCGACTTCAACAAGCGCTTCGTGGAGAACGGCGTGCTCGACTTCCTGCTCGAAGAGCGCGAGGCCGGACGCATACGTAACCTCGGGTGGTCGTTCCATGGTGTGCAGGAAGAGTTCGACATGGTGGTGGGCCTGCATGAGAAGTACCATTGGGACTTTGCGCAGATACAGATGAACTATGTCGACTGGCTCTATGCCCACGAGATTGAGGAAGAAAACGTCAATGCCATACACCTGTATACAGAACTTGACAAAAAGGAGATACCCATCGTCATCATGGAGCCCCTGCTCGGTGGCCGACTGGCAACGCTCAACGGGCCGCTGGCCAAGCGACTCAAAGAACGCGAGCCCAACCGCAGTCTGGCTTCGTGGGCGTTCCGCTACCTGGGCATGTTCCCGCGTATCATGACCTCGCTCAGCGGCATGACCTATATGGAGCACGTGGAAGACAATGTGCGCACCCACTGTCCGGTGGAGCCGCTGGCCGACGACGAGATGCAGCTGCTGGCACATATTGCCGACGAGTATGCACACTTCCCCGTCATACCCTGCACCACATGCCAATACTGCATGCCGTGTCCCTATGGGCTCGACATACCGGGCATCTTCTCGTTCTACAACAAGAGCCTTGGCGACGGAACCATCGTGACAGAAGGCACTGTGGAGCAGCGCGAATTCCGCAAGGCACGCAAGGCCTTCCTGACGCAGTATGACAAAAGCATCGAGCGTCTGCGCCAGGCCGACCACTGCATCGGCTGCGGCGAGTGCCTCACACACTGCCCGCAGCATATAGCCATCCCCGACAAGATGCGCATGATAGAAGATTACACAAACAAACTTAAAGACTCACTGGTATGAGAGGTTGGGAAATAGTCATCATCGCCGTTGTGGTGCTTCTGCTCTTCGGCGGCAAGAAAATCCCCGAGCTGATGAAAGGGCTCGGCAAAGGCGTCAAGAGCTTCAAAGACGGTGTGAACGGCATCGACAGCGACGTGTCCGACAAATCAGACAAGTCTGACCCGTCCGCCAAGGCCTGATGACCTTCTGGGAACACCTTGACGAACTGCGCCGCCGCCTGTGGTATGTGCTACTGGCGGCGGTTGTGGCAGGTGTAGGCTGCTTCTGCTTCAAGGAGCAGCTCTTCGCTGTGGTGCTGGCTCCCAAACCAGCCGGGATGCAGCTCATCAACGTAGAGCTCACCCAGCAGTTGCTTATCCACATGCGTGTGGCGCTGTGGGCCGGCCTGATTGTGGTTTCGCCCTATGTCATTTACCAGATGTTCGCTTTCGTGGCCCCCGGTCTCTACCGCACCGAGCGGCGGCTGGCCGTCCGGGCTGTGGCGGTGGGCTACCTGCTTTTCCTGGCCGGTGTGGCGCTCAACTACTTTGTCATCTTTCCCATCACCGTCAGCTTCCTGGGCGGCTACGAGGTGAGCCCCGACGTGCAGAACACCATCACCCTCAGCAGCTACATCTCGGTGCTGGGCGTGATGAGCCTGATGATGGGTGTGGTCTTCGAGCTGCCGGTCATGTGCTGGCTGCTGGCCAAGATCGGTGTGCTGAAAGCGCAGTTCATGCGCCGCTACCGCCGCCACGCCATAGTGGTCATCCTTGTTGTAGGCGCCGTCATCACTCCCACAGGCGACCCCTTCACGCTGGCTCTGGTCAGCCTGCCAATATATCTCTTGTGGGAGGTCAGCATTTTGATAGTTAAACACGTAGAACAATGAAGTATATGCCTCTTCTGCTGGCCGTAGTGCTGCTGGCCAGCTGCCGCCCTGCGGCCACCGAACCCGCCAAAGTGCCCTGCGCCGACGCCCTGATGGCCTATGCCGACCGCTATCCCGCCGCCGAGCCGCAAGACCTCTACAAACTTGTCTTCCAAGACCTCTACGGTCCGGGCCATCTGCTGACCGACAGTGCCGCCTGTGCCCACTACATCAACGACGAGGTTGGCTCGATGCCCGACAGCAACGGCATGCCGGACTATGAATACACCCTCTGCGACAGCAACTTTGTGCGAGTCAACTTGCTGCTGGTGAGCCGAGGCATCGTAGGTGTAGAGCAGCTGACGTCGGCTGTGATGCGCAGCGCAGAGGGAATGGTGTCGCCCGACCCCAAATTTGTTATGAGCCACAGCGCTGCCTTCAAGGCCGCCTATGCCCCGCACTACCGTATTGTGCGGCGCGATATTTTTGAAAACGAAATACTTCCGTTGATAGATAAAAAATAATGCCTTATGATAAAGAACCGTATTCTTTCCACCATCGCCGTCGGAGCCTCGTTGCTTCTCAGCGGCTGTTCGGGTCTGATGGAACTTGGTGCCGATTTCGAAAATGCAGCCTACCTGGCCGACGCCACCGAGGTCCGCGACGAGACTATGTCCATGAGCCAGGAGCCCGCCATTCCCGACAACGTAATACTCATTGTCGGCGACGGCATGGGAGTGCCCCAGGTCTATGCCTCGGTCGTTGCTGAGCGCGAGAACAACAGCGCGTTTCTGCGCTTCCCATTCAGCGGCTTTTCGCGCACCTATTCGCGCAACCACTACCGCACTGACTCGTCGGCCGGCGGCACTGCCCTGACCACGGGCAAGAAAGTAGACAACTATCATGTCAACTGGGGACCCAACGCCGAGCGCTACCGCACCATCTTCGACGATGCCGTGGACGCCGGCATGAGCACCGGCTTCGTGGTGACCTCCAATGTGCTGGACGCCACACCTGCTTCGTCCTATGGGCACGTGCCCTACCGCAAGATGTTCGACACACTGAGCATACAGATGGCCCAGTGTGCCCACAGCGTGATGGTGGGCGGCGGATACAATAACTTCCTGCCCGAGAACCGCAAGGACGGCCTCGCCCCGCTCGACACGCTGGCTAAACGTGGCTACACTGTGGTGCGCACCATAGACTCGGTAGATGCGTACCAGGGCGACAAGCTCGTAGGCCTGCTCTACGACGGCGACCCGCTGACGGCCCCTGCCCGCGGCGACATGCTGCGCCACTGCTCGCTCAAGGCCATCGACCTTTTGAGCCGCAACCCCAAAGGCTTTGCCATGCTTATAGAAGGCTCGCAGATAGACTGGGCCTGCCACAACAACGACTCGGCCTATCTGCGTGCCGAGCTGGCCGACTTCGAGCAGTTGCTCAACGCGGTGCTCGACTTTGCCGAGAGCAATGGCTCGACCCTCGTTGTGGTCACCGCCGACCACGAGACAGGCGGCCTCACCCTGCCCGACGGAGATATCGAAAAGGGCCTCAATACCCCCCGCTTCCACTGGGGCAGCCACACCGGCTGCATGGTGCCGGTCTTTGCCTATGGCCCCGGCGCCGAATACTTTTCCGGCATCCACCAGAATACCGACATTCCCGAACTCATCCGCTGGATAATGAACTTCTAACCCAATGATTAAATTCTGTGTACGTCTGGTGCAGCGCTGGCTGCCCGAACCATTCGTCTTCGCCATACTGCTCACCTTCGTGGCGGCCCTGCTGGCCATGCCCATCTGCCACCAGACCCCGCTCGAAGTTGTAGAGCATTGGGGTGGGGGAGTGTGGAACCTCCTTGCCTTTGCCATGCAGATGGCATTGGTGCTTGTCTGTGGCTCGGCCCTGGCCGCAGCCCCTGCCGTCAAACGTGTGGTGAGTGCGCTTGCCCGCCTGCCAAAGACGCCGGCCGCCGCCATAGCGCTGGTTACTGTGGTTTCGGCCCTGGCCTGTTGGCTCAACTGGGGCTTCGGCCTTATCGTAGGCGTGGTTTTCGCCAAAGAGATAGCACGCCAGTTGCGTGGCGTCGACTACCGTCTGCTCATTGCTTCGGCCTATAGCGGATTTGTGGTCTGGCATGCCGGCCTTTCGGGGTCGATACCGCTGACAATGGCCACCCCCGGCGAATCGCTGACCAAAGCCACCAACGGAGCCCTCACCTCGCCGGTGCCTGTGGCGCAGACCATCCTCGACCCGCACAACCTTGTCATGGTGCTGCTCGTCATAGTGGGCATCACCGTGGCCAACAGCCTTATGCACCCCAAACAGGGCGCGGTTGTGGTCGACCCCTCGTTGCTTGAAGACGAAGAAACTCCCGTCGCAAAACCGGCAGCCGGGAAGACTCCGGCCCAGCGCTTGGAACACAGCCGCCTGCTGGCATGGCTTCCGGCCTTGATGCTGGTGGCCTATCTGGTGCTGCATCTCGGCTTTGGCGGCGGCTCGTTCGACCTCGGTTCGGTGATTATGATCTTTCTGGCGTTGGGACTGATGCTCCATGGCACCCCGTTGGCCTACGTCCGTGCCTTCGGCAAAGCCGCGTCGGGGGCGAGCGGCATCATCTTGCAGTTTCCGTTCTACGCCGGCATTATGGGTATAATCACCGGTGTGGGCGCAAGCGGCATCAGCATGGGCAGTGTGTTGGCCGATGGGTGCATACGCATCAGCAATCCGCTGACATATCCGCTGCTCACATTCCTCTGCGCCGCGCTGCTCAACCTCTTCGTGCCTTCGGGCGGCGGGCATTGGGCAATACAAGCCCCCATCATGTTCACTGCGGGGGCCGACCTCGGCGTAGACCCCGGCCTCACAGGCACCGCCATCGCATGGGGCGACGCTTGGACCAACCTCATACAGCCCTTCTGGGCTCTGCCCGCACTGGCCATAGCGCGTCTCAGCGCCAAAGACATAATGGGCTATTGCCTTATCGACCTGCTCGTCAGTGGCGTTGTTATTTGTGCCGGACTTCTTGTCTGGGCGATGTAGTGGCTATAGGTATAATATAGTAAACAATAAAAAGAAACGACCATGTTTGAATCCGTCATCAAACACTATCCAGATTTCCCGAAGAAGGGAATCGATTTCATAGATGTGTTGCCTTTTTTGCAAGACAAGAGCGCTTTTCAGGGTGCTGTGGTCGAACTCGACCGACACTGCGCCACACCTTGTGTGGCCACTGTAGAGGCGCGCGGCTTTCTCTTTGCGGCCCCACTGCTCGGCACCAGCAGCCGTGTGCAGACTATAGTGCCCATACGCAAGAAAGGCAAGCTGCCTTTTGCCGAAGGCGACCTTGTGAGAGTTGAGATTGAAAAGGAATACGGCAGCGACGAAGTCTTCTTCCGCCGCAGCGACCTCGCGGCCTGCCCCTGTGCGGCCGACGGCACGATTGAGATTACGCTGCTCGACGACCTGCTTGCCACCGGCGGCACCGCCATCGGCATAGCCCAGGCCCTCAATGCACAGGTCGTAGACGGCCATCCCGTCAGAGTGCGCCAGTTCCTCTTCCTGGTCGAACTGCCAGCCCTCGGAGGTCGCGCTCTGCTCGAAGCCATGGCACCCGTGCATGCGCTTATGTCGCTCGAAGGCGTCGAGTGACCACCTTTTTTCATTGTTCGATATGTCCGGTGAGCGGACGGAAAAAATGATAAATCCGTCCGCTGCCGAAGTATGCCCCTCTGCGGCCCGATAGAGTGTTTTTGGAGCCGCAGAGGGTATATTTGTGTTAAAATTATGTTAAATGTAGTAATCTTGGTCCTATTTTCCCCTCTACCGGTAGTGCATATCAACGATACATCAACGATATATCAACGATATTTCAACGATTACAATCGTTGAAATATCGTTGATATATCGTTGATGTATCGTTGATATGCACTACCGGATACCTGCGAAAAGGGTGGGTGAGAAGGGGAATGTGAGCACCAAAATGTTAAAAAATAAAAAACTTTTACAGGTTCAAAAAAAAGTCGTATCTTTGCACAGATATATTGTGCGCAAAAATGCACCCCCGTATCTGTGCAGCACCCTGTGGCATAGGGTGTTGCATGGTTGTCGGCAACGGTGCGCGGAATGTGTGGCAGAGTATTGTAAAACTGAAAACTGAAAACCGGGAACCGAAAAAACACCAATGAACCAGACGCAGGTCATACAGAGCATCGCCGAACTCGGGCAGCGCATACTGCCCCAGGGGGCTTCGCTGTGGCTCTACGGGTCGCGTGCCCGCGGCGACGCCCGCCCCGACAGCGACTACGACCTGCTCATCCTGCTCGACAAGGACGACCTCTCGGACGCCGACTATCTCAAGTATGTATACGCCATGCGTGAGATGGGGTGGAAGATGGATGCCGAAATCAATCCGCACATGTACTCGCGGAAGCAATGGAGCCGGTGGGAGTGCCTGCCGTTTCATGACAATGTAGAAGAAGACAAGATTGTTTTGCAATGAGCTTGACCGAACATAACAGAAGACTGATTGTCGACGGAGAGTTGCGCAAGTCGCGTGAGGCGTTGGCTGATGCCGACGTCTTGGTTGGCGTGGGCAGCTGGAATGGCGCGGCCAGCAGGTTGTACTATGCTGTCTTCCATGCCGCAAACGCCCTTTTGATTTGCGACGGTCACACCGTCAAGTCGCACAAAGGGTCTATGATTATGTTCAATAAAGAGTATGTCCTCACTGGCTTGATGCCCAAGTCGTTTGGAGTGCTCTACAGCCAACTTGAAACCCTCAGGGAGGACAGCGACTATACAATGATGTACGACGTCGAGCCCGACAAGATGAAGACCTACATCCCGCAAGCCCGCGAGATGATTGCCGCCATAGAAAAAAATATAAACGAAAATAAATCAATTTAATTAACCCAATTTATTAACCATCAAAAAACTAAATCTTATGCAAAAGTTCTTACGAACGATGATGCTGATCGCGGCCCTCGCGCTGCCTTTCGCATCGAACGCACAGACTCAGGTCACTGCCGAGCGCACCTACCTGAGCCAGGATTTTAGTGTGGCCAATCCGGAGGGATGGGTCGGTGGCACATCCAACTATGCCCCCACCTTCCAGCCCACCGGTGAGCCTTCGTGGACGTACACCGAGTACGCCATGAACGGCCTCGCCGCCGGCCACTACTATTACAACCTCTTCGCGGCCAACCGCTACCAGTGGCTGGTTTCGCCGGAGATGGACCTCACCGAGAGCGGTCGCGCGCAGCTGCGCTACGACATCGCCCTCACCGCCTTTAGCGGCGCCGTCGCCCCCGCGGACGTCGACTCCGGCAAGACGGTCATGGTCCTCGTCCGCACCAAAGCCAGCGCCAACGGCAACTGGGGCGCTTGGCAGACTCTCCGCAAGTGGGTCAAGAACCCCGCCGAAGGCGAACTCGACATTGCCGAGCTCACCGCGGCCTACACCAACGACACCATCGACTTCGAGGCCTACCTCGGCACCTATGCCCAGCTGGCCTTCTACTGCGAGAACACCACCTCGCGTATGTCGAGCGTCAACATCCACGTCGACAATGTGGTTGTCGACGGTATCATCCGTGCCCAGGCTCCCACCGCGGGCGCCCGGGGCCAGGCGGGGTGGTGGCATGGCGGTCTGGGGGCCAA
>JAZNSV010000144.1:0-1500 GCA_045591485.1 Bacteroidales bacterium | reverse complement strand
GCAAAAATAGCAATTATACCTTCATAATTCAAAATTCATAATCATAATTTTATTATATTTGCGAACTAAAACAAAAATTTACTAATTCATAAAGATAACACATATCGTACCATGAAGTCCGACATTGAAATTGCCCGCAGCATCGAACTGAAGAAGATTAAAGTGATAGCCGACAGCATCGGCATACCCCGCGACGAGGTAGAGAACTATGGCCGCTACATCGCCAAGATTCCCGAGACGCTTGTCGACGAGGAGAAAGTGAAACAGAGCAACCTGATACTGGTCACCGCCATCACCGCCACCAAGGCCGGTATTGGTAAGACCACCGTTTCCATTGGTTTAACCCTTGGCCTGAACAAGATAGGCAAACGCGCCATTGTAGCCTTGCGCGAACCCTCGTTGGGCCCCTGCTTTGGTATGAAGGGTGGGGCAGCCGGAGGAGGCTATGCCCAAGTGTTGCCGATGGAGAAAATCAACCTGCACTTCACGGGCGACTTCCACGCCATCACCTCGGCCCACAACATGATTTCTGCGCTGCTCGATAACTACATCTACCAGCACCAGGCCGAAGGCTTTGCGCTGAAAGAGGTGGTTTGGAAACGCGTGCTCGACGTAAACGACCGCTCGCTGCGCAGCATCGTCACCGGACTTGGTCCGCGCACCAACGGCCTCACACAAGAGTCGGGCTTCGACATCACCCCCGCCAGTGAAATCATGGCCATCCTCTGCCTGTCGAAAGACATCGACGACCTGCGTCGCCGCATCGACAACATCATCCTGGGCTACCGCTTCGACGGCACGCCGTTCACGGTGAAAGACCTGGGCGTGTCGGGTGCCATCACCGTGTTGCTGAAAGACGCCATCCATCCCAACCTGGTGCAGACCACCGAGGGCACGGCAGCCTTTGTACACGGCGGCCCCTTTGCCAACATTGCCCACGGCTGCAACTCCATCCTGGCCACCAAGCTGGCCATGACCTACGGCGACTATGTAGTGACCGAAGCCGGATTCGGAGCCGACCTGGGTGCCGAGAAGTTCTATAACATCAAGTGCCGCAAAAGCGGTCTGCAACCCAAGCTCACCGTCATCGTGGCCACCACACAAGGCTTGAAGATGCACGGCGGTGTCACCCTCGATGCCATTAAAGAACCCAACATGGAAGGCCTGCAACGCGGCTTTGCCAACCTGGACAAGCACATTGAAAACCTCCGCTCGTTTGGTCAAACCGTGGTCGTAGCCTTCAACCGCTTTGCCACCGATGTGGACGAGGAGGTGGAAGCCCTTCGTCACCACTGCGAGGCCGACCTCGGTGTAGGCTTTGCCGTAAACAATGCCTTTATGCAAGGCGGTGAGGGAGCTGTAGAGTTGGCACGCCTGGTGGTGGAAACCATCGAGCAGCACCCCTCTGCACCGCTTCAGTTCACCTATGCCGACGAGCTGGGCATCGAGCAGAAAGTAGAGCAGGTGGCCGGCCGCATCTATGGTGCATCGGAGGTGACC
>JAZNSV010000143.1:0-16318 GCA_045591485.1 Bacteroidales bacterium | reverse complement strand
CATGGCTACGATCCGACTTCATTTGGCACACAATGCCATCCCACTCATATTTGCCATGGGCCGCAGGCTCCGCTCCGAGGGCTATCAGCTCTTCGGCGGAGGTCCAGCCGGGGATTACTCCGTCGACATTGGCCAGTATGTCGTTGTAAGGGTATTCGCCCACTTTGCGGAAAGCATATTTCTCCTGTGCTATTCTTGCTGCCGCATTCAGCAGCTCTTCTTGCGACGGCGGTTTCGGCGTTTCCACTTTCTGGGTTTTGGCAGACTTGGCTTTTGCGGGCGTCTTCTTGGTGTTCTGCGCCTGCATGGTGCCGAATGCCAATGCCACCATGAGGGCTGTCAATAGTGTTTTTTTCATTTCTTTTACTGTTTTTATCTGACTTTGATCTGTCCGCTCCCTTGGCATTTGGGACAAGTCCTGTGGTTGTGCGTGGTGCTCCGGCTGTCGTATCGTTTGCCGCAACTGCAGGTGATGTAGTTGTGGCTGCTGTTTAGTCCATAGCTGGAGACCGATATGGATTGCTCTTCGACGACAAAGCCTTTCCCGTGGCAATAGGAGCAGGTCGTGTAATAATCCTTTCCCTTTTGGGGTGAGGATGAATTGCTGTTGTAGCCGGGGTCGTAGGTGGTGGTGGGAACATAGCTGCCGCCGCCCGACGACGGCTGGGAATAACCTCTCATGCGCGACTGGTTGGCCTGGCTCTTTCGTTCGTAGACAAGGATGGTGCCGTCGTAGAGGTGCACGTTGAGGCGCGAGTAGTCGGAGGCGAAATAGTAGGTGAGCCCCTTCCCCAGATAGGCGTCGCCGCCGTAGGTGTGCAGCCCGTTGCGGTCACCCTCGAAGTTCATCATCCCATAGCCCTTGGAGGTGCCGTTGGGGTTGCTTTCGTAGAGCACTTTGCTGTTCATGGTCAGGTAATGGCCGTCGCCGCTGGCGGCGGTCTTGTTGCCGTTGACCACCACGGCCACCTTCTCGTAGTAGTAGGTCCGGTTCTGGGCCGTGGCCAGCCCCCAGCCTGAGAGGAACAGGGCCAGGAAAACTGTCAATGTGTGTTTCATGTTGTGGACATTTAGTAGATGATGCCGCCGTTGCTGGTATTGTCAACGCGTTCAAAAACCAACACTTCATTGGAGTTGCACATGGTCTGCGACTCGCCATATCCGGCAGTCGTGACGATGGTGCCCATGCGCACGGTGCCTTTGCAGTTGAGGCCGTTTTCCTCCGGGGTGCCACCGCTGTAAACGTTGAATCTGGACATGTCGGGGCTGAAATAGATGACGTCCTCGATGTAGCCGCAAACGGAGCCGTCGGTGGACTTCAGGACAGGCCGTCTGCATACATATTTTTTTGCACCGTTCTCCATGCCGACATACGAAAACACTCTTTGGTTGATGCCCACACTTTGCATTCCCGTGATGATCTGTCCCCCGTAGCCGTTGTTGTAGGTGACATTGCCGCCACCCGTCTTCAGGTTGCAATAGCTCCAGCTGCCGACGGAATTGTCCAGCTGTCCGTTCTGGTTGGTGAAGCTGAATCTGTTGCCGCTGAATGTGATGTATTTGACATTGGTGTTCGCGGTATATTCGGCGCCGGAGCTACGGTCGACAGACTTTGTCTGTCTGTATTTTACCGTTTGTGCATTGATGCCGCAGAGGCCGCAAGTCAGGACAAAACCCAGAATGAGTACCTTCTTCATTTTTTATATCCCTTGTACGTGTCGGGCGCAACTTTTGGTTGGCGGTGATTCCCGAAAACGCCGGTTTTTTGTTGTGTTTTTGACAGGAAAGGTCTATAAAAAAGAAGCGCGGGAATCTGTTACTTTGCTTATCCCGCTTATCTGGCCTTCGCATTGCCATAGAGTAAAGAATAAGCAATGCCGAAGCCCACGCATGCATCTATAATTGTGGGAGACGCAGCAGGCTGCGTCTCTATAGTGATGCAATCCATGGACGATGTACATTGCGTTTTTTGCGTTACTCTTAGGAATTTGCGAAGTTCGATAAGCCGCAGATAAAACGCCGTTACAACGTCTTTTTTATATGTCCTGCCGCTTCCTGCGGAACAAGTCCCACCCGCTTACACCCATCGCTCTCGAGGGGCTTCGGCGGTGCGGAAACGACGGTGCAAAATTACAAATTTTTTCCGAAACAGCCAAAAAAAAAATTTCCCCGCCGACAAAAAAAGCCTCCAACGGGAAGCGCCGGAGGCTGGAAATTCTTTTTGTAGAGACGCCGCCTGCTGCGTCTCCAAAGCAGATGGCGTGTTCACTTGATTCTCATCTTGTAGAACGAACGGTACACAAAATAGAGAGCAATCACAAGGAACGCCACGCCAAACCACGGAGCCAGGCTGCGGAAGCCATCGCTGATGGCAATCTCCATGGCCAGCACACCGAAGAGGGTGGTGAACTTGATGATGGGGTTCAGTGCCACGCTGGAGGTATCTTTGAACGGGTCGCCGACTGTGTCGCCTACGACTGACGCGTCGTGCAGTGGGGTGCCTTTGGCCTGCATGTCGACCTCGACAACTTTCTTGGCGTTGTCCCATGCACCGCCGCCGTTGGCCATAAACATGGCCTGGAACAGGCCGAAGACGGCGATGGATATCAGGTAGCTGATGAAGAGGCAGACGGCGTTTTCGCCGCCGATACTTTCGGGGCTCGAAAGGCAGGCAAAGGCCAATGCGAAGCAGAAGATGGCAATGAAGATGTTGATCATGCCGCGCTGAGCGTAGTTGGTGCATATCTTGACCACCTCCTGGCTCTTGGCAGTATCGGCTTTCTTGGGAGCGTTGGCATCGAGTTTGATGTTCTCTTTGATATACTCCACTGCGCGGTTGGCACCGGTGGTGACGGCCTGCATCGAGGCGCCGGTGAACCAGTAGATGACGCAGCCACCGAGGATGAAGCCAAGGATGCTGTAGGGGTTCAGCAGGTTGAGAATGCTCTCGGGCTCGATGCCGAGGGTCTTCTGAATCATGAGAATGAGGGAGAAAATCATGGTGGTGGCACCCACCACGGCGGTGCCGATGAGCACGGGCTTGGACGTGGCCTTGAAGGTGTTGCCGGCGCCGTCGTTGGCTTCCAGGTAGTACTTGGCTTTCTCGAAGTCGGGCTTGAAGCCGAATTCGCTCTCAATCTCGCGGGCGGCCTTCTCGGTGTCGTCCTCGATGAGCGAGAGCTCGTATACGCTCTGGGCATTGTCGGTTACGGGGCCGTAGCTGTCGACGGCAATGGTCACGGGGCCCATGCCGAGCATGCCGAAGGCCACCAGTCCGAAAGCGAAGATGGAGGCGTACTGCGGCAGCACAGCGCTTAGGTCGAATCCGGCGGTGAACATGTAGGCGAGGAGCATCAGCACAAAGAAGACGAGGCCGGTCCAGAATGCGCTCATGTTGCCGGCCACGAGACCACTGAGGATGTTGAGCGACGGACCGCCCTGCTCGGATGCGGTGACCACTTCGTGGACGTGCTTCGACTTGGGCGAGGTGAAAATCTTGGTCAGCTCTGGGATGAGGGCAGCGCCGAGGGTGCCGCAGCTGATGATGGCGGCCAGGGCAAGCCAGGTGTTGCCGGGTAGGCGGTCGGCCAACATGAAGTAGGAAGCGCAGAAGGTACCGATGATGCTGAGAATGGAGGTGATCCATACCAACGCGGTCAGGGGCTGTTCGAAATCGAGGTCGTCGGCCTTGCCATAGCGGGCTTTGGCAATGGCACCATTGATGTAGTAGGCCAGTACAGAGGCGATGATACCGAGGATGCGCATGACGAAAATCCACACCAGCAGCGGCACCTGATACTCGACCGGAACGGCCAGCAGGATGAAGGATACGAGAGCCACGCCGGTGACGCCATAGGTCTCGAAACCGTCGGCGGTGGGTCCGATGGAGTCGCCCGCATTGTCGCCGGTGCAGTCGGCAATGACGCCGGGGTTGCGCGGGTCGTCCTCGCCGATTTTGAAGACCACCTTCATCAGGTCGCTGCCGATGTCGGCAATCTTGGTGAAGATGCCGCCGGCGATACGCAGGGCGCTGGCGCCGAGGCTCTCGCCGATAGCGAAACCAATGAAGCAGCTGCCGGCAAGGTCTTCGGGCATGAGCATGAGGATGACGAGCATCAGCACCAGCTCGATGCAGATAAGCACGATGCCGATGCTCATACCAGCGCGGAGCGGTATGTTGAGCAGGTCGAGCGGTTTGCGACGCAGGCTGGCAAAGGCCATGCGGGCATTGGCGAAGGTGTTCATGCGCACACCAAACCATGCCACACCATAGCTGCCGAGAATGCCAACGATGGTCCATCCAAGGATGAGGGCCACACTGCCAAAGGGCATGCCCTGCAGCAGGCCGAAATAGAGCGCCATAGCTGCGCCGATGAAGACGAAAAGCAGAAGAAGGAATTTGCCTTGTTGCTTCAGATATGTAGAACAAGTTTTGAAAATGACGTTGCCAATCTCAAGCATCGAACGATGTGCTTTGAGTTTGCGCACTTTGCTGAATTGCCAAAAACCGAACAATAGGCCTAGTACAACAACCGCAAAGCCCCACCAGAGAATTGATGCGTCGTCTGTTTGGGCAAAACCCTGCGGCATTTTGAGGTCAGCCTCGCTGGCAAAAGCGAAAATCGGCGCTGCCAGCAAAAGAAGGGTAGTTGTTAACTTTTTCATATTTAATAAATTTTATATTTTTTCCTTACAAAAATCGACTTACAAATATAACATAATTTCACATAATGACAAAAAAAATGCATTCTAATCGAAGAAATGCCAAGTGATGCCCCAGAAGAATCCGAAGCGCTGGCCGGGGTAGTGTGGAAGAATGAAGTAGGATGGCGACTGTTCCCAGAGTGCATTCAGGTGGCCGGCTTTGGCATAGAAGCTGGCGCGTTTGACATTAAGATTGATGAATATATCTGCCCATATATAGTCTCCTATCTGCACTTGATCTTGATGGTAGAACAGGCCTGTGTATGGGTCGTAGCCAGGAGCGAAGAATGAGGTGTGGTAGCGTACGTCGGCTCCGATTTGGGCGCGCAGTGCACCCCTGAAAAGCTTTAGGTCGGCGTAGAGCGACCCTTTGACCGCCCAAAGCGGCACTGGCATCTGTATGCTGTCGGTAGAAAATTGCAGCAAATGCTGCATGTCAAGATGCATCCAACCGACATTCAGGTGTGTGGTTAACCGGGCCTGATAAAGCCATAGTTCGTCTGTTCCTTCGTATATATATAAGCTCGAATCGTACCATGCGTTGTGGCTCATGTTGGTGGCACGCAGGTCGAGGTCTACAATGTCGGCATGTGTAAATGAGAGCCGATACTCGTTGGAGACTATTTTTTTTAGATTAACACCTTGGTGTATTAAAGCATCATGTATCATGCGCACATCAGGCGACTTTCGCTGTATTGTGGCCATCAGTTCGGCGTGTGTACTTCTGGCGCTGTCAAAGTTGAATGATATCAGGGCGCTGTAGCGCGAGTCTGGCTGGCCGTCGGCGTCGAATGAGCTGCGCAGGTCGGCTTCGCCGCTTAACGTGGCGCGACCGAGACTGAATACAGCGCGCGCGTAGGGATCGAATGTGGACAGCATCAACAGACTGTCGCCTTCGATGGCTGATGAAACCTGTCTTATTGAGGCTCCGACAGTCAGCTTCAATGGGTTTTGCCAGCGGTGGTCTACATAAGCGTCGTTGGTCCAGAAAAGTGTTGCCGAGGTCTCGCGCCACCACGTCGAGTCGGTAAATACGCGTTTACGGCGGTCGTAGTTGGCTTCGAGGCCGATGATACCTGCATTGAATGGCGTTGGGGCATTGAGCCGGATTGTATCGTAGGCGTCAACAGTGTCGATGGTTGTGAGAGTGTCATTCTCTATGCGGAAAACAAGACTGTCGCGTTGGCGCACGGTTTCGAACTGACGTACGAGGTTGTATGTCGCATGGCCGAAGACGTTAAGTTCGCGATGCACGGTGCCCATATTGTAGAGGTTAACGGGCACGCCTGAGCGGTTGTTGAGTGTGTGCTCGATGAAGTAGCTGTCGTCGCTGATGCCGCCGTTCTCGTCAATGTTGAATCCCTGCCAGATGATTCCAGCCAAGGCTTGAAGCCGTGAATCGCGCGAGAAATAGTTTGTTGTGGCGTCAAGGTAGTGGTTCTTTGCACTTGTCGAGGTGTAGATGCCTTCCGGGCGGATGAGTCGGTAGTCGAACGAGGCGTTCCATCCCGGCATGATGTTCTGTGTGTGTGACACGCGTACAAGATAGTCTTTGTTGAGCGACGAGTTGTAGCTCAGTACCGTGTATGGAGTCATGGTTTGGTAGAAGCGTATGTTCGTCGGCCGCTTGGCGTAGCCTCTGTTTGGGTCGGGCTGCAACTGTATGTCCAGGCCATCTGCCGGGGTGGGGAAGAGGCTCACATGCGGGTGTCCGAGCATGCCCTTTCCGAGGTAATAATCGCCATTCAGGGCATCAAGAGGGTCGCTGAATTGCACGCCTGTTGGGTCGAGGGTGGGATTCCATACATCGTAGAGCTTCACTTCGGTTGGATGATAGAAGAAAAGAAAAACACGCTGACGTAGTACCGAATCAGGTGTCTCGGTATGGTATTGAAGCCCTGTTATGGCCGAACTGTCGCTCTGACCGAAAGTGCTGTCTTGGGGGAAGTTCGGGTTGCTGGTGTTTGACGATGATGCATTCGACCCCGACCTCGTCATGTTGCCGCTGCCACCGATGGAAGGTCTGCCCGACGGCAATCCTGATGCGGGTCTGATCTGTGCGGTGGCGCCGAGTGGTAGCAGTGAGAGAACGGCCAGCAGAAAGAGCAAAGCAGTCCGGCGGCGCAGTGCAGCTGCGCCGCCGGTGTTTGTGGTCTCTGTCGTCCGTGGCTTCATCAGGGTCTGTTTAGTTTTCTTGCAGGAATCTCTCCACATCCATTGCAGCCATGCATCCGCGTCCAGCAGCCACGATGGCTTGGCGGTAGTTGGGGTCGCATACATCGCCGGCAGCGAAGACACCTTTCACACTGGTGGCCGTGTTGGGGTGCGCTATCTTGATGTAGCCTTGCGCGTCGAGCTCTACCTGTCCGCCAAGGAATTCGGTGTTGGGCTTGTGCCCGATGGCAACAAACACTCCCGTCACCTCGCGTTTGGTCTTTTCCCCTGTTTTGGTGTCTTCCAATTCTATGCCGGTCACGCCGTCGAGGTCTGTGCCAAGTATTTCGCTGATGCGGCTATTCCAGCACATCTCGATTTTCGGGTTGCTCAGCACTCGGTTTTGCATGGCTTTTGAGGCGCGCAGTTCGTCGCGGCGGTGCACAAGATATACTTTCGAGCAGAGTGTTGAGAGATAGTTGGCTTCTTCGCATGCGGTGTCGCCGCCACCCACAACAGCCACAACCTGTTTCTTGTAGAATGGGCCGTCGCATGTGGCGCACGCCGACACACCTGCGCCATAGAAGCGCTGTTCGCTTTCCAGACCTATCCAGCGTGCGCTGGCGCCCGTGGCAATAATCACTGTCTCGGCCTCGAACTCGTTGCCGTGGTCGTCTACCGCGTGGAACGGTCGCTTCGAGAGGTCTATTTGACGTATGTAGCCTGTGCGGACGTCGCAGCCGAAACGCACGGCTTGTTTGCGCAGGTCGTCCATCATGGAGGTTCCGCTTATGCCTTCCGGATAACCGGGAAAGTTCTCTATCTCGGTTGTGATAGTCAGCTGACCGCCGGGCTGTTCGCCCTCGAAGAGGATGGGTTTCAGGTCGGCTCGGCTGGTGTAGATGCCGGCTGTGAAGCCAGCAGGACCGGAACCGACAATGAGACAACGTGTTTTCTCCATTGTTCTATCTTATTTTTTATTCGTTTATATTCATTTTGTTGCGGCGCTTCATCAAGCTGAAGTATATCAGGTATGATGCGCCTACCACTATGACAACAGCCTGTTGGCTGCCCCATAGCAGCCATCCGCACGCCGCACCGACCTCCATGGGCACTCCCTGTATGTCGAGCGCCAGCTGCACCAACACCGGGTATACTCCGATGCCACCTTGCGAGAAGGTCATGCCCACTGTGCCGAAAAGGTAGACCACAAATGCTGCGCCGAAGTTGAGGCTCTGGGTGGCGTCGAATGCCTGGAAGATGATGTAGCCACCCAAAATGTAGAGCATGTATATGACCACACTGTAGAGGATGAACAGCGCCGTGCGTTTTGTCCCAAGGTGCAGAATGCTCTTTACTCCGTCGACCATGCCTCGCAGCAGGGAGTCGATTTTTTGGAAAAATTTAATGTGAAGAAGGCGATGCCATAAAATTTTATATGCTGCAAACAGGAGCGCTGCGGCTGCCACTGCCACGCCGCCTATTATCCACATATTGGGCAGGGTGTCGTACTTCTGCGACAGGGTGTCGTAAAGCCAGTCTTTGGCTTGGCCGAACATCGCCAGCATGCCGATGGCAACTATAAGAGCGAACGCCATCATGTCTATCAGCCGCTCGGTCACTACTGTGCCGAGCGACCGCTCCAGCGGAATATCTTCGCTTGTGCGCATGGTGGCGCAACGCATCACTTCGCCAGCCCGAGGAAACGCCAGATTGGCCAGATAGGCCACAACGATTGAGCCGAAGGTGTTGCTCCGCGACGGATGGTAGCCTATCGGTTCAAAAAGCAGACGCCAACGCAACGCGCGCAGGTAATGGCTTAGCAGGCAGCATATCATTGCCACTCCGACCCATACATAGTTGGCCTCAAGGAACGACTGCCAGATTGCCCTTTTCTGCTCTGGCTCCAGCTTCAGCAAGAACCAGTAGATGAAGAAGAAACCAATACCGAGGAAGACGAACATCTTCAGAATGTCGCCCCATCGGCTACGGGTTGTCTTCTTTATGCTCACAAGCGGTTGTTTTTCGGGAAAATAACTGTCGGGTGCCAGGTGGCGGCTTCTTCCGGAGTCATCTGTGCATAGGCGGCGATGATTATAAGGCTGCCTACGGGAGCTTTATGGGCGGCGGCGCCGTTGAGGCAGATGCAGCCCGAACCGCGCTCTCCGCGTATGGCATAGGTGGCGAAGCGCTCTCCGTTGGTGATGTTGTATATCTCAACTTTCTCGTTTTCGATGATGCCCGCGGTCTCCATAAGGGCTTGGTCTATGGTGATGGAGCCGATGTAGTCCAAGTCGGCCTCGGTGACCGTCACGCGGTGTATCTTCGATTTCAATACTTCGATTGTCATTTCGGTAGGTTCTAAAATACGATCCAGTAGATTAGCAGGCATGCCAGCAGTACGTATAGCATTATGCGTGTTGCCGGCACGGGTTTCATATAGTCTGCATCGCTGATGTCGAAGCGACGCTTAATCTTTACATTGCGATGTTTGAAGTCCGCAATCCGTTCGCCGGTGTTGGGTTTCGCGGTTTCGTCTGCCGGGGTGCCGTTGCTCGAACTGAAGCGTGGCGTGTAGTTGAATTTCGGCATTTCGCGTTTTCTGAAGAGGTCTTTCCACGTCAGGCCGCGCTGCTTGTCTCGCTGCCGGCTTTCCAGTTCGCGCACACGCCGCTGGAAATATTCCAAGTCGGCGTCGGTCGGCGCTGCTTTCGCTGCATCGCCAGGGGCGTCGGTGATTTCGGTTTCGGCCAACTCGGCCTCCAGTTCGCGCCTCATGCGTTCGTCGGCATATTTCTGTTTCAATGCCTCCCAGCGCTCCTTCTCGGGGTTGTAGAAGCGCGGTTGATAGTGAAACTGGCGCGGCTTTGGTGTGTAGAACATCGGCATGTGGCAGGCTCTTTTTTTTAATTCTCTCGGCTTTCGGTTGTTTCAGTCGGCGCATCGGTTAGCACGCGGTCCATGCGCACATCGTGCGGCTCGGTCGGTATGTTCTCGAGCATTTGGAAGTCGTAGGCGAGACCTATTTTGACGGCATTCGGAGTCGACTTCAGCATTCGGTCGTAGAAACCGCGTCCGCGGCCCATGCGGTTCCCCTTGGGGTCGAAAGCCACGCCTGGCACCGCAATGAGCTGCACTGCGGCAAGGTCGGTCCATTCTTCGCCCGTCGGTTCGCCTATTCCGAATTGCTCGCCTGCAACCATGCATTCTGGACCGGTGTATTGTCGCAGCCGCAGGTCGTCGCCGTCCACACAGGGCAACAACAGAGTTTTCTCGCCGTACCATCGCTCCACGAATTCGTGTGTCTGCACCTCATCGGCCATCGACCAATAAAGCAGCACGACACGCGCGGTGGCAAATTCTCTTGTGTGTTCCAACCGATGCATGATGATGCGGCTCCGGCGGAGCTTTTCCTCCGGCGGCACAGCGCGTTTGCGTTCGCGCATCATCTTTCTAACCTCGGCTTTTTCCATTGTTCGGACTGGTGGGCACTCTTTTTTTAGAAGGGCAGGTCGTCTTCACCCTCTTGTTTCATCACCGGGGCTGCCGGCGCACTGGCGAAGCTGGGGGCTTGGGCAGCTGGCTGCTGCGGGGCGACGGGCTGCTGTGGCTGCTGAGGGGCGGCGTTGGCAGTCCATGCGTAGTTGCCTTGTGCCTGAGGCATCTGGCCGGGGACGAACGGCTGCACACGCGAAGCGCGCAGGTCGGTATACCAGCGCTCATGGAACTCGCGGCTCTCGGGTGTGAACGTCACCTGCACCATCGATCCCATGGGCACATCCTGTACCATGGCCACACGCTCTTCGCCGAAGGCTGTGAAGGCCACTTTGCGGGGATAGTCGTCGCCTGTCTCAATCACAAAACCGCCGCGTACCCAGTGTCCGCGTGCCGAATCGCCCTCTACATTGGGCAGAATCTGAATTAGTTTGCCAGTTATTTCCATTATGTTTATCTTTTTTTATTAATATCCAATACCTTGCACAGCGACATTATGTCGCCATCAATCGTGCAAAGATATACAAAATATCCGAATGCACAAAATTATTTTATTAACAGCTGTATTTTTAGTCCGTTGCGCAAAAAAATGTTGCCGTTTATAAAAAAATGCGTATCTTTGCAGAAAATTTCAAAATCGTTACTCGAATGTAGAATGTTGATATACAAGGAGGTGTAATAATGATAGAGACCATCGCATACAAGGACCTCAAGTGGTTGGACATCACCAATCCGAGCGAAGACGACTACAACATGCTTCTGGATGACTACCATTTCCACCCCCTCGATATCGAAGACTGCCGGGGCACCAACCAGCGCCCAAAGATAGACGAGTACGACGACTATTATTTCCTCATCCTTCATTTTCCCTATTTCGACAAGGGCAACCAGTTTATCCGCATACGCGAGGTGAAGATCTTCTGGGGCCGCAACTATATTATAACTGTCGGCAAAGCTCATTGGGTGGTGAAGAAATTTTTCGATGAAATACAGGAAGACCTCTCCGAGGGCGACGAGGAGACCCAGGAGATGATGGCTACCAGCGACCAGCTGCTCTATCATATTCTCAACCGGCTGATGCTCGAGACCAACACGCTTGTGCAGCGTGTCGGTGCCGAGGTCGACCTCATCAACTACGACATCTTCAACCGTCGCGCCCGATCAATCATTGAGCAGATATCGGTCACCCGACGCAACACCATCTTGCTCAACACCACCTTCAAGCCGCAACTGCGTGTGTTGCACATGTTCGAAAGCGGCGGCATCAAAGGCTTTGTCGACCCCGAACTCATCGACATGGAAGACTACTGGGGCAACATCCTCGACCAGTACCAGAAGATGTTCGACTCTATCGAAGACTATGGCGAGTTGGTGGCAGGTTTGTCTCAGACTTTCGACTCGTTGCTGACCAACCGCACCAACGAGATAATGCGCATACTGACCTACATTAACACCATCCTTCTGCCTCTCACCCTTGTCACGGGTTTCTTCGGCATGAACGTCGATTTCCCGTTTGTTGCCAACACCACGGCGTTCTGGATAATCCTTGCCGGGCTCGTTGTGCTTATGGTCACAATCATCCTCTACTTCCGCCGCATGACAGGCTCGCGCTGAGAAGGGTCGTGCATGGGTGCCAGTCTTGGCATAAGTTGAAGGCAAAATAAAAAGAGCCGTTCCCCTGTTGGAGAACGGCTCTTTTCTTTTTTCGGAGCGTGTGCTACTTCTACTTCTTGTTGCCTTTCGAGGCGTTGTAGAATATCTTCAGTGCACCAGCCTGACGCAGCTCTTGCTTGATGTCCGAAATCATACCCATGCGCACCTGCTTGTCGGCTTTGATGGCTGTGGTAAGGAACGGACGGTCGGCTTCGGGACGGGCCGAACGCTCGGTCTCGCAGAACTGCATGATGTCCGATATTTCGGAAATCTGGTCGTTGAGCTGGATACGCGGTTCGGTACCGTACTTCTTCTGCTGGTCTTGCAGCGGCACGCCCACATTGATATAGCTGACGAGGCTCTTCTTTTCAAGCTTGGTCACCTCGGAGCCCTGCGGAGGGATGATTTTCACGTAGAGCGAGCTCTCGCGCATGGTGGTGATGACCATGAAGAAGAACAGCAGCATGAAGATAATGTCACTCATGGAGCCCATGTTGAGCTCAGGTGTGGATTTTGCTTTTTTACCAGTAAAACGTGCCATTATTTTCCTCCAATCTTTGTGGGTTCGGCTTCCGAGATAGCCACGGGAATGGCGGTCTCGATAGCTTCACGCTGTGATTCTGTAATGTCGGCAAACTTCTTGCCGAAATAAGCTGTAGACATATCGTCGCGCATTTCTTTGATGGCAGCGGTCAACTCGTTCTGCACCTGAAGGTACATGTCGTACGACGTGCCGCGGTCGTTGCGCAGCGAGATAACGCCTTTCGACACATCCACTGTACCGAGCAGCGGGATGTCGGTGGCGACTTTCTCTGGCAGGTTGGGGAGATCGTTGGGGTTGCCGAGGAACTCCTTGGCGCGGTCCTTCAAGTCCTCAATACGGCCATACTCGTTGTTGAGAAGCAACCGGTCGTCTTTGTTGACCATCACGACAAAGATATTGCGCTCACGAACATCGGGGGCTTCCGCATCCTCCGGCAGGGGAGGGGGAAGCTTGCGGGCAATACCCATGTCCGTGTTGATGTTGGAGACCATCAGGAAGAAGGCCAGCAACAGGAACGAGATGTCGGACATGGAGCCTGTATTGAGTCCGGGAGTCTTTCTTGCCATTGTACTTTACTTTTTAAGTGATTTGGCGATGGCAGTGTAGACAATCGAAACGGCGGCTGCAATGACCAGGATGTAGACCATGATGCAGGCGGCGCCGATGAGTTTCGAGGTGCCTTCGCTGATGTTGAATTTTTCCATAACGGCGGGTCTCACGTCGGTGCCGCTCGAAAGCAGGAACGACACGAGGCACACAGCCACGATGATGCCTACCAGCATGAAGAATTTGCCGGCATAGCCCTTCTGCTCTTTGAAGTTCTTGGCGAGCTTGAGGACGAGGAACCAAAGGATGGCGATGACCGAGATGGCCATGAGGCACACGAGGATATAGAAGGTGGCGTCGAAGAGGCCGCCCATCTTCACTTCGGCCAGGTCTTTCACTCCGCCGTTGTTGGCGGCGAAGATGAAGCTCAGCACGGTGCAGAGGATCGCGATGCCCAGACCCACCCAGGTGATGAGTTTGCGTGTTGAATCTTTCATAATGGTTTCTTTTTTTAGGTTCTTGTTAATTGATTACCGTCCAAAAGAGGGGGCCATTATTTGTGGTACTTCACGAGGATATCCATGAAGCTGATGCTGCCGTCTTCCATCTGGTCGACGAGGCTCTCGATTTTGGTGAGGATGTAGTTGTAGAAAATCTGAAGGATGATAGCGGTGATCAGACCGAAGATGGTCGTCAACAGAGCAACCTTCATACCACCAGCCACAACGGTCGGGCTGATATCACCGGCGGTCTCGATGTCGTCGAAGGCCTGGACCATACCGACAACGGTGCCGAGGAATCCGAAGGAAGGGGCAAGGGCGATGAAAAGGCCGATCCAGGTGAGGTTGTTCTCGAGGCGGGCCATCTGGACACCACCGTAGCTGGTGACGGCTTTCTCAACATTGTCGAGACCTTGGTCAACGCGGTCGAGACCCTGGTAGAAGATGCTGGCCACGGGGCCGCGGGTGTTGCGGCAGAGCTCTTTGGCACCTTCGTAGTTGCCGTTCTTGACGTTCTCTTCGACGCCGTCAAGGAGTTTCTTCACGTTGGTGGTGGCGGCGTTGAGGTAGAGAATACGCTCAATAATCAGGGCCATACCGAAGATAAGGCAGAGGAGCACGGGGGTCATCCAACCGGCACCACCCTGGATGTACTTCTCTTTGAGCATCTGGTGGAACGACTGGGTGTCGTCATCGTTGGCTGCAGCGGCGGGAGCGGGGGCTTCGGCCTCTTCTGCTGCGACTGCGGTTTCGGCGGTGGCCTCGTCGGTGGCGGCGGCTACCTGTTCGGTTGCTTCAGCGGCGGCGGCATCCTGGGCCATCACCTGATTGAAGTTGGCAAATGTCAACAGTCCGACTATTGACATCAAGGCGATTACTTTTTTCATGATGTTGTTAGTGTGTTGATTTTTAATTTATTGTTTGTTTTTTACTCTTTTCGTTCGAATGTGCAAATATACACCTTTTTTCTAAACCAGCCAAAAAATATTATTTTTTTCGGTTATTTAACGTTTCCAACATTTCGCGAAGGGGGGTCTTCTGGTCTTCGTCGGCGCTGATTTCGTCAAGTCTTTTTTTGGCCTCGGCAAATTCTGCCGCTATGCTTTTCTCGATGTCGGCTTTGAGGCCGATGGCTTCGTAGATGGCCATCACGCGGCCCACCTTTTCGTCTTCGTCCATGTTGTCTTTGTCGCCGAAGAGGCGCAGCAGTTCCTGCTGTCGGTCTTTGTCGGCCTGCTTCAGGGCCTGCAGCGGCAGGAAGCTTATCTTGTTGTCGCGAATGTCCTGTCCGGTCTTTTTGCCGAAGACGGCGGTGTCGCCGTAGCCGTCGAGCAGGTCGTCTTGCATCTGGAATGCGAGGCCGAGGTGTATGCCGAAGGCGTAGAGGGTCTCTACCTCTTTCTGCGGTGCGCAGGCGTAGAGTGCGCCTATCTTCAGGGCTCCTGCCAGCAGTACGGCGGTCTTCTGGCGTATCATGTCCATGTAGTCGTCGAGGCTCACCCGGGCCAGGCCGAGCCGTTCGAAGTTCATGTCTTTCTGCTGGCCTTCGCACACCTCGATGGCGGTTTCGCAGAAGCATTGCAGTATCTGCTGTAGGTTTGTCGAGGGCTGGCGCAGGAAGTAGCGCCAGGCGAGGGCGTACATGGTGTCGCCGCTCAGCACGGCGGTGTTTTCGTCCCATTTGGTGTATACGGTGGGCTGTCCGCGTCGCAGGGGCGAGCGGTCCATGAGGTCGTCGTGCAGCAGGGTGAAGTTGTGGAATGTCTCTATGCCCAGGGCGGCGCCGTGCACCGCGGCCTCGTCGCCTCCGAAGAGGGCGTTGGCGGCCATCAGCAGGGTGGGGCGTATGCGTTTGCCTCCGAGGCGCAGGGTGTAGTCTATGGGTTCGTACAGCTCGCGGGGTTCGGCCATGAAGCGCTCCTGGTCGAAGATGCGCTGCACGGCGTCGAGGTAGTGTTTAAGGCTATTCATATTTATATTATATTTAGTAGGTCACTCCGTTTTTGGTGCACCATTTCTGAGCCTCCGGGTTGCCGAGTTTGGCGGCGCGGCGGTAGTTGGTCTTTTCTTTGACCGACTGCTTCTGCTTGCCGTAGAGCTCGGCTATGCGCAGGTAGGTCTCGTCGTCTTTGTTGTCTATCGCCACGGCTTTCTGGTATTGTGATATGGCTTTCTGGTACAGCTTCATCTCGGTGTATGTGCGTCCCAGCAGGCGGTAGCCTTCGGTCAGGTGCGGGGCGTGGCGGATGCCTTTGCGGTACTGCTCTATGGCGCGGTTGTATTCGGCGCGGGCGAAGTAGATGTCGCCCAGGCGGTTGTAGGCGTCGGTGTAGCCGCTGTCTATGCCCACGGCCATTTCGAGGCTTTCTATGGCGTTTTCGCTCTCGTCTTTGAGCATGAAGGCCCAGCCGAGGCAATAGAGCAGCTTGACCGACTGGCGGTGTATCTTCAGCCCTTTGCGCAGGGTGGCTATGGCTTGTTCGGGGTTGTTGCGATAGCAATACATGGCGCCGAGGTTGAAGTGGGCGTCGGCGTTCTGTGGGTCGGCCTTGAGGGCTTCGCGGAAGGCGCGCATGGCTTCGTTGATGTTGCCGCGCCGGTGGTAGATGATGCCTTCTATATTTTTTACGCGCGGCGAGGAGGCGTCTTCTGCGGCGGCTTTCTTGGCCCAGGTGAGGGCGTTGGTGTAGTTGGCCTGCGAGCAGTAGAACAGGGCCAGGGT
>JAZNSV010000142.1:0-1793 GCA_045591485.1 Bacteroidales bacterium | reverse complement strand
TGCGTTGAGAAATAAAGGATTGAGAAATATTTTACAAAAATATTTGGCCATGTCGGAAAAAGTTAGTACTTTTGCACCCGCTTTCAAAGAAAGATGGCGGGATAGCTCAGCTGGTTAGAGCGCTGGATTCATAACCCGGAGGTCATCAGTTCAAGTCTGATTCCCGCTACTTGAAATCAAAAAAAGCGGTCGCCAAGACCGCTTTTTTGATTTAGGTTGGAGATTGAAGGTAGGAGGTTTGCGGTCTGAGAAGAATCAATGGCTATAGTTCAATATATGACTGATTTTCTGACAACCTCGAAGAGGTTGAATCTCAATAACCCCGCACAAGGAACGCAGTGTGGGGTCAACGAAGACCCTGCATCTCAGCGTCTCGCAGAGACGCTATATTGAGCAATCAACAAAGCATAGATCATCCGACCTCATAGCTCTAACTTCATACCTGACAAAAATGGACGACAAGCATCTCTACAGCAATTTCGAATACGACTCGGCGCTGAGCGTGGCCCCCGGCATCAAGCAACCCGAGCAGGTCAACAACAGCTACCTGGAGCGCATGCGGGCCAAGCGTCTCAAAGAACCCACGGTGGACGAACTGGTGAGCGGCATACGCCACGGCGACCGCACCGTGCTCAGCCGCGCCATCACGCTGGTCGAGAGTTCGCTGTTTGCCCACCAGCAGAAGGCCCAGCAGGTGATAGAGCGCTGCCTGCCCTATAGCGGCAAGAGCATCCGCCTGGGCATCACTGGCGTGCCCGGCGCGGGCAAGAGCACCCTCATCGAGGCCCTCGGCAAGTGGCTCACCGCCCATGGCCACAAGGTGGCCGTGCTGGCCATCGACCCCAGCAGCGAGCGCTCGAAAGGCTCCATCCTCGGCGACAAGACGCGCATGGAGGAACTCTCCGTAGACCCCAACGCCTTCATCCGCCCCAGCCCCTCGGCGGGCAGCCTGGGCGGAGTGGCCCGCAAAACACGCGAAATCATCACCCTCTGCGAGGCGGCAGGCTTCGACGTGGTCATCGTCGAGACCGTCGGCGTCGGCCAGAGCGAGGTGGCCGCGCACTCGATGGTCGACTTCTTCCTGCTGCTACAGCTGGCCAACACCGGCGACGAGCTGCAGGGCATCAAGCGCGGCATCATGGAGATGGCCGACATGATTGCCATCAACAAATGCGAACTCGACAAGCAACGCTCCGAGCTGGCTGCCACGCAGTTCCGCAATGCCTTGCACCTCTTTCCCATGCCCGAAAGCGGCTGGACGGTCAAGGTCTCGCTTTGCTCGGCCTACACCAAAGAGGGCGTCGAGAACCTCTGGAACTCGGTGATGGAATACGTCACCTTCACCAAGAAGAACGGCTTCTTCTACCACAAGCGCCAGCAACAGCTGCTGCGCATCATGAGCGAAGCCATCGAGGCCGGCCTGCGCGAGCGCTTCTTCAACGCACCGGGCATGGACGAACGCATCGAGGCCCTGAAGCAGGACATACTCGACAACAAGATAAGCCCCTACGCCGCCGCCGACCAACTGCTGGGATGATATATATCCACATACCGTTCTGCCACCGCAAGTGCACCTACTGCGCCTTCTATTCCAAGCCGTTGGCTTCGACGACGGAGGCTCAGCTCACCGCTGCCGCGTATGTCGACGCCCTGGTGGACGAAATGTGTCGGCGCCGTGACGAGCAGGCGCACCCCATACATACTATATATATAGGCGGGGGCACGCCGGGCCTGCTGCCGCTCGGGCAGATGGCGCGCGGAGTCAGTGGGCTGCGCAAGTGCTTCCGCCTGTC
>JAZNSV010000141.1:0-18697 GCA_045591485.1 Bacteroidales bacterium | reverse complement strand
ACGTATTTTCATAAATTAGCCCCCTTGGGGGCGATACTGATGTAGCCGTGGGCGTAAGCCCACGGCTAATGTGAGTGTCGCCGCTAACGCGGCTGTTTAGTGACTTCGCGCCTGTAGAGACGCGGCGTGCCGCGTCTGCATTTGTAATTTCAGCGAGTTCCAGGAGTTATGGAGTGACTGAGTGGCAGAGTCGAAGAGTGACAAAGTTACTGAGTGGTAGAGTGACCAAGCCCACTCAGTCACTCAGCCACTCAGCCACTCTGTCACTCAGTCACTCAGCCGCTCTTCGGCATACCCGAGGTATGCCCCTACATTTTAACTTTTGCTTTTTTAGTGGTCACAGGCCACTTCACTTCAGTCGTTTGAGGAGTTCATGGAGTTCATGGAGTTCAAGACAATACCGTCGGCAGCACATGAAAATGAATTCTGAATTTCGAATTTCGAATTTCGAATTTCAAAATTGTCTTCACTGCCTACGGTCTATTTTTGAGGAGTTCAAGGAGTTCAAGGAGTGCAGGGAGTGCAAGGAGTTCAAGGAGTTCAAGACAATACTGTCGAGGGCACATTTGGCTTGACTACTTTACTACTTAACTACTGTCTACTTAACTACTGTACTGGCCACTTCACTTCAGTCGTTTGAGGATTTCGAGGGTCTGGTTCCAGAACATCTCCACCGTCTTGATTTCGATGCGCTCGTCGGGGCTGTGCACGCCACGCAGCGTGGGGCCGTAGCTGATCATGTCCATCTGCGGGTACTTCTCGCCGATGAGGCCGCACTCCAGTCCGGCATGGATGGCGCGCACCACGGGCTCCTTGCCGTACATCTTCTTGTAGACGTCGACGCCCACCTTCAGCACGCGGCTGTCGGGGTTGGGGGTCCATCCGGGGTAGCCGTCGCTGTGGCTCACGCGGCAGCCTGCAAGGCGGAAGGTGGCCTCCATCTTGGCGGCGGCGGCCTGCTTGGCGCTCTCCACAGAGCTGCGCTGGCTGGTGGCTATGCGGATAAAGCCCTTCTCCATCTTGATGGACGCGAGGTGGTCGAGGTCTCGACGAAATTGTCGATCTCGCGGCTCATGGACAGCACGCCGTGGGCGCAGGCATAGACGAGGGCCACGAGGCGCTCCTGGGTGTCGGCGTCGACCACCCTCTTCGGCATCTCGGCGTCGCGCAGCTCGAACTCCATGCCGGGCTCCGTGCTGCGGAACTCGAACACCATGGCCTTGCCCATCTTGGTGACCATCGTCTTGAAGGCGCGCACCCTGTCGTCGGGCACGCAGACGAGGGCCTCGGCCTCGCGGGCTATGGCGTTGCGCAGGTTGCCGCCGTCGATGGCGGCCAGGCGCATGCCGTGGCGGTGGGTGCCCTCCCAAAGGATGCGGTTGAGCAGCTTGTTGGCGTTGGCGCGGCCGCGGTTGATGTCGTCGCCGCTGTGGCCGCCCACGAGGCCGGAGACACGGAGCTTGAACGCTTTCCATTTTCCGCCTTCCACCTTCACCAGGCGATAGTCCATCTCGGCCACGGTGTCGATGCCGCCGGCGCAGCCTATGCAGTACTCGCCCTCGTCCTCGTCGTCGAAGTTGAGCAGCACCTCGCTCTTGAGCCAGCTGCGGCTGAGGCCTGCGGCGCCGGTGAGGCCGGTCTCTTCGTCCACTGTGATGAGGGCTTCCAGCGCGGGGTGCTGCAGCTTCGGGTCCTCGAGTATGGCGAGGATGGCGGCCACGCCGATGCCGTCGTCGGCGCCGAGGGTGGTGCCGTCGGCGGTGAGCCATTCGCCGTCGAGCACGGGCTGTATGGCGTCCTTCATAAAGTCGAACTTTTTGGTGCTGTTCTTCTCGCAGACCATGTCCATGTGGGCCTGCAGGGCCACCCAGGGCGATTTCTCATAGCCTCGGGAGGCGGGCTTGCGGATGAGCACGTTGCCGAGGCGGTCGCTCTTGGTTTCGAGGCCGTGGTCCTTGCCCCACTGCACGAGCCAGGCCGAGATGCGCTCCTCGTGTTTCGAAGGACGCGGAATTTGCATGATTTCACCAAACCAGTGCCATACGCGTTCTGGTTTGAGGCCTTTGAGGATGTCTTTCTGCTGTTTCATAGATATGATGTTTTGTTTGTTGTGTTTATTGTTTGTTTTCGAGAATCAGGTTGGCGAGGCAGACGGCCACTTCCAGCGGTTCTTCGCGGGGGCGCCAGGCGAGGATGTAGGAGACTTCGGCACTGGCGACAGAGTAGCCTTTCTGCTGCATGTCGTCGATGTACTGGCGTTTGGACTTTGACAGTGATGCAATGTATTCACCTTTTTCAGAGACGAGGTATCCGTCGGAGTAGCGTAAGCGGTCGCCGCTGCGGAGGGAGAGAACGGATTCTTTATGGTCGCGGAAGTAGTCGAGCCACACGTCGCGCAGGGTGAGGCTGACAGCGATTGTGGCGGGATGGCAGCTGTCATCGTACTTGGTGAGGATGTGGAGGGCGTGACGGGCGCGGGTGATGCCGACGTAGGATGCGCGGAGTTCTTCGGTGTTGGATGTTTCTGGATCTACAAGTACAAGGTAGCCGGTGTCGAACTCGCGCCCTTTGGCTTTATGGATGGTGCCGACAAAGACGCTGCCAGAGGTGGAGAGGAAGTCCTCAACATCGCTTTCGAGGAGGAACTGCCGTAGGTCGCTGCGGTAGTAGTTGCGGTTGGCGTGCTCGTATTGGCTCCAGAAGGTGTGCATGACGGGCAGCAGGCGGCTGGTGGCATATCGCTCGCAGGTGCGCTCTTTGGCCAAATGCCATTGTTCATGTGATATGGTGCTGCTGTCGCCTGTTTGTTTCATGAAGTATCGCACCTCGGCGAGGTTGATGAAGCGGAAACCACCGCCGGACTGAGCGAGGGTGGCGTGGATGCCTTGCTGCTCGAGCTGGTAGGCTATTTGCAGGGCTTGCTCGTTGGTGCGTGTGAGGATGGCAGTAGAGTTGGAGGATGATGGGTGGATGGTGGAAAGTGGGAGGAGTGGGTATGTGTCGACGAGGCCTTCCGCTTGGCTTGCAGCTTGGATGGGTGTGTGCTTCATGCGATTGGGTATGCGCTGGACGAAGCGGTTGGCAAAGTCGACGATGGCGCTGTCAGAGCGGTAATTGGTGGTCATTTCGTAGAATGAGGCATCGTGGTTAGTGACGAGGGACTTGAGGTATTTGGAATCGCTGCCACGGAAGGCATAGATGTTTTGATCATCGTCGCCGACAGCGATGAGACGCATGTCCTCGTTGCGCTGCATCAATGCAGAGACGAGACGGTAGTCGTCGGCTCCCATGTCCTGAGCTTCGTCGATGACGAGCACACTTTTGGCTATCTTGGTTTCCTCAACCTCGCCTGTTTCAATCATCTCGGCTGCACGTCGGACGACGGTGTCGGCATCTTCGAGAGAGCCTTGTTTGCCGAGCAGGTCGAAGGCGAAGGAATGGAATGTTTTGATGTCGACGAAATGGGCTGCGTTGCCTACAAGGTCGATGAGACGGAGCTTGAATTCGGTGGCGGCGGCACGTGAGAATGTGAGCATGAGCAGTTGCTCGTGCTTCACATCTTCGAGCAGCAGTAGCGAAGCCAGTTTGTGTACCAGCACACGCGTTTTGCCGCTTCCGGGTCCGGCGGCGACGACGATACGGCGCGACTCCTTGTCGTTGATTATTTCCATTTGCCGATCGGAGAGACCGCCGAAAATCTTGTTGTATTTGGCTGGTGTGATGTTCTTGCCGATTTGCGCCCGACGTTCTCCTTTGAAATATTTTGAGATGAAAGCTTTGTAGTCGAGCAGGAAGTAATCGCTGACGTAGCAGAGTGCGGCGTCGTAGTCGCGGACCATCATGTTGGCGTACTCGCCAACGATGTGGATCTGCTGGATGCGTTGACGATAGAACTCGTCGAGGAGACGGTAGTGTTCTTTTGTGTACCCGAACTTGCGTTCGACCATGCGTTTGAGTTGCATGGTGTTGTAGATGACAAGGAAGCCGCCTTCAAGTTTCAGCAGACCAGTTTTGCCGAGGTAGAGCAGAGCTTCTTCCATGTCGGTGGCGGCGGGTGGATCGGCAAGGGTGAGTTGTGCGCAGTACTGTTTGAGCAGTTCGACAAGCGAGAAGGTTACATGTTCCGTATCACTGACGTTCTTCTGCGCGTAGAGTGTGTCGACAACAAATCGGCAAATGCCGACACGCTGCTCGAAGCGTTTAAGGGTGTTTTCCAAAGACACCTGGAGCCGAAGGCTGACACTGTCGCTGAAAGTGTGCTCCTCTTTGCGCACATAGCCTTTCAGGGAGAGGAAATAGAGAAGGGTCTTGAGGCGGCGAACGGTGCAGAAGGACAAACCTGACTGGTGCGCCTCCTCGTTCAGTTTCTTATAGTTGAGCTCTCGGTTTTCTTCGCCGAGGTGCATCAGGAGGAATTGCTCTAGACGCATGGTGTTGTCCAGCTCACGTCGTGTGGTGCTTTTGACAGTCCAGGCCTGCATGTCGCGGCTGTCGGCGAGGATGCCTTCTTGCCGCATGAGGTTGACGCTATGGATTATTGTTTCTTTTGTCATGCCGAGGACATCGGCCAGGTAGTCGATGCGGCTTTCGGCTTCGTCGATGTTTTTGGTGGTGGCACGGCGGCTGATAAGCGAACCGATGATGCGGACGGCCTCTTTGCGTGTGGTTTCGTCGAAAAGCGGAGAAAGAGACAAACGGCGTCGGGCCTCGTCCATGGTGGCCACGGTAATGCCAGTGGCGAAGATGTGCGGAGTGTTGCTGCCACGGGTCACCAGTCCGGCATTCTCCAGTGCCGCGATGGCGGACTTGACGTGGGTTTCAATATCGTCGATTTCCTCGTTCCAACCAGCCTGACGGGCTATCTCAAGAGGAGAACAGCTAATGGCGGGCTGTTTCGGCGTGAGGTCTTTTATGGCTTTCCATACCTGTTGTATTTCGCTGATGGAGAGTTTCGTCTGGTTGAGAAGAAGAAAATGCTTGTCGAGGTCGTTGTCGGAATAGAGTACGTAGCACTCGGCTTCCATGTGAGGGTCGCGTCCGGCACGTCCAGCCTCCTGGACGTAGGCTTCCAGCGAGTCGCTTATGTCGTAGTGGATCACCAGTCCGACGTCCTTTTTGTCCACACCCATGCCGAAAGCCGATGTGGCGACAATCACCTGTGCATCGCCGCTCATGAAGGCTTCTTGGTTGCGGATTTTGTCGGCAGCTTCCATTTTGCCGTTGAAAGGGAGCGCACGAATGCCGTCGGCACGCAGGTGGGCGGATATTTCGCGAGTGCGTTTTGTACGACTGACGTAGACGATGGTCGGGCATTGTCTGCCGAGAATGAGCGAGCGGAGGTGGTTGTATTTCTCGTCGTCGGTGTCGGCATGGATAACGGAGTATCGAAGGTTCTTGCGTTCGGCGTTGGCTGCAAAGACCTTCAGATCCAGACCGAGTTTCGTGCGGAAGTAGTCGCAGATGTCGCTGACGACTTTCTGTTTGGCGGTCGCAGTGAAACAGCTGACAGAGATGGACTGCTGTTGGTGCTTTTGCTCCTGAAGATTGCGGATGAAATCGCCGATATATAGATAGTCGGGTCGGAAGTCCTGGCCCCATGCCGAGAAGCAATGGGCCTCGTCAATGACGAATCGCACTACGCTGCGGCCCAGCAGCAGGCGCTCGATGGTTTTGCTGCGGAGCATTTCGGGAGCGATGTAGAGCAAGTTGGCACTACCCTCGGCAACCTGCTGTATGGCGATGGAGCGTTCGATGGGGTCGAGCAGGCCGTTGATGGTTACCGCATTGCTGATACCGCGTTCGGCAAGGTTGTCCACCTGGTCTTTCATCAAGCTTTGCAGGGGTGAGATGACGACTGTTAGCCCATGTGTATTGCGACCAGCCATCAGCGCGGGCAGTTGGAAAGTCAGGCTTTTGCCTCCGCCGGTGGGGAAAATACACAGCAAGGACTCTCCGCGGATAGAGGATTCAACAGCTTGTTGCTGCATGTTCTTTCCATCGAAAAGACGGAATTCATCGTAGCCGAAGAACTCACGCAAGCCGTGGTGCGCATCCAGTTGTTTCCTGCAGTACTCGCATTCTCCGCATGGCGTATTGCGCAGGAAGTTCATCACATTGGCCACCTTAGGGTAGTTGCGCATGACCCATGCCGGGGTGATGCTCATCATGTCGTCGGTTCCGATGACCGCCAAAGCGTAGGCCAGCTCGACGGGGTAATGTTTCACCACAGCCGCAAGATTGGCATTGGTGCAAATACGCCCTGCGTATTCCTGCTGGATGGTCTCTGCCAGAGACTGGCCTATGACGATAGGGACACTATCACTGGCATGAGAGAAGAAGCCCTTAAACTCGTCGACAGTAGATAATAACCCCTGGTATATCGCCTTGCGCCTCTGTGGCAATCTTTGCCAGGCCGCTACCTCGTCGAAAAAAAGGTCGCGCGCTTTCTGGGCATCATTCACAGGATTGTTCAACTCATCTACCTGCAGTTTGTCATCTTTCACCAGACTATGGTACGGCTTGTTGGGGAAAAATAGCGGAGAAAGATAAAGGGTGTCTATGAAGATGTGGTTGCCGTTTATCGGGGTGTGCTTCAGGTCGAACCCAATGATGTTGTGTCCGCATACGATACGGCAAGGCTCTACAAAAGCCAGAAACTCCGCCTTGCTGTGTGTATGCAGAACCGCTCCGTCTTCGCGCACAGCACCATAGTCCTGCACTTTTTTGCTTTGTGGATTTACCTCAGTGTCGATAAAGACAATCATCTATTTCTCATTTCGCGGCTGCAAAATTACACATTTTCACGCACATGGCCAAATAATATTTTGCCGTGTGGAATAATTGCTTGATTGCTTGATTGCTTGATTGCTTGATTGCGTTAGTGGCGGGCGCGTCAGCCAACTTTCCACTTTCCACTTTCCGATCGGTGGAGCTATCGAAGAGTGGCGGTGTTGGCCATTGCATTGTTTGACATCTGCCACAATGAAAGGAATATCGACGTTATGATACAGTTGCGATAAGAACGGAACTATTTTTTTTGATAAAAATGCGGAACGTCATATTGCACATGTATGCAGTATGACGTTCCGGTATGAAAGTGCTTTTTTTTACTGGCGGCAGAGGCATTCGTCGAGGGCGGCGGTGATGGCCTGGCGGTCCATGTGCTGGCCGATGAAGACGAGTTTCTGCATGCGGTCGCCGTAGGTGTCGTCCCAGTCGCGCTGGAGGTCGGGGGTGCGGCGCATGAAGTCGAGGAGTTCGTCGTCGGGCATGGTGGCATACCACTGGCCGGTGTCGCGCAGGGAGACTTGCTTGCCGGCCTGCTCGAAGAGGTAGCAGGTGTCGGGTTCGGAGAGGAACCAGCAGATGCCTTTGGCGCGGATGACGCCGGCGGGCCAGCGGCGGGCCACGAATTGGTCGAAGCGCGAGATGTTCATTGGCTCGCGACGGTAGTAGACGAAGGTTGAAATGCCGTACTCTTCGGCCTCGCCTTCATCATGGTGGTGATGATGGTGGTGGTGCTCCAATGCGTGATTGTGTGAATGCGTTAATGCGTCAGTGGCTGGCGCGTCATCGCCGTCATCGTCGTCGTCGTCATCGTCGTCGTGGTGGTGGGTATCTTCACTTTCCACTTTCCACTTTCCGCTTTCCTCTTCCTCGTCGTGGTGGCCTTCGATGGCATCGATCCAGGTGGCGGAGGTGGCCACGCGGTCGAAGTCGAAGAGGCCGGTGTGGAGGATGCGGTCGAGGTCGATGTCGCAGTAGTCGCAGGGGATGATTTCGGCCTTGGGCTGTATGGCGCGGATGATTTCGCGTATGCGGCCGAGCTCGCCGGCGCCGACTTCGGAGGCTTTGTTGAGCAGGATGATGTCGCAGAATTCGATCTGCTGGATGACGAGGTTCTCGATGTCGTCGTCGGCGAGGCCGGGTTTGAGGAGGTTTTTGCCGCTGCCGAATTCGTCGCGCATGCGGAGGGCGTCGACAACGGTGACGATGCTGTCCACCACCGGCACGCCGTCGCGTACGTACTCGGGCCCCATGGTGGGCATGGAGCAGATGGTCTGGGCGATGGGTGCGGGCTCGCAGATGCCGCTGGCTTCGATGACGATGTAGTCGAATTTAGGGGAGGTTGCTCCCTTGCGGTCGCACACCTCGCTGCGCTGTCGGGTGATGTCGCGCAGCTGCTCGACGAGGTCCATCTTGAGGGTGCAGCAGATGCAGCCGTTCTGGAGGGCGACGAGGTTGTCGTCTTTCTGGCCGACGATGCCGCCTTTCTCGATGAGGTCGGCGTCGATGTTGACTTCGCCGAGGTCGTTGACGATGACTGCGAAGCGGATGCCGCGGCGGTTGGAGAGGATGCGGTTGAGCAGGGTGGTCTTGCCGCTGCCGAGGTAGCCGGTGAGCAAAAGTACAGGTATGGTGTTCATTATTGTCTCTGTTTGTTGTTTGTTATGTTGTTTTTTTCGGCGTGCAAAGATACGAAAAATTATCGAAACGGTGCGTCAAAACCGTCTCTGCTTCAAAATATTTTTCATCAATCCAAATAATTGTCGTATCTTTGCATCCGATTTCATAAGGAAATCAACGAAGCGTTATACGCTTTCTGTTTGAGGAAACGTGAGAAATTTCATCAACGGCAGAATGGTATGATGGTTCGCGTGTTATGCGTGGGCTGTTCCCTATTCTTCCGTTAAAGGTTTTTCTCACGACCTCCTCAAAAAGAAAGTGGTGTACGGTACCACGCTTCTTTAATGGAAACACTTATCGGGGTACGGGTAAATATTAAAACTGAAGAGCCAACAGTATAACATGGTCACTACAAAATGAAGAAACTGGTGTTTGTATTATCCGGCATTGCCTTCGCGATTTGCGCCAATGCACAAGACACCGTTGCGTTGAAGAACGGTGAAAAACTCTATGTCAAAGTTGTGGCAAACAAGGAAGCGTCTATTATGTTCACCTACCCTGGCGAAGAGTTACAAAACGAAAAAAGCAAACGCGAAATCAGTTACATTGTTTACGCGTCGGGGCGTAAAGAAGAAATCCATTATGGGCTTGATTTACCTATAATCAACGGAGAAGATGATTGGGAAAAGGTCATTGAAACCTATGTCGAAGCGGATGTTGCAGGATTGACGCGTGTACAAGAATTGAAAGCGAAATCAGGTTGGGGTGGAGCTGCTGGTTCCAACCTTGGCTATAAGAACTGCATAAAGAAACTGAAGAAGGAAGCCGCGAAACTTGGATGCAGTGTAATATTGATACACGGACAGCCCACAGGTTCCGCTGCTGCACGCGGAGGCAATGTACAAGTAATAGCAACTGCATATAAGTAAATATAAAAATGAATGATATGTATTTTAAGATAAACGACCTTGTCAGGATTAAGGAGCAAGAATACAATCGCATTGCCAAAGATGTAATTTGGAAAGAGAACGTGTTCCGCATATTGTCATTAAATGAATCAACTGCCAAGTTGTCTGATATAGAAAAGGACATTCCGCTTAACTCGTTAGAACCGATTCCTATAGATGGCGTTGCCGATGCCTCCATTTACTATGAACCTGCCATCGCCGCGGATATCATTTTCCACGGAGAACCGATACCAGTCCGTCAGAAAAACACATCGTACTATGTGGACGGATTCGATACCGTCCATGTAGATAATCATACTCTAAAAGATGAGTTTCTGGCAATGAACTTTAAATATGTCCATGAAGTTCAACGCTGGTTACATGAATCCGGAAGTCGTGATGAGCTACGAGTGAATCAAACATTAAAGGTATAAGCCATTATATAACCACCGAGCAAAATACATTGGGGCAGATGAGAGTCTGCCCTTTTATGTTGCACGCGGAAATGGGTGCTGTGGCAAGAAATCATACGAAACTAAATAGAACGGCTGTCCGATGACTTGCGGAGGTATGAAACGGAAATGAAGCGGGGCTGGCGTGGGTGATTTTATTCTCCGATTATTTGTAGGGAGAATATTGTAATGGTGTAATATTCTCCCTTTATTTATTCGGAGTATATTTTTGCGATGCGCTATTCTCTGAATGAATAAAGGGAATATATTTAGGTGGCAAAATATATCCCCTTTGATTAAACGGAGAATAATGCGGCGGAAAAAGGGACCGCCGGGGAATCAAAGCTCATCGTCGGCAGGCAGGTAGCTGTCGGGGCCGAAGAGGCGCTTGGCGTAGGGGGTGAGCTCGACGTGCTTGGAGAGCCAGAAGATGGGCAGCACCACCGAGGGGATGCCGCAGGCGTAGGGCTGGATGTGGTAGAGATCGTAGCTGACGGTGATGTTGTTGCGGGCGCTGTCGATGAAGAAGCTGGCGGGCATGGGCATGCGGTCGGCGTTCCGGTACTCGTCGAAGAGACACTCGCGGATGTCGCGGTTGGCGTCGAGATCGAAGATGGCGCGGGCGATGGCCTGGCAGAAGAGGTTGGTGTCGGCGACGAGGTCGGTGAGGCGGACGACGTTGCCGCTCTCAAGGTCGACGGTGAGTGTGTGCGACGAGTAGATGCCGTGGGCTGCACCGGCGCCGAAGGTTTCGATGCCGACGTGGAAGGTTGCCAGCGCGCTGTCGTGTGTGGCAGTGCTGCGGACGGCCATGTAGCTGTACTCGCTACTTTCGTCGAGGGTGTCGACGTTTTTGACGTAAGGTGCCTCGCCGTCGTCGGTGTAGATGTAGGGTTTGGCGAGCCATTGGCGTGCGGCTTTGTCGGCATTGGTGGAGGTGCTGTCGTCGAAGCAGAGCTTCATCAGCTCGCGCTCAGCGTCGGCGGAAAGGAATCCTTTGGCAGGCCATTCCACTTCGAGGACTTTTTTCAGGCCGAGGGTGTCGCCCCAGGGACCCATCTGTTCGTCGTAGGCGAGCAGGTAGCATTGTGTGGCGCTGATGGTGCGGGTGGAGAATTCTTTGTCGTGGTTGCACCCGGCCAAGAGCAGGGCCGCGAGTGCGAGGGTGAGTGTGTGTCGTTTCATTGTAGTTTGATTTTATAAATGAATTGGTATTGTTCGGATGGGGCGAGGCGGTGGCTGCAGGTGCGGTCGGCGATGTCGCCGCAGTAGCCTTTTGCGTCGCATATGCCGCACCAGGGTTCGAGGCAGACGAAGTGGCAGCCTTGTTTGTGCGGAGCCCAGACGCCGAATGCTTCGGCCTGGGGGCAGAGGACGCTGAGGACGGGTTGGCGCCGCTTGTCGAGGAGCACGGCTTGGGCCACCTGGCTCTGCTCGAAGACGAGGGCGTCGTGGGCAAAGGTGTCGTTGGTGAGCGGCATTTCGGCCGGGATATGTGTCGGCTGGGGCAGCAGTATGCGGTTGCCGTCGTCGAGGGCCGAGGTGATGGTGGGACTCACGGCGTTGCCCTCGCGGTCGAGATAGCGCACATAGCCATGTATGGCGTCGTTGGCGTTGTAGTCCGGCAGCATGAAGCCGGGGTGGGCGCCGATTTGGAAGTGCATGTCGCGCCGGTCGAGGTTGGTCACTGTCCAGACGGCCTCTACGCTGTCGGCGTCCAGGCGGTAGTGTACTTTCAGTTCGTAGCGATAGGGGTAGTTGTCGTGGCTTTCAGTCCCGAGCATGCGAAGAATGCCGTCGCCCATCTCTTCGAATTGGCTGTCGCGTGCGAAGCCGTGCTGCTTCATGGTGTAGGGCTGGCCGTCGATGCGGATGGTGTTCTGGTACGGTTTGCCCACGGCGGGGAAGAGGATGGGAGCGTGGCGGTTCCAGTAGGCGGCGTCGCCGCTCCACATGTATTCGCGTCCACCACTCTTGAGGCTCAGCAGTTCTGCCCCGTGCGTGGAGACTTCGATGGTTATCTTGTCGTTTTTCAGTATCATGTTTAAGGTTTAAGGTTTACGGTTTAGAGGTTAGAGGTTGGATGCTGTAGAGACGCGGCGTGCCGCGTCTGCATTTAAAAGATTTGAAGGTTTAAGGTTCGGGTAGTTCAAGGAGTTCAAGGAGTTCAAGACAATACTGTCGAGGGCACATTTGGCTTGACTACTTTACTACTTAACTACTGTCTACTTAACTACTGTACTGACCACTGCCTATCGCTTGCGGCCCGCGGCACCATTCTTGCCAACATTTCGCGGTTTGGGTTCGGGCAGCTCGGCGCAGGTGGCGCGCACCAGCGACGAGAGGTAGTCGCGGTCGTCGACGTCCTCGATGTAGAAGTGCGGCTTGGCGCCGGGGTGCGGCGGGCGCATGTCTTCGGCGCGGAGCAGGCGGCGCCTCGCGTCGGAGGGTTTGATGTAGAGCCCGTTGTCGCAGACGAGGCCGAAGGGTTTGCCGCCACAGTAGACGCAGTAGTCGCCGAACATCTTTCGGGCGACAATCTCGCCAGCTCCGCCGCATTGGTCGACGATATATTGCACGAAGTCTGGGTTGCTTGCCATTATTGTTGCGGTATTTGTTCTCTGATGAGCGCTTGGGCTATGTCGGGAGTGTCGGTGGCCGGTTGCCAGCGGCTGAGCATCTCGCAGACCGTGGCGCCTGTGTCGTTGGCGATGGTGTGCAGCAGGCTGTCTGGCTCGCCGTCGATGCGGCAGGTCTGGCAGAGCAAGCGGTCGCCGAGGTGCGACTCGCGCAGCCAGTGGACACTCATCTGCGCCAGCCGCTGGCTGCGCAGCCTGTCGTCGGGCACCGTTAGCAGCGCTATGTCGATATAGCTGCGGTTGCCCATGTGGCCGTTGAAGTCGACGTCGAGCCTCGAAACCTGATGCTCCATCTGCACCAGCGTCGTGGTGGCTTTTGGGAAGCGCTGCTTCTTGTGGCTCGGTGTCATCAGTTCTGGCACCACGGCGAAGCGGCCTTGCAGGAAGTCGGTCGGCTCCAGCCGGTGTGTCTCGGTGTTGAGGATGTTCATTTGGAATGCGCCCGAGGCCACCAGCCGTGCGTCGTCGGCCCTCAGGATGCGGAAGTCGGTGTAGATGCGGAGCGATGTCAGCTCGCTGACCCAAAGTTCCACCACTATATCCTCCGACCAGAAAGCGGGCGTGGCCTGTATGTCTGCGGTGTACTCGGTGATGACCCACATGCGGTGGTCCTTGACCACGTCGAAGGCAGCCACGCGGCAGAGGGTCATCATGCGGGCGAAGCAGTCCTGTGTATACATCAGCATTGCGTTGGGCGTCAGGACGTAGTGGGCCGTCATGTCCGACGCCGTGATGGTGTATCTGTGTCTGTATCTCTCTATCATTTGTTCTATTATTTTTCACGCACCCGCTTGCCGCTCATGTGTTCGATGTGCATCTCGAGCACGTAGGCGCGCGGGGCGTTTTTCTGCATGTCGTCTTCGATGTCGTAGCCCTGCGGGAAGTATTTGGCACCAAGGAGCCGCAGGAGTGCGTCGGTGCGCTGCGGGTCGTCCACGATGCCGATGCGTCCGAAGCAGACGACGCTCTCGAAGTGGTACCACCAGCTGTCGGGCTCTTTCACGCCCTTGCTGAGCGCGCAGAACGATGCCTTGTCGCAGCGGCGTATGGCGTCGAGCTTGTGGCCCTCGCGGGCGCAGTGGAAGTAGAGGCAGCCGTCGGCGTAGATGAAGTCGAGCGGCACGGTGTAGGGGTAGCCTCCGTCGCCCAGCACGGCGAGTATGCCGCGGGGCGCTTGCTCGAGCAGGACCGCACACTCTTCGTCGCTCATCTGCTGCTTGAAGCGCCGCATGGGGCGGAACGTGGAATGCTCTTCGGCCATGCAGGCATATTTCTCCAGCGCACGGTGGCGTTCCTGGAGGTTCCAGATGGCATCTTCGCTGAGCACGCCTCGCTTGAGGCCCTGTGGCAGGCGCCCGGCCTCGTCGTCGGCGCGGTCGGCGTGCCATTCGGGGCTGCCGAGGTAGGTGTCCAGCTCCGCAAGGTCGTCCTGCACAGCGGCGTATTGACCAAGGGCAATTTCCAGGGCTTCGACAGCCGCCGACGCGCGGTCGAGCCGCTGCTCCATTTCGGTTATTCTGTTGGTATCCATATCAGTTCCTATCGTTCTTCGTTCATGTATTCACGCGCATAGGCCACATAGTGGGCGGCGTTGTCGGTGGGCGAGGCTGGCTTGATGTAGCGGGCCGGCACTCCGCCCCATATCTCGCAGGGCGGTATCTTGGTGCCTTGCAGCACGAGCGCCCCTGCTGCCACGATGGCCCCTTCGCCCACTTCGCAGCCGTCAAGCAGCGTGGCCCCCATGCCGATGAGTGCGCGGTCGCGGATGGTGCAGGCGTGGACGGTCACGTTGTGGCCTATCGTCACATCGCTGCCTATATGGGTGGGACCCGTGTCGTGGGTCACATGCACGCAGCTGCCGTCCTGTATGTTGGTGCGGTCGCCGATGGTGATGGGTGCCACATCGCCCCGCACCACAGCGTTGAACCACACCGAGCATTCGTCGCCCATCGTCACATCGCCCACCAGAGTGGCGTTCTCGCTGAAGTAGCAGTCCCGTCCCCAGCGTGGCGAGAGACCTTTGTATGTTTTTATCAGTGCCATAGTCTGTGTTCTGTTTTTAGCATGCCACCTCGTCCAGTTTTCCGGTCTCGCTGTCGATGATGAAGCCTCGGACGGTGACGTCGCGAGACACCAACGGGTGGTTGCGTATGGTGTCTACCGTGCGGCGCACACACTCCTCGGTGTCGCGGAACCCTTCGAGCCAGTGGTCGAGGTCTATGCCGCAGCGGCGTATGGTGTCGAGCTTCTGGTCGGTGACGCCGCGCGCCAGCATCGCCTCGTGGAAGTGGTCGTAGCTCATGTGGCAGGCGCCGCAGTGATTGCTTGATTGCTTGATTGCTTGATTGCGTCAGTGGCGGGCGCGTCGGTGATTGCTTGATTGCGTTATCTTCACTTTCCACTTTCCACTTTCCGTTTTTGATGGCCACCACCAGGCTGCGGATGGCCGAGTCAAATGGAGTGATGACGAGCCCGCCTGCGTTTTTGATGATTTTGGCGTCGCCGTTGCGCAGTCCCAGCGCGGCGGGCAGCAGCTCCGTCAGCCGCGTGTCCATGCACGAAAGCACCGCCAACTTCTTGTCGGGATATTTGTCGGTCTTGTACCGTTCGTAGCCTTTCTCGGCCACAAAGCGCCGGTTGTATTCCAGTATTTGGTCAATCATTTTCATTCATTATCTATACAGAATGTATCAGTGTCTTCAGCTGCCAACATGATATTCCCCTCATCTTTAGCTGTACTGAACGGAATTATGTTTTTGTGCAAAGTGTTTTTCTTGAAATTCTCAGCTTGTTCGAAGATGGCGCGGAAGACTTCGTCGCGTGTGGCAGGCGGGTATTTGTGCTTTGCCAGCGTGAGGATAATCTGCACCTTTAGCTGCGCCTTGATGTCTGCTTTCTTGTCCCAGTCGATGTATTGTGTCTTGTCGTCGACAACATTCTTGACATCTTTGGCAAGGGCGATGTACTGCTCTTCGGTATATTCGTTTAGGAAACCGTATTGTTCGGCCACGGATTTCAGTATGTCGTAGAAGGCCTTAACCTCGATGTTGGGAATGCCCTCAGGCAACACGCTGTCTTTCTTGATTTCCTCGAACAGTTGTGCCAGCTGGTTGGCTACCTCGGTCACTATCTCGTCGGCCAGCACGATGTCGTCCGAACGGTCGTTGTACTTGTCGATGATGCCGTTCAGGCGGTTGGTGAAACTGACGGCCTTGACCTTGTTCACCTTCTTCACGCTGTCGATAACCCTTTTCAGAAGCTGTTCCATCAGTTTCACCTTGGTGTTCTGATAGGGCAGCCGTTTCAGTTTTTCCATATACTGAGAGGCCAGCAGGTCTATCTGCTCCGTATTGTCGAGCCGCATCGTGTTGATGGCGACCACCTCTTCCGATACGAGCGCTTCGTTGACCAGTTGCAGCACGTGGCGGTTCATCTGCGTGGCGTCCGGCGACTCGCCCGTGGTGGTCTTGTAGATGATGGAACGCACGCCCGAAAAGAAATGCACGTCGTTCACCTCTTCTCTGGTGACGCGGTCGTCGCCCGTACACATATTGTAGGCCGACTTCATTATGCCCACGTGCTTCATAAAACGTTTCTCCAGCTCGTCGGTCTGCTGGATGCGCTCAGCGGCAATCTGCAATGCGTCCAGTTGTTCCAGAGGTGTGCCGGTGAAGAACTTGCTGTAGTCAAACCCGTTGAACATACGCCGCAGCAAGTCGAGCTCGTCCTTGAACAGCTTGACGGCGTTGTCGATGGTTTCGACGGGCGTCTCGTTCTGTCCGCCGTTGGCGTAGCGCTTCATTGCCTGGTTGAATTTCTTCTTTATGCCCAAGTAGTCCACTATCAGGCCCTTGTCTTTGCCTGGATAGTTGCGGTTCACACGGCTGACGGTTTGAATCAGCGTGTGCATCTGCAGCGGTTTGTAGCAGTACATAGTGTCCAGACAGGGCACGTCGAAGCCCGTTATCCACATATCCACCACGATGGCTATCTTGAAGTTCGACTTGGCTTCTTTGAACTGCAGGTCGAGCCGCTTGCGTTCTTCGTCGGTGCCAAGCAGGTTGTACAGTTCGGGGTCGTCGTCTTTCTGGCGGATGAACACCATCTTGATTTTCTCGATGGGCTTTATCTTTTCGGCCTCTTCTTTCGTCAGCTGCTCGCCGTCACTGCATATTTTCTTCTCTGCCCATTCGGGTCGCAAGGCGATTATCTCCTTGTATATGGCATAGCCTATTTCGCGTGTGGCACAGACAATCATCGCTTTGCCTTTCACGGTGCTGCCTTCCTCAACTCTCCGCTCGTAGTGCTGGACGAAATCCACAGCCAGACGGTGTATCAGGTCGGGACTGCTCAGCAGCACGCTCATCTGCGTCATCGCCCGCTTGCTTTCCTCTATCTGATAGTCCGTCGAGCCTTCTTCGGCACATTTGTCGTAGTAGGCTTCGATTTGCTTGACCAGCTCGCTGTCGGCAAACACGTGCGAGGCGCGCCCCTCGTACATAATGGTCTTGGTGATGCCGTCGTTCACGGCTTCAATCATCGAGTATTCGTCCACGATGCCGCCAAAGACATCCAGCGTGGCGTCGATGGGTGTGCCGGTGAAGCCGACGTAGGTGGCGTTGGGCAACGAGTCGCGCAGGTATTTGGCAAAGCCATACGAGCGGCGGACGCCCTTGTCGGTTATCTCTATTTTCTCGTCGAGGCTTGTCTGTGTGCGATGGGCCTCGTCGCTGATGCAGATGATGTTGGCACGGTTGGAGAGCAGGTTGATGTCTTTGGAGAATTTTTGTATCGTCGTCAGGAACACGCCGCCGCTGGTGCGCCCCTGCAGTTTCTGTCGCAGGTCGTCGCGGCTCTCCACCTGCTCTATCGTGTTGTCGCCCACAAACTGCTTGGCATTCAGCAGTAGGCGCGACAGCTGGTCGTCCAAGTCGGTGCGGTCGGTGATAAGGATGATGGTGGGGCTGCACAGGGCTTTGCTCTTCATCAGCAGGCGCGAGAGGAACAACATTGTCAGCGACTTGCCGCAGCCTGTGGCACCGAAGTAGGTGCCTCCCTTGCCATCGCCGCCGGGGTTGAGTTTGCTGTGGTTGAGTATGTTCTGGTACAAGGCACGGGCAGCAAAATACTGCGGATAGCGGCAGATGAACTTCTGCTCGTTCTTGGAAGTGTCGGGGAAATAGACGAAATTGCGTATAACGTCGATGAGGCGGTCTTTGCGCATCAGACCCGCAATCATAGTCCGCAGCGAGCTGATGCCGTCGCCCGCCTTGTCCTTGGCATTCACTTTGCGCCAGGCGTAGAAGAACTCGTAGGGCGTATAGAGCGTACCAAACTTGTTGTTGACTCCGTCGGAGATGACGATGAAGGCCGTGTATTTGAACAGCGAGGGAATATCGCGGCGGTAGCGGATGGTGAGCTGCTTGTAGGCATCCTCGATGGTGGTGTTCTGCTTCAGGGCATTCTTGAACTCGAAGACCACCACGGGCAGGCCGTTGACGAAGACGATGGCGTCGGGGATTCGGTGCTCGCCTTCGACGATGTCGAATTGGTTCACCACCTTGAAGATGTTGTGACGCAGGTTCTTCTCGTCGTAGGCGATGGGGTAGATGTATAGGTTCTGTTTCGAAGCGTCCTCGCGTTTCAGCGAAAATCCGTCCATCAGCAGACTCAGCGTGTGCCGGTTCTCCTCGTAGAGTGACAGACCCTGCTTCTGCACGATGACGCGTATGGCGGCCTCCACTTCGGTGTCGGTGATGCCGTCGCTACTGTAGCGGTTGCGCAGATATGTCCGCAGGTCGTCGCGCAGCACTACCTCGTCAAGGTCGCGCTCAATCGCTTCGCCTTTCACGTGTTCGTACCCCTGTTCCTGCAACAGGGCTATAATCGATTCTTCCAACTGCTTTTCGTTGAAGTACGGCATAATGTTATTCTCCTTTTGTTAATTCATTATATAATGCTACGCCCTTTACCGTGAGCAGATATTTTTGTCGGGGGTGGTTTGGCCGGTCGGGGTATTTTCTGCGTACAAACTTCTCCTTCATAGCAGGCTCAAGATGATAGTCAATGAAATTCTTGCGATCCTTTAGCCCTTTGTTTTCCATTATCTGTTTTATGCCCAACTCCTCGTCCCCTATTGCAAGTATAAGTTCAATTATCATATCGTTACTTGTATAGAATTTACTATTTGGATTTAAGTTATTTATCAGTGAACTTGTGGGGGTACTTGTGGGGGTACTTGTAGGGGTACTTG
>JAZNSV010000140.1:0-18308 GCA_045591485.1 Bacteroidales bacterium | reverse complement strand
TTTCAAGAAAGGTTCCTCTTTCGACAGCCTCTCGCAGGACGACGTGCAGCGTGCCTGCAACCTCATCAATCACCGTCCAAGAAAAAGATTCGGCTTCAGATCTCCTTATGAAATGTTTTTGCTATATTTGCACCAGCAATTAGGTCAACATTTTACTCCCTTGGTGTTGCGTTTATAACTTGAATTCAGTAACGAAGAAGGCTCCCTGCTATTGCAGAAAGCCTTCTTGAAGTGTTGGAGTATAGTGGGTTTATTTCAGCTTCATGCCGCTGTTCCAGGCCTTGCCCACGCTGTCGGCGATGGTGAAGTAGTTGAGGCTCGAGCCGTCCCACACCAGCGGGTTGAGCTTCTTGATGTCGATCTTGCCGTCGGTGAGGATGGCGGGGTCGGCCACGGCGTTGACGATTTCGCCCACGACGAAGGCGCCGTCGTTCTCACGCTCTATGAGCTCCACCACCTTGCACTCCATAGCCAGCGGGTACTCGTCGATGATGGGGGCGTTGACGTTCTGGCTCTTGGTGCAGTGGAAGCCCACATGGGCCACCTTGTCCTTCACGTCGCGGCCGCTGGCGATGCCGAAGTAGTCGCTCTCGGCCACCGTGCGGGCGTCGGCATAGCTGAGGGTGAAGGCCTTGTTGAGGCGCAGGTTGTCGGTGGTCTTGTGGCTGCTGAGCTGGAAGCAGACTTGGTTGCCCTCGTACTGGCCACCCCAGGCGGCCATCATCACGTCGGGGTTGCCCTCGGCGTCGTAGGTGGCGATCATCAGCGCCGGCTGCGGCGTGACATACAGCTTGGCGCCCATGTTGACGCGCTCGTTCACATTCCTGAATTCCATAGTGGTGATGTTGTTCTGTGTTTGTTCTTCGTTGGCGTTGTTCTCCTGTTTGGTGCCGCAGGCGGCGAAGAGCATGGCCGCCGCAGCCAGGGTGAGAATGGTTTGTTTCATCGGTTGTATATTTTTCGGGCTGCAAAAATACGACAATTCCGCGAACTGGCAAAATAAATTTGGCCACGTCGGAAAAAGTGCGTATCTTTGCACATCGAAACAAACAAAAAACAACCCTCATGAGCATACCTATGATGCATACCGTTTTGGCCGACTATTTCAAGACACAGCCTGTTTTGAAGGCTTGGCTTTTTGGCTCGTATGCCCGTGGAGAGGAAAACCCTTTGAGCGATGTGGATCTGCTTGTACAATATGACGGGGATGGCGTAAGCTTGTTGAAACACGCCGCCATGATGTGCGAGCTGGAGGATATACTCGGCCGCCCTGTTGATCTTGTGGAGGAAGGAACTCTTCGGCCACGGATAAAAGAAAGCGTAAACCAAGACAGAAAACTGATATATGAGAGAGCCCGTTAGAGACCGCGACCGCCTGGAACATATCCTGGAGTCAATCGACCGCACCCTTGCTTTTGCAGACGGAAAGTCATTGGATGATATGAGTGCCGACAGTTTGGTTTACTACGGCATTGTGAAAAACATTGAAATTATTGGTGAAGCCGCCTACAAGCTGACGCATGCTTTCTGCCGCCAGCATCCCGATACCCCGTGGAAATCCATCACAAGGATGCGCCATGTGCTCGTGCACGACTACTATCAGATAAAGCCGAGCGAGGTGTGGAAAGTGATACAGGAAGACCTTCACCCTCTGCGCGTGCAGGTGGCAAATTACCTGAATGAGACGGATTGGGAAGCATGGGAGAAAAACGAGGCGGTCATTGTTGAGGCCACCACCACCAAAAACCTCGAGCAAACCGCCCGTCTAATGAAGACCAAAGGCTATAATGTGACAGACATCTCGGAGATTACAGGGCTGTCGGCTGAAGATATTGAAGAATTGTAATAAAAGACATAGAATAATACGAACTCCCCTGCCAGCCCCTGGCGGGGGAGTTTTGTTTTTAATCGGGCGGGGAAAAATAAATTTGGCCGCGTCGGAAAAAGTGCGTATCTTTGCAGTCGATTTCATAAGGAAATCGTCGAAGCGTTATGCCGACTTGCTAGTGAAGACGTAGGAAATCTTTCATTGAAAATGCAAGGGGAGTGTAGCGGTTCGCGTGTTTAGCGTGGGCTGTTTATCAATTCCGCATTTTCAAGGTTTTTCCTACGACCGTCACTAGAGGAATGGTGTGCAGCGCCACGCTTCTTGTTTACATTGTAATTGCTCGATGGGGCGCGGAAGAGCACTTGAGCCGGGGGACGCAGCGGCATATCTGCGCAATGACAACATGAAGAAAATGTTGAAAGTATTTGCGATGCTCTTTTGCGTCGCGGCATTAGGTCTGACGACATCATGCGAAAAAGAAGATGACATTGAGGGGATAGAGATGAGAATGAGAAATGCAAGTAATGGAGGTGATGTTATTCTTTTATGCAACATTGATGACATGCAATGGACATGTCCATATGGCAGTAATTGTTACGAACCAGTTTATTATAGCAGAGGTGTCGTTGCATTAGCAATTGATGGTAGTAATAATCTTTACTTGTTTCATGGGTCTGTTGCTGGACATGACCACCCATTTATTTACTATGACGGAACTCCTCAAGCGTCAATGAACATTGCATCCGTCGGAAAAGTAAGCGGGTTAGGTGGAATAAAAAAAGTCCCAAACTCAGGATGGACGGATAGGATCTCAATCACTCCGGGAAAAGGCTATGTAGTGAAATTCGAAGGCACCGCCCAATCCGGCCATTTCTGTAAATATGCACGTGTCTATGTATCCGAATGGATAGAAGGCACATCTGGTGGAATCCTTGGAGCCGTTATTCGATACGAAGACAACTGGATGCCTTGATAACGGAGAAGCCTCATTTCTGTTCAAAACGTTTGCGGCGGTGCCGCAACTTACGCGAAAAGGGGTTGCCGTGGCACGACAACATACGGGACGGTGTGGAAGGAGTGTTCGCTGGGTTGCGGTGGTATGAAACAGAAATGAAACGGGGCTGGCGTGGGTGATTTTATTCTCCGATTATTTGTAAGGAGAATTTTGTAATGGTGCAATATTCTCCCTTTATTTATGCGGAGAATATTGTTGTGGTGCGAGGTTCTCCTTTTATTTGTAGGGAGAATATTTTGATGATGAAATATTCTCCGAGTATTTACAGGGAAAATAACCGTGTGCAACTATAGTTGTGCAGTGAATTCACCTATTGTAAGAATACAGACCTTTGGCCAGTCTATCTGTTTGAGGACGTTGAAATGGGCGTCGTTGGTGACGATGTACTCGGCATCGGCGGCGACAGCGCAATCGACGAATTTATTGTCGTCGACATCCTGCTCTATCAACCCGAAATGGATATATGTCTCTTGAAATTCCGTTGTGTGCAGCCGGGCTATGGCCTCCACCACATTGTGAGCTATCTCCTTGGTGGTCTTCTGCGCAAGAATTTCTTCGTATTCAATCAGTATGTCGGTGTTGACGCAAAGGGAGATTTCGCCACACAGCACGCCCGACCATATCTTGTGGTACGGGCTGTTGGTGGGCAGCGCCTGCAGGAGGCAGTTGGTGTCAAGTACGATTCGACGCATAACGATAGGGGGTGCGCATGTGCTCTGCGCCCCATTGGTTGATGGTCTCCTCGTTTATGGTGCCGTTGTCCCACAAGGCATCAATCTCTTTCTGTGCCTTGGCGGCGAAGAAATGCGCCACCAAATCCTTGAACTCGTTCAGGTCAGCCTCGGAGGTGATGCTTTTCAGGGCATTCAGCAGTTCCAACTGTGCTATTTGCGTGTACGACATATTCTTGTATTTTGTTGATATAACGCGAAATGTTAAATAATATTGTGCTGATACTGGGCTATTTGTCCTCGTAGTGGCCGTAGGTCTACATGTACTTCTGTGTCGAAGATTTCATATATGAGCCGATGTTTTTGTGTAATGCGGCGACTCCACTGGCCTGCACGGTCGCCAGCGAGAGGCTCCGGCTTTCCAGTACCGGTGCAGGGATGGTCCATTAACTCGTTCACAAGTTTTACCACTTTCTTGTGGGCGATGGGCTCGTCTCTTTTTAACTTCGCTATGTCGGCTTGGGCACGAGGTGAGAAGATAATGTCGTACATGGTCAGAGGGAGTTAAGCCAATTGTTCATTTCCTCACGGTTCGAGAAACGAATACCTTCACCACGGCGTATCTGCTCGCGGCTTTCGTCGACGCGGGCGAAAAACTCCTCTTTGGTCATCAGCGTGGGGTCGTCGGCTTTCTCTTTGGCCAAGCGCTTGGCATAGCGTGTCAGGCGACGCATGAAATAGTCGCTGTCGGCAATGGCTCCAATGCTCTGCCAGAGTTCGGTGTTCATGGCTACTTGCTGTGTTGCGGTCATAATTCTGTCCTCCTTTTGTTTGTATAACGCGATATGGCGGAAATTATTGTGTGGGTGCGTTTGTAAAACATGAATTGCCGCGAATTTGCCATTAATTATATGGTCAATTCGCGGCAATTCTTGGTGTTATTGCAGGCGGGACGCCTGCGTACCTGGATGTAGGCGGGACACCTGCGTACTCTGATGCAGGCGAGACGCCTGCGTACCCGGATGCAGGCAGGACGCCTCGTACCATAATGCAGGCGGGACGCCTGCGTTCCCGGAGGGGCTGGTCAAATCATCTGCACCGAGCGCTGGAGGAACTTGCTGAGGGCTTCGCCTTTAAGCAGGCCGTTGGCCAGCAGGGCCAGGTCTGTGAGCTGGTGGACGAGCTCTTTCTGCTTCTCCGCGTCGGTCTCGTTCAGCACGCGGCTGATGAGCGGGTGGTTGATGTTGACGACGAGGTTGTAGCTCTCCGGCAGCTCGCCGTAGAAGCCCATGCCGCCGCCGGAGGTCTGCGCCATCTCGCGGTAGCGGCGCATGAACTCGCTCTGCGTCACCTGCATCGGCGCGTCGCTTTCCTCGAGGCTCTCCAGCTGCACGGTGAAGCACTGCTTGTCTATCTCGCCCTCGATGATGGGTTGCAGCTTCTCCTTCTCCTCCTTGCTGAGCTTCTCGGGGATGGCGTCGTCATGGGGGATGAGCTTTTCGACGGTGTCGCTGTCCACGCGGACGAAGCGGCTCTTCTCCAGTTTCTGCTCCAGCAGGTTGATGAAGTGGCTCTCCAGGGGCGAGTCCATCAGCAGCACGTCGTAGCCTTTGGCCTTGGCTTTCTCGATGTAGGTGTGCTCCTCCTCGGCGTCGCTGGCGTAGAGGTAGCAGACGGTCTTGTCCTTGTCGGTCTGCAGGGCTTTGATTTTCTCGCGGTAGGAATCCAAAGTGTAATACGTGCCGTCCACACCCTTGAGCAGGTAGAACTTCATGGCGCGCTCGCAGAATTTTTCATCCGTCAGCATACCGTACTGGACGAAGATTTTGATGTCGTCCCACTTTTCTTCGAGTTGAGAGTTGAGAGTTGAGAGTTGAGAGTTGGCTGCCGCCTCCTGCGTAGCATCACTTTCCTCTTTCTGTTTTCCACTTTCCACTTTTGCTTTGCTCATCTCTTCCAGCTTGTCGGCCACCTTCTTGCTGATGTGCTGCGATATCTTCTTCACGTTGCCGTCGCTCTGCAGGTAGCTGCGGCTGACGTTCAGCGGGATGTCCGGCGAGTCGAGCACGCCGTGCAGCAGCATCAGGTAGTCGGGCACCACGCCCTCGACCTGGTCGGTGACGAAGACCTGGTTGCAGTAGAGCTGTATCTTGTTGCGGTTGGGGTCGATGGTCTTGCGCACCTTGGGGAAGTAGAGGATACCCGTCAGGTTGAAGGGGTAGTCCACGTTGAGGTGTATCTGGAACAGCGGCTCCTCGAAGTTCATCGGGAACAGCTCGTGGTAGAACTTCTTATAGTCTTCGTCGGTAAGCGACGAGGGCGATTTCTTCCACGCCGGGTCGGGGTCGTTGATGATGCGGGGCTGCTTCTTCTCCACACGCTTGGGCTTGCCGTCCTTGTCGCACTCCGTCTCGCTGTCCACCCACACGCTCTCCTCGCCGAAGCGGATGGCCACGGGCATGAAACGGCAGTATTTCTTCAGCAGCTGCAGCACAGTGCCCTCCTCGAGGAACTCCTTGCAGTCGTCGGCGATGTGCAGCACAATGTCGGTGCCGCGGTCGGTGTGCTTCTTGTCCTCCTCCATCGTGAACTCCGGATTGCCCTCGCACGACCAGTGCTGAGCGGGCTCGTCCTTCCAGCTCTTGGTGAAGATTTCCACCTTGTCACTGACCATAAAGGCCGAGTAAAAACCTAAACCAAAATGCCCAATCAACTGCTCGTGGCTGTCCTTGTACTTCTCCATGAAGTCGGTGACGCCGCTGAAGGCTATCTGGTTGATGTACTTCTCCACCTCGTCGGCCGTCATGCCGATGCCGCGGTCGCTGACGGTGAGGGTCTTCTTCTTTGGGTCGAGCTTCACGTCGATGGTGAGGTCGCCCAACTCGCCCTTGAACTCGCCGCGGGTGCTCAGCGTCTTAAGCTTCTGCGTGGCGTCGACAGCATTGCTGATAAGCTCGCGCAGGAAAATCTCGTGGTCCGAATAGAGGAACTTCTTGATGACCGGAAATATATTCTCGGTCTGTACGTTCAATTTGCCTTCCATATCTTGATTTTTTTATTTTCTTATGCCGCTATATATTCAATAAATATGCCAAGCGACACAAGACTGACAAAATGTCAGTTCCATACATAAACAATCCACTCTGGGCCAGCCTACAGCAAACCCAGAGTGGATCCGACTCATCTGCGTAAGAGTATACAGCTACATCTTTACAATACGACGTATAGCCACACTACCATCAGAGCCGACGACTCGCACCAGATAACTGCCTGCCGCCAAGGAGCGGATGTCGTAGCGACCGGATGCAGTGCCTTCTGTCAGCACCCGACCGGTGGCATCAAGGATTTGCACACGGCTTACATCCTCTGCAGTCACTGTGATATTGTCGGTTGCAAGACTCGGATAGACACTCACCCTGCTATCGTCGACATTGGCGATGCCGTCTAAGGGGATGAAGTGGGCTGTGAGGCTGACGTCGGCGCTCACAGTGAACGTGTACACCTCGCTGCTGCTCACGTCGCTGCCGTCGGCCGCCGACCAATGCGAGAAGATGAAGCCCTCGGCCGGGATGGCTGTGGCTGTGAAGGTGGTGCCTTCGGCCACAAGCGTGGTGCCGGCAGGTTCTACGCTGCCACTCTCGGAGTCTTCGCTACTGAGGGTGACGCTATAGTAGGTTGTCATATCGGGCAGCGACACAACGACATCGTCTATCAGCCAGAACCAGTCGACGAGACCGAGGCGGCCGGGATAGTCGTAGCGGAAGGCGATGCGGGCGTCGGCAGGCGCGTCGGCGAAGCCGAGGGTGTCGGCCAAGAAAGTGATTTCCTCACTATAGAGCTCGGCACCGCTGTAGCTTATGATGGCATTGAAGGTCGTGCTGTCGGCCACATTGGTGATATAGCCCACACTGAAGGTGCCGGAGAATATCTGTTCCGGAGCATGGCGGTAGCTCAGTTGCAGTTCGGTCAGTGCGGTGTCGAATGCCGGCAGAACTGCGATGATGGGAGCCGAAGTCATGTTCGGCGTGAACTGCAGAACCTGGCCATGTCCGGTGAACGGCACGGCATTGACGAAGCCCTGTCCGAGTATGTTCCAGCAGTCCATGGGGCTGGCGGTAGCCGTAGTGGTCATAGTGTCGAAGTTCTCTATCCACGGGATATGACTGTCGGTGCAGTTGGTACGGAAGCTGCCGTCGAGGGCATAGCTGGTGTCGCCGGCTCCGCAGAGCGAGCGGACGGTGAAGGTGTGGAGCGTAGCGGCGCTGAGGCCGCTGGCGGTGTAGTAGGTAGTGTCGACCTGCTGCCATGCACCTCCATCGATGCTCACAAGCCATGCATCGGCATCCGATGTCCAGCTGAGGCTGACGGCATCAGACGTGATGTCGGAGAAGGCAAGATCGGTCGGGGCTTGGCAGGTGAGGGGCGAGAAGACCACATTGTCGACAGCGGCGGCGGTGGTGGCGGTGCCACTGGCGCCGTTGACCCAGTAGAAGACAAGGCTATAGTCGCCTTCTGTCTCGATGCCGAAGGTGCGGTAGACTGTTTCCCATTCGGTACTGCCATAGAGCGGTCCGTCGGAGAGGTCGACCCAACCGGCAGGGGTCACTGTCTCGCCGATACCAACCGAGAGTCCGTCGACAAGCAGCGCACCATCCGGAACCAGGAAGACTCGCATATAGGCTGTGCGCATGGAGCCTTCGCCCAGCCAGTCGTAGCTGACGCTGTATTGGCCGGCAGGGACATGGAAGGTCTTGTAGGCATAGTTGCTCGGCATCGCTCCGACGGTGTAGCCGCGTGTGGCTCCGCTGTCGGCACTGATGTAGAGCGAATGGGTACCGCCTGCAGCGGTGTCGGAGCCTATAAACCAACCGTAGTTGCCGCGAGCAGTGGTCCATTCACCATCCGTCACACTGTCGAAGCCGGTGCTGTAGGGCAATTCTTCGACAGGCATGGCTGTCAGGGCGGTGACAGGCGTGGCCGGAAGCAGCGTCTCGCCGCATTCGGTATAGACCTGTACGGTGTAGGCTGTGGCGGGGGTCAGGTTGACGAATGTATAGGTGCCGGTGCTGACGCCCACAGAGTCGACCACCGCGTCGCCGGTGCTGAGCACGAGGGCATAGTAGGTTTCAGGCATTGCATTGTAAGCAATGGAGATCGAGTTGGTAGTGGCCTCGGTGACGCGTAGCGTCGTGGGAGCAGCGCAGACACTGCCACCTGCAACAGACACATTGTCCACCACGGGGCCTTGGTCGAAGTAACTGTCGTGGACGAAGGCAATGTATACCGTATCGCCGGCGTAGGCGTCAAGAGCCACAGAGTAGTGGTTCTGGGTGAGCGGCAGGTCGGCGAAGGCAAGGGTATCGGTGAAGTCGGCCGCTGCGTTGCCAGTGGCAGAAAGGAGCACCGTCATGTGGGCCGTGTGCACCTCGCCGCTAAGCGTGCTCACCGATGTCTGGCCGTAAGCGTCCCAACTCAGAGTCACATTGCCGTCGCCCTCGGGCAAAGCCAGAGCCGGTGTGACGAGCCATGCGTTGGCCGGACCGTTGTCGCAGAAGTTGGAGCGCACCTCGCCCAGCGAACTGCGGTACCAGTTGGATGTGAAGACGCCGTCGAGATCGTGCATTGTCCAGCAGCGCAAGGCGTCGGGCGAGGAGAAGTCTTCGCTCCACGGCAGCTCGTCGACGATGCCGCAGTCGGTCAATGCCTGCACGTAAGTGCCGAATGAGAAAGTGCTGTCGACGCAGTCGGTGGCGACGATGAAGGTATAATATGTGTTGCCGTGCAGATTGTCGACAGTGTATTCGGTATCGGTCAGGCCGGTGGCCACGGTGTCGCTGCCCAAGAGTATGGTGTAGGTGGCTCCGCTGTCGGCCACGGGTGTCCACGCTATGGTGGCGGTGGTGGCCGTGGTCTCTACAACCCAGGCGCTGTCCGCATTCGGGCAGGACGATGGCATTGCGATGCGCAGCGAGTAGTCGTGAGCCACAGCCCAGTTGAAGCTGAAGCAGGGATCGGCACCTGCGGCGGCGCTGATGGAGGTGATATAATTGTCGAAGCCAGACGAAGCACCGGCGATGCGCATGCGGTAGAGTCCTGTGGGAGCGCTGGTGGGGATATTGAACGAAGCGTGCAGCACGCTCGGGTCGGTAGTGTCGCTCTCGCCAACATACACCACTTCGAAGGGGCTGAACTCGAGGTCACGGTTCCAGTCGACCCAGATGATGGTGCCATAGGTGTAGACGGCACCGGAGGCGAAGCGAGTACTATAGGTGATGTCCACCTGCAGTGTGTCGCCCGGCGAGGCCACGCCCACCATGGTGTGGTAGTCGCCGTAGAAGGGCGCCTCGGTCGGGTGCTGCGTGTTGTTGACGCTCATGCGGCTGCCATAGGTCACCTCGATGATGCCCTGGCCGTCGACCCGCATGGGCGATGGTTCGCAGTAGCCGATGTGGGTTATGACAGGACCGTGCCATTCGGTGTAGCCTTCCTCTTCGCCGTCGCAGACGCCGCGCAGGTAAACTTCGTAGTCGTTGTCTATGTTGAGGCCGGTGAGGGTGCCGGTGGTCTCGCCGTTGACGGAGATGCTGGCGCAGACACTGTCGCCCAGGCGGGCTTCGAGCTCATAGGTGTAGTGTGTATTGTCCCAATGGAACGTGGCGCTGTTGGCCGTGGTGGTGTCGAGGGTGAGGCCTGTAATGGTGGCGCACGGCAGCTTGACCAGGCTCACATTGTCTATGGCCATACCGTTGTTGGGGTCAGAATTAGAGCCATTGTACCAAAGAAAGACGAGGTTGATGATGGTGTCTGAACTGTTGATGTTAAAAATGCAACTGTCGCTCAACCATCCAGACTCATTGTACGCGTAAGTCATAGGTGTGCGGCCGGCGTTTACCCAGCCGTCAGGAGTGTAGCTTTCAGCCGAATTGCCGCCAGGTTGCACGTTGGCTTCAATCGAAGCACCTACTGGAGCGATATAGGCTCGACCATAGTCGTATACGACCGTCGTGTTGGGGCACCAGTTGTAGTCGAGGCGATATTGTCCTGCGCTCTCGATGTAAATGGAGCGGACGGCAAAGGAGTAGGACTCGCCATCGCTGGGCTGGCAACCCACGCTGACGCCGTTGTCGCCCGAGGTATAGAGGGCTTGGCTGCCGGTGCTGCTGATGGCATTGCTCATGCCCCATGCCGAAGCTCCGTTGAGCATCTGCCACATCGCGTTGTCGTCGTCGGGCTCAAAGCCTGTGGTATAAGGTACGGCGACCGGTGCCAGCGGGGTGCGGAAGCTGACAGAACGGGCCTGGCTTAAGGCTTCATCTTCGCAAACGGCTTGGAGGCTTGCGCTGTAGAGCGTGCCAGGCGTCAGCCCCTCGACAGAGAGAGTTGTCTCTGTGGTGTTGTAGGTGCTGTCGCCAATGGTGACATTATAGCTCACAGCCGTGGGCGATGAAATCCAGCTGAGGCTGACGGCGGCGGTGTCGAGTGAAGCTACCGCAAAGTTGTTGGCTGGCAGGCACGAGCTGGCCGAATAGGTGAAGGTTGTTTTCGGCAGAAAGGTGTATGTGTATTGCGGCGCACCTTCATAATATGCGTCGAAAGCCGATACTTTGTCGGTGGTGTTGACACCGAGCCACGCTACCGAAGCACTGGTGCAGCACGCCCAATCGTAGTTGATGTCGACAACGAGGTTGCCTCCGCTATAAGTGTAGGGCTGTGTGAAAGTAACGGTCATCTGCGAGTAGGCCTGTTCCATCTCGCCAGAATATACAACCGCAGTGTTGCTCATGCTGACCCACTGGTCGTTGTTCATGTTGCCGGCGGTGGTGGTACCAAGGGTAATCACGGCGTCGCCCACATCGCTGAAACCGCTGCTTACATAGAATGTGAGACCGGTAATCTCGTTGCCGCTGAGCAGACCCACTACGGATTCGTCGTAGATGATCTGCACGTGTTGCTCCATTAAAACATCAGAGCCGCACATAGGTACGCGCCAGTTTGTGGCATAGCCATCTGCTACAGTATAGCTTTCGCTCTGCGACAATGCAATAACCGGTATGGATACCAATGCCGCTAAAATAAGACTGCGTATTGCTATTTTCATAATAGTGTTTTTTGTGTTTCTATTCGTCGTCTTTGCCGAGTTTCTTTTTGAAGTAGATTTCAATGCTCTTGAGTCCCCAATTGATGAGCAGTATGGTGCCTACGGCGATGAGGGCCTCGCGCCACATGCCGTAGCCGCACAGACAGCCCACCGCGGCCGAACACCAGATGGTGGCCGCCGAAGTAAGGCCGTGGATGGTCAGGCCATTCTTCATAATGACGCCTGCGCCGAGGAAGCCGATGCCGGTGACCACCTGGCTCAGCACTCGCAGATTGTCGTTGTTCACTGGGCCGCCTTTGGCTATGGCACCCATAATGACGCTTTCGCTTATAAGAATGAATATGCAGGCTCCCACAGACACAAGTGCGTTGGTGGTGAGGCCTGCCTGATGCTGACGCAACTCTCGTTGCACCCCAATGGCCATGCCCGCGACAAGCGCGCAGGCCAACCTGAAGATGAACACTTCGATAGGCATTATCCTTTACCTGAAATGATTACTACAATCTCGCCCTTGACTTCCTTGGTGCCAAAATGTGCGAGCACCTCGCCGACAGAACCTCGCACTGTCTCGGCATGCAGCTTGCTGATTTCACGGCTCACCGACACCTGACGTTCTTCGCCGAGCACTTCACGCAGCTCCTCGAGCAGTTTCACCAGCCTGTAGGGGCTTTCGTACACCACCATCGTGCGCTCCTCGTCGGCCAGTGCCTTGATGGCTGTCTGTCGGCCTTTCTTGTGTGGCAGAAATCCCAGGAAGGTGAACCTGTCGCATGGAAGTCCGCTGTCTATCAGCGCCGGCACAAAGGCAGTCGCACCGGGCAGACATTCCACATCGATTCCTGCTTTGATGGCTTCGCGCACCAGCAGGAACCCCGGGTCGCTGATGCCGGGTGTGCCGGCATCCGTCACCACGGCTATGGTGGTGCCGCTCTGCAGCCGATCCACCAGCCCGGCCACCGTCTGATGCTCGTTGAAGATGTGGTAGCTCTGCAACGGCGTGTCGATGCCATAATGCTGCAGCAACACACGCGATGTACGTGTGTCTTCGGCCAGTATAAGGTCTACCGACTTGAGAACCTCTACGCCACGGTATGTCATGTCGCCGAGGTTCCCTACCGGGGTCGGAACGAGAAATAATTTCATCGTTTAGGCTTTAAGTTTTAAGTTGTAAGTTTTAAGTGGCGAACGCACATGGGCTGCGTAGCCACTTAAAACTTAAAACTCACAGCTTTCAGCTCTGATCACTCCTCCTCGAAGTCGTCGGGGATCTCCATGTCGTGGTAGACATTGGTGACGTCCTCGTCCTCTTCCAGGATGCCTATAATCTTCATCACCTTGCGGATGGTGTCGGCGTCCACCTGACGCAGGGTGTTGGGGATGCGCTGCAGCTCGGCGCTTTCCACCTCGATGCCTTTCTGCTCCAGCATCTTCACCATGTTGCCGAAGTCCTCGTAGGCGGTGTAGAGGGTCAGGTACTCGTCGTCGACCTCCATCTCTTCCAGGCCGCCGTCGATGAGTTCCATTTCAAGCTCCTCAACATCCATCTCGGGCTTGCGGGGTACCACGAAGACGCCCTTGCGGGTGAACAGGAATGCCAGGCTACCATTGGTCTCAAGGGTGCCGCCGTTCTTGTTCATGATGCTCTTCACGTTGGCAACGGTACGGTTGTTGTTGTCCGAGAGGGCCTCGATGAAGAGAGCGATGCCGTGGTTGACATGGCACTCGAAGGTGAGCTCCATCATCTGGGCAGCATCCTTGTCGTTGGCCTTGTTGATTGAGCGCTGCAGGGTGTCTTTGGGCATGTTGCAGCCGCGGGCGTTCTGGATGAGCAGACGCAGACGGGGGTTGCTGTCGGGGTCGGCACCGCCTTCGCGCACGGCGATGGTTACTTGTTTCAGAATGTTGCTCCACTGTTTCGAGCGCTTGGCATCGGCTGCGCCTTTGGCTCTCTTGATTTTAGACCATTTGTTGTGTCCTGACATAACGATGATTTGTTTATTTGTTTATAACTTTATTGTTTAGTTTAATTGTTTTTCCATTGTATGTAGGTGATGGGCTTGCCCTCGGCGAGGAACATACGCTCGTAGAAGGTCTGCGTCATTCTCGCTTCGGCGAGAATAGTGGGTAGTGGGTAGTGGGTAGTGGGTAGCACTCGTTCTTCGCTGTACAGGTCGTTGGTGCTGGCCACAATTTCCACATCGCGCGTCGGCAGCACCTCGTTGAGCGTGTAGTCGTACAGCTCCTGGCTGTCGGTCTTCAGGTGCATCACGCTATGCGGTGCAAGGAACCGGCTGTAGGTGTCGAGGAAGCGCGGTGCCGTAAGGCGTTTGTTGGGCTTCTTCGGCTGCGGGTCGCAGAAGGTGATCCATATCTCGTCGACCTCGCCCTCGGCGAAGAATCGGTCGATAAGCTCTATCCTCGTGCGTATGAACGCCACATTGCCCAGCGGCTCCTCCACGGCAGTCTTGGCTCCGCGCCACAGGCGTGCACCTTTGATGTCGACGCCGATATAGTTGCGCTCCGGATGTATGCGGGCCAGGGCCAGGGTGTAGTCGCCCTTGCCGCAGCCCAACTCCAGCGTGATGGGGTTGCTGTTGCCGAAGTGCTCCTTCCAGTGTCCCTTCAGGGCAAACCCTTCCTGTTCCAGTTGCTCGAAGCCTACCTGGAACAGGTTGGGAAATGTCAGATTCTCGGCGAAGCGTTGCAGTTTGTGGTGCCCCATACTCTAATCACTAATCACTGATCACTGATCACCATTTCTTTATCACCACATCGCCGTCGTACCAGCTCTTGATGTGCTTCAGCAATGCGTCGGCCGATGTCTGGCTGCTGGCACTGCCCATGCTGACATAGTAGAGGTCGTTGAACTCGATGATGTAGGCGTCGCATCCAAGCTCGTGCAGGCGGGCGGTCTGCTTGGCGGCGGTGGCCTTGTTCAGGTAGAAGCCGGCAATGAGGTCGTAGCCCTGCTTGCTGCCCTTCTCCACGTAGACGTACACCGGCGACTCGGTGGGCTGTTTGGCAGCGGGTTTCTTGGCGGCGGCCTTCTTCTCGGTGGCCTTCACCTGCTGCACCTCGGCGGCGGTCTTCTTGCCGGTGCCGTCGGGTTGCAGACCCAGCTCGTCGACCATGCCGTAGAGCATGTCGTCCAGCGCGCGGTAGTTCAGCAGCTCGCCCTGCACGGTGTGGCGCACTGTGTCGGCATAGCAGACGCCGAGCCACTTCTCGTTGTATTTGTACACGTAATCGTCGTACGGTATCAGGCGCTGCACCGCAAAGCGGTCGCCCATCAGCTCGTTCAGACGGTCGGTGCTGTACTGGCGCACACGGTCCATCATCGGCACCTTGGCGTTGCTGTAGTTGCGCTCTTTCAGGAAGGTGCTGATGTATTCGTCCATGAAGCGGCAGACCATGTCGCTATTGCGCACGATGTCACGATGGCTGTAGCTGAGCATATCGGTATTGAAGGTCAGGCTGTTCACATTGCCGACATCCAGATGCTTGCGACCTGTGTCGGTGCTGGCAACCTGAGTGCCGCCGGCTATGTCGTTGCGGGTCAGGAGCATGTAGGCACCGGCGCCAAGGCCCAGCAGGAGCAGCAGCACGAGCACTATAGGCCATGCCTTGCGTTTGCGGCGGCCGTCGTCGTCCTTCTTCTCTGCGGCCGAAGGCGCTATGGGCATCAATTCGTCGGCCAATTCTTTGTTCTTCTTGGCCTGCTTCTGTGCCTCCTTCTCGGCTTTCAGACGTTCTTTCTCCGACTCCTTCTCGGCCTTCTGGCGGTCTTTCTCGGTTTTCTGACGGGCCTTTTCGGCCTCCTTCTCGGCTTTCACGCGGTCTTTCTCGGCCTGCTGGCGAGCCTTCTCGGCGGCCTCCTTCTCGGCCTCGGCCTGGCGCTTCTGCTCTTTCTCGCGGCGGGCCAGTTCCTTCTCGGCTTCGGCGCGCTGCTTCTCTGCCATGGCAGCCTGCAGTGCAGCTTCCTTCTCGGCCTTGCCTTGGGCCATGAGGTCGGCCTTGGCCTGCTCGCGCGCAGCTATGGCCGCAAGCGCTGCGGCTTTCTTCTCGGCTTTTATGCGTTCTTTCTCGGCCTCCTTCTCGGCCTTCTGGCGACTGTGCTCTGCCAGCTTCTCGGCTTTGCGACGCTCCTCTTCGGCCTTCTTCTCGGCCTTGCGCATCTCTTCCTCGGCGCGGCGTTTCTCTTCGGCGGCGCGCTTCTCTTCGGCGGCGCGTTCTTTGGCAATCTGCTCCTCGACACGCTTGCGCTCTTCTTCGGCTTTCTTCTCCAGTCGTATACGTTCCTCTTCGGCTTTCTTCTCGGCTTTCAGGCGTTCTTTCTCGGCTTTTTCGGCTTCGCGGGCTTCCTTCTCCAGTTCTTTCTTCGACTTGCTTATCTCGTCCAGTTGCTTGAGTTCGGCCTTCCAATTCTCGGTCTCTTCGGCTTCCGGTGCAGGTGCCGGTTCAGGCTCGGCAACGGGTTCCGGCTCGGGCTCGGCAACGGGTTCAGGCTCGGGCTCGGCAACGGGCTCCGGCTCGGGCTCGGCAACGGGCTCAGGCTCCGGCTCGGGCTCGGCCTCGTCGGTAAAGGTGACAGGTTCCACCTCGAACTGTGCGAAGGGATCTTCCTCGCCCTCGTGCGAATATATTTTGACTTCCTCGATCGGCACCTCGCCTTTGTTGCCGGCGTCGAGCACCAGACCTTCGGTCATCTTGAAGCTGTAGCCCATCTTGTTGTCGCCCGAGAGGGTGCCCAAACGGCCAAAGGTATGTGTGCCGCTGCGTTTCATCTTGTCGCTCAGGGCATCTATATAGTTGAGCCACATTTGTTTGGCCACATCCTCACTGATACATTCGCGCGCGGCCAACTCTTTGACGATGCTGCTGTCGCCGGTGGTCTCTTCGCTGAAAGCTATGGTGCGGCTGGCGGGATAGTAGATGCGGGTCTGCGGGTCATGGTGCGCATTCTGCATCACGCTGTCGAGGGTTCCGATGCCCGGAATCTCGACTTTCTGTCCCTTTTCCAACAATTCAACGATTAAGTCTGTAATATTCATAATGTATAAATTTTTTGTCTAAAACGGTAGGTTCTTCTGCATGTCGTCGAGCCATGCTTCGGCGGCAGCCAGGTCTTCGGGTGTATCGATGCCGATGTTGGCGTGGTCTGTGAGAGCCACGTCAATGCGGTAGCCCGCGCCGAGCCAACGCAGCTGCTCCAGCTTCTCGCAGTCTTCGAGTTCGGCAGGCGGCAGCTGGCACACCTCTTTCAGGGTCTCGGCCCTGAAGGCATAGATGCCTACGTGCTTGAGGTATGTCATGCCATCCAGCCACTTCTCCTGTTCCACGCCGCGGCGATACGGAATGGGCTGACGGCTGAAGTAGAGGGCCTGCCCTGCTCCGCCACGCACCACCTTCACATTGTTGGGCGACAGCAGTTCTTCTGTCGTATGTATTGGCGTGCAGAGGGTTGCAATGTCGGCTCCGCCATTGCGTAGACAGTCGACCAAGGAGCGCAGCTGCAGCTCGCTCACAAAAGGCTCGTCGCCTTGCACGTTGATTACGATATCATAGTGTTCACCCTGTTCCTCAAGGCGTTGCAACACTTCGCCGCAGCGGTCGGTGCCGCTGTGGTGAGTGGCAGCAGTCATCATGGCCGCCGGATAGCCGGCCATATTGTTTATGTGGTTCAGTATGCGCTCGTCGTCGGTGGCCACTATAGCCTCGTCCACAAAGTCCATACTGGCCACAGCGGTCCACACACGCCCCACAATGCTCTTGCCGCCGAGCAAAGCCAAAGGCTTGCCGGGGAAACGCGTCGAGGCGTAGCGGGCGGGTATGACGGCTAATACACTCATTCTGCTGTGTTTTTTGTAGCAAAAAGACTATTGAACTCGGCGTCTATACGATTGATTATCAAGCCAAGGTCTTCGCGGTTCTCAACGAAGTCGTACTCGTCGATATCAACCGTAAGCATCTTGCCTTCATAGTTTGCCGCCCAGTTTTCGTAGCGGTTGTTAAGGTTGGTCAGGTAGTCGAGCCGGATACTGCTTTCCATCTGACGGCCACGCTTTTGGATGTGGCGTATAAGCGTGGGCACCTCGCCACGCAGGTATATCAGCAGGTCGGGCTTGGGCAGCAGCGAATAGGTGGTCTCGAAAAGCTTGGTATATGTGGTGAGGTCGCGGGTCGACATCAGACCCATGCTGTTCAGGTTGGGGGCGAAGATGCAAGCATCGTCGTAGAGCGAACGGTCGCGCACAAAATTCTCGCCAGCCGACTGCAGTTCAATCAGCTGCTTGACATTGGCGTAGAGCGAATGCACAACCATGTTGAACGACCAGCGGTGCATGTCTTCATAGAAGCTGCTGAGGTACGGATTTTCCTCAGCCGGACCGTAGACTGCACGGTAGCCATAATGGCGAGACAATAGCCTGGTCAGCTCCGTCTTGCCTGCTCCGATGTTGCCCGAGATTGCTATCTGCATACTTTTTGTGCTCTTTATTATCTGGTTTATCTCCTGAGAATAAATCAAATAGGCATTATTGCCCACAATCCTCAGATTTGCAAATATACGACTTTTTTCTAAATAATTATTAAAAACTTTGCCATTTTTTGTTTTTTCTTTTTCGGCCACCAAACACATCTCCCGGCACCCAAACACACATCGCCAAGCGGTCCGGTAGTGCATATCAACGATACATC
>JAZNSV010000139.1:0-17381 GCA_045591485.1 Bacteroidales bacterium | reverse complement strand
TTGAAATATCGTTGATATATCGTTGATGTATCGTTGATATGCACTACCGGTAGCGAAGAATGTGATATGAAAACCTTGACTTGAACAATATTTCGACTGCAGGCATGCTATTTTCAATTTTATTATGGAAATTATAAAATAATTATTATATTTGCAGGCAAGATTAACCGATTGGATACAAGAATACTCACTGATGCTCAACATGATACACAATTTACGAAACACAAGTATACGATTTATTCTGCCGCTGGCAATCATTTTTGCCGCGTTCTGCAGCCATGTATATGCACAAAGCGGCTGCCAACCGACAGGGCTGCCGCTCTTTGAGGACTTCAACACCACGGACACGCTGCCGGAGTGCTGGATGAGGGACCAGAACTTCGACCTCGAGGAATGGAAAGCGCACATTAGCGGCGAGGTGCACTATGAGGGTATAGGCTCGCTGATGATTTCCTGCGGAGAGGGGGGAACGAGCTTGCACCGTTCGTTTGTGATTGCACGTCCGCTGAGCCAGTCGCCGTCGGGCATACGTATGACGATGCGCATCACGGCCAACAACGCCGGAGCCAAGATATATGTGGGCACAGCCATACAGGAGAGCGATATTTTCGAGCACTACCATTTCGACACGATAGACACGGTGACGATAGCCGAAGCCTTTGTGTGGCAGGAGGTCAGCATTGACTTCAGCGGCTACGAGGGCACGAATACGAGCCTGGCGTTCTATATGGCGCGCGACATGCAGAGCAGAGACAACAACAGAGTGTATATAGACGCCATGTCGGTGGAGAGATGCTCGGTGAGCGACTTGTGGGTGAGCCACCGTGCAAGCGACGAGATGACGCTGCACTGGAGCAGTGTCGGCGAGGGGACAGCAGACCTCACCGCCACGCCTTCAGGCGGCGGCACAGCGCTGACATTCAACGGAGTGAGCAGTCCGTTCCGCATCACGGGACTTACGCCTGCCACCACATACACGCTGACACTGACGCCGAGGTGCGAGGGCGAGGCCCTGCCTGGCGTAGAACAAAGCCTGACGGCCCGTACCCTTGACGGTCCGCACCTGGGGCTTGCCTACTGCGAAGGCTTCGAGGGGACGGCGCTACCCGACGGCTGGACGGGCAACGGCACGGCTGCCACAAGCAGCGCCTACAGCCACAGCGGCAACCGCAGCCTCTACCTCAACACGGCTCAGGACAACAGTGCCGCGCTGCCGGAGATGGCATTGACAGACGGCACCATAACCAGCATCAACACATTGATGCTCAGCATGTATGTATATTCTGCCAGCGGCAACGGCAAGTTGCAGATATGCACTGCAGACTACCCTGGCGAGAGCGACGAGTTGGTGCCGATAGACACTGTGGAGCCTGCGATGAACGGTATGTGGGTGCCGGTGACGCTGAGCCTGGCCGGATATAGCGGCACGATGCGCCAACTGGTACTGCGCGCCATAGAAGGCGTTGTGTATGTGGACGATATACGCGTAGGCAGATGTTTGATGACCGGAGTGGCGCTGGCAGAGCGGACCTCGACGAGCGTCACTTTGGAATGGGATACGCCGCTGTTTACCGGCGAAGTGACCATAGAACCCACTGCCGGCGGAGGCGCCACGCTGACGGTGAGCCAGAACGACTGCACCGCCAATGGCGACAAGCAGCGCTACACCATAGAGAATCTGGAGCCCGGAAGCACGCACACCTGGGCCATATACGGCAGCTGCGACGACGGCCACTGCGGCGCGGCCACGATAAGTGCCACGACATTTGCCCAAGACTACACCCTGCCCTACTGCACCGACTTCGAGACCAACGGCACGATGCCTACAGACTGGGCGGCCAGCGGCAACGCCGCTGTGACTGCAGACAGGCCACACGGCGGGAGCCGCTCGCTGAAGCTGACCTCGACGAGTGCACAAACGGCCATTGGCGTGCTGCCCCCGGTGGCCGACACGGTGACGGCGGTGAGCTTTGCCGCCTACACAGAATATGCCGGATGCCAGATAGACGTGGGCACCACCGATGCCAACGGCAACGGCTTTGTGGCAGCGGCCACGCTGACGCCCACAGCAGGCCAATGGGAGCGCTACACTGCAACGGTGGATATCGTGCTCGACGGCAACAGCCGATTGGCCCTCAGGCTGCGCCACAGCGCCAGTGGCCAACGGTCGGCATGGATAGACGACCTTGAGGCGGGGGCATGCGGAGTGAACACGGTGAGCGCCTTCGACGAACGAGCCAACGGAGCCACGCTGCAGTGGGTGTCGACCGGCGGCAGCGTAGACGTGCAGCTGCGCGTCAGCGGCAGCAGTTCGACACACACCATAGGCGACGCGCAGAGTCCGCTGGTGGTCGACGACTTGGAGCCCGGAACGACATACGACTACTACCTGCGCAGCAACTGCGGCGAAGGCGAAGGCTGCTGGGCCTACGGCGGCAGCTTCACCACAAACGCCGGTGCGCTGACAGCCGACTACTGCCATCCGGGCACCATCAGCGTCGGCACCACGCCGTGGAACCTCAACTACCTGGAAGAGACCGACTACACAGGTCTGCTGCTGAGCCTCGAAGCCAAGCGCACCAGCGGCAACGGAAGCCTGCAGGTGGGGCTGATGACGAGCGACGCCGACCAACAGAGCATGACGGTGCTGGCCACCTTCAACCCCACTACCGGCCAATGGACACGCCACAGCACCCAGCTCGACGGCCACGAAGCCGACGGACACTACATAGCCCTGCGCTCGACGGCGGGCAACATCAGCGTGCAGCATCTGCGGCTGAGCCGCGGTAGCCTGGCCTCGGTGACGGTGGGCGACGTGAGCGCCACCACGGCCACCATCGCCTGGAGCACCGAGGGCGTGGTAGACAGCGTGAGGATATACATCGACGGCGTTGCCGACACGGTGGTGGCAGCCGCCACGGGCAGCTACACACAGACAGGCCTTGCCGCCGGCAGCAGCTACCAATACACCCTGACAGCCATCAACAATGCCACCGGACACAGCTGCCCTGTGGACGACGGCAGCATCAACACCCTCGACGCCGACGTCGAGCAAGGCTTCTGCTTCGGCTTCGAAGGCATTGCCTACGGCACATTGCCCACGGGCTGGGTCTCGGTGGGCGACGGCGATGCCGCCGTGTATCGCCACAACAACTCGACGCGTCTGCGCATGCAGTCGGCTTCATACTACACCGCTACCGTGGTGCTGCCCGAGGCCGCGCAGGCTGTGAACACCCTGCAGCTGCGGATGGACATATACACCGGCAGCAACAGCGACGAGCAGGGCATGCTGGTGGCAGGCGTGATGACCGACGCCGCCGACCTGCAGAGCTTTGTGCCCACCGACACGGTGCGTCCGACCGCCAGCGCCAGGACCGTGGTGCTCGACCTGCGCAGCTACAACGGCAACGGCCGCGTGATAGCGCTGCGCTACCTTTCGCCCAACGCCTCGCGCACACTCTACATAGACAACATCGGCCTTGACGCGCAGGTGGTGGGGCTTGTGGAAGCCACCGAGCTTACGAGCCACAGCATACGCCTCGGCTGGAGCGGGTGCGACAGCGTCAGCATCTCATACGGCGGCACCGACACACTGGCCAACGGCGGAAGCATCGTGATAGACGGGCTCGACGCCGCGACCGACTACACCTTCAGCATAAGCACACTCGGAGCCGGAGCCGACGACCCATGCGTCGGCACACAGACAGACATCCACACCTTGGCATCGCCCATGACGGCGCCCCTCTGCCTGACCCTCGACGACTACAACACGGCCACCAACCTGCCCTACGGCTGGTCGCGTCCCTACGGCAACAATCCGGTCTCCTATACAGGCACACGATACGAGGGGTCGCGATCGCTGCGATTCTACACCAGCTACAACACCACAATGGTCGTTTCGCCGATGATGGAGGAGAGCTCGCTCGAAGGGCTCTACCTATCGTTCATGCTGCAGAACAGCACCAACGGCAGCACGATGGATGTCGGTGTGATGACCGACCCGGCAGACACATCGACATTCACGGCGGTGCAAACCTTCGGTTCGGCAAGCGGATGGCAGCGATGCGAAGTGACGCTGAGCGGCATTCCGGCGGCGGCACGCTACATAGCCCTGCGCCACAACGTGCCCGGCACATGGGCATACGCATACGTAGACCATGTGCAGCTGCAGGGATGCCCGATGCCGACCGTGGAGCTGCAAAACCCGAGGCCGACGTCGCTCGATGTGGTGTGGAGCGGAGCCGACAGCGTGCACATAGAGTGGCACGTCGGCAGCACGACCCACAACATAGTAACCTCGTCGACAACATACACCATCACCGGTCTCAGCACCTCGACCAACTACACCGTCAGCGTGTGGCCCGTGTGCGACGGCGACGATGACTTCGAATGCCACAAGGCCGAGGCCGAAGGAACGACCCTGGCGCCGGAGCAGCAGGTGCCCTACTGCCAAGACTTCAACAGCAGCACCATGCCAGCCGAATGGATCACCCTCGGCGGCTCGGTGAGCCTCGACGGGAGCACGCCGACCAACGGCGGCTACCACTCGATGCGCATGTACTCCACCGCAGCCATTCCGGCCACGGTGGTGCTGCCGATGCTCGACATGCCGGGCAATCTCTGCAGCGCTGTGGCAAGCATATACCTCAACATGGCTGTGCGCCGCGCCAGCGGCAGCGGCATGCTGGTCATAGGCACCGTGCACGACGTCACACTCCGAGGGGCCGACTTCGAACCATTCGACACCATCGACCTCACCGACCAGTGGGCCGAGGTCACCGTGAGCCTGCCAGCCACAGCGGCCATAGACGATTTCGTGGCCCTGCGATACATAGCAATCCAAGGCAGTTCCGTGGTCAACATAGACCAACTGTGCAGTGGCTACTGCTTTGGCGCCAATGTGACCATTGTGGAATGGACTCCGACCAGCGCCACCTTCGAGTGGAGCAACTACGGGGCAGAGAGCCTCGAAGTCAGTTGGAACGGTGGCAGCTACACCGCCACCACCAGTCCGTTCACCATCGAAGGTCTGGATCCCAACGCCAACTATGGATTCAGTTTCGGGGCCGACTGTCCCTGCGACCTCGGCTACGGCTACGGCAACGCCGTAGGCTACGAGCGCCGACTGCCGGCGCTGCCGATGGAGGTGCCTGCATGCTACGACATCGAGACCTGGCCCGAGGCCTCGTTCCCTGCCTCATGGCGCCGCACCGGCGGTTTCTACAGCAACTATCCCATAACAACCACCTCTGCCAGCCACTCCGGCTCTCAATCGATAGACCTCTACACCGCTGGAGGCTATCCGCTCACCATGGCGCTGGAGCCGCTGCCCGACACGGCAGCCGACGTGGTCTTTGGCTGCCGCGTGTTCTGCTCCAACCCCGATGCTGCCAACGACGACCGCCTTGTGGTGGGACTGATGACCGACGCCGAAGACGGCAACACCTTCACAGCAGTGGCCAGCTTGGCAATCGACGCCACCGACCGATGGGAATCGTTCGTCGTCGAGTTGCCGCAGTCGCTTCGCGGCCAACAGAGCTACATAGCACTCAGGTTCTCGCCCCAGAGCGGATACCACATCTACGTCGACGACCTGGCCGTGGCCACATGCGCCGTGGCCAGCCTGGCCGACAACGGCACAGCACTCGGCGTCGGCTTGGCAGGCGATGCCACGCAATACAACCTCACAGCCACCAACATCGCCGACGGCAGCACACGCCAGTTTGTGCTCGGCAACCTGCAGCCGGCGCTGTCCACAATCGGCCTCTCGTCCGACTCGGCCTACACCCTCGTAGCCACACCGGTATGCGCCGACGGCGGCTCTTCGGCCTGCAACAGCGAGACCCTCACCATAGGCCTGCACAGCGCATTGCCGCTATGCGAGACATTCGACGGTCCGGGTCTGCATCCCGAAGGGTGGCAGGTTGTATCTCATGCCGACCCGCGCTACCCACGCATCGGCAACGGCCGCTACCACATGCAACCCACAGCCACAGAGTCTGACATCGTGCTGCTGCCCGCCGTGCCCGTGGGCTCAACCCTGGGCGGACTCAACGTGAGGATCGACCTTACGCTCGACGCCGACAACGATGCCGACTATGCATACCTGGAGCTGGGCTACCTGAACGGCTCCGCCTTCACCGAGCTGGCCCAGCTGCACAACAGCCACCGTACACAGACTCACTACACCACCATGCCTGCCTGTGCGGCCAACCGCTTGGCCTTGCGGGCACGCTCGACGAACGGCACGCACAATATCTACCTGGACAACCTGCAGATTACAGTCTATCCCGAGTTGCAAAACTTCGGCATGCCGCAAACCGGACACCTGTGGCAACACATCCATTGGCAAAACACAGCCGACAATTCGCAATACAGCTACGAGTGGGGCACTGCCGGATTCGCCCCAGGCGAAGGCACCACGACTGCGGGCGACAGCTGCCATGTGCTGCTGACGCCGCTCGAAGCCTCGACCCAATACGAATTCTACCTGCTCGACACCGTCGGCAACCGTTTCTGCTATCCGCACGCATTCACCTCGATGCCCGCTGCCGTGCCGCTCGTGTGGTGCGACAACACCGAACGAACACTCGACGACGGCCACACCTATGCCCTGCCCGAAGTAGTGGAGCCGCTCGACAGCCTGACACTGCTGCTCACATGGCGCACACAGCAAGGCGGAGCTCTTGTGGTAGGAGCCCTGACCGACCGCGACGACAACACCACCTTCACAGGCATAGACACCCTGCATCCATCTGCGGCCAACACCGACCAACGCACGGCGGTGAACCTCTACGCCTATGCCGACACAGGCCACTTCGCGGCGGTGCGATTCATCGGAGCACAGGGCACCATAAGCCAAATGACGCTGCAGGCTGTGCCACAACCGGTGTTCCACGTGCTCAGCAGCAGCCAGATAGAGGCCACACTGGATGCCGAAAGCGCCGACTATTACATCAGCATCGGCGGACAGACGCTACACGTCACCGACACACATTACATCGTCACAGGCCTGCAACCATACACCGAATACGACATCTACGTGTCGGCCGACGGCAACGTTGGTTGCCAACCCGCTGTCAGGCTGCGCACACACCTCGACGTAAGCATACCCTATTGCTGCGACCTCACCGAGATGCCCGACGGATGGAACCCGACGGGGCGCTACCTCGCAATGCCCTATCCGCTGATAGACTCAATAGCACGGTTGCACCTCTACTTCACAGGCACAGGCACAATAAGCGTCTGCGCCATGTCGGCATTGGACGACACCTCCGATGCCGTCGTGCTCGCCGTCCTTGCATCAGACGAACCGACAGAACACCACGTAGACTTGTTGTCGGACTCTGCCACGATAGGCAACCGCCACTACATAGCCCTGCGCTACGAAAGCAGCAACGCCGCCGTGCAAAGCTTCATAGCACAACGCATACCGAAACCCGACTTCTCGGTGCAGAGCAGTACGGAAATACTGGCCTCGCTGCCAGACTACGACGAGGCCGACTACTACATAGAGGCATGCCTGACCGGCGAGCCTCAGGGCAGCGGCACCATCTACCACGCCACAACAGCAGAATACGTCATCGGCGGACTCGAGATGTTCACCACCTACGACCTCTATGTCCGCGCCGACAGTTCTGCCACCACCTGCGCACCTGCGGTCACTCTGCAGACCCACCTGGATGTGGAGCCGCCCTACTGCTCGGACGACGGAAAAGAAGGATGGTACATCGCAGGCAGCTACAGCATCATGCCATACACGATTGCAGACACCATGGCCGACATATATGCAACCTTCCGCTCACGCGGCAACGTGTCGATGGGCGTACAGGGCACATTGACCGACACGGCGTCGTTCGCAGAGTTTGCATCTTTCAGCGGCAGCGCATGGGAAGAGCGCACCGTTCGCCTGGCCGACTATGCAGAGACCATCGGAGCACGGCACTATGTGGGCTTCCATGGTGGTGAAGTGCAGTATGTATACCTGCACACATGTCCTGTGCCTACAGCCACACTCTCGGCATTCAACACTGTGCGCTTCGATCAGGAAGAAGAAAACATAGACTATTGGGTCGAATACAACGACACGGTGGTTCATGCCATCGGCAACCCATTCTACCTTACAGACCTCGCGCAGAACACCAGCTACGACTTCAGTTTCCGCTGCGACAGCGCCACGGCCACCTGTCTGCCGCCTGCCAGCGTGCTCACAGGCGTGCGTCTCGAAGTGCCCTATTGCGTGTCGCTTGGCGGCTATGCCATGAATGCCGACACTCCCGCAGGAACAGCCGGATGGTTCACCCTCGGCGGCAGCAATGGCGAACGCTACACCATAATGCCGATAATACACATAGACAGCCTCAACCGCCTCTACCTGCGTCTGCGCTACCGCATAGGCCAGCAAGGTTCTGCGCTGACCATCGGTGCCATGAGCGATCCTCACGACGAAACGACATTCAGCGCACTCGCAACACTTGGCACCGCCACCGACGGCTACCAGACAATCTGCATCAGCCTGCGCAGCTATGCCGACAGCGGCTTGTACGTAGCGTTCCGTGCCAGCGGAAGCAATCCGCAGCAGGTGCTGCTCGACACTATTGAGCTGCAGGCCGTACCCTTCGCCAACTACCTGCTGACGGCCTACAACGAGGTGCTCGTCTGCGCCGACGGAATGCCACAACCGACACAGCCGTTCTATGTACGATGCAATGACAGCCTGATTGCAGCCGACACGTTGCCCTGGCTGGTCACAGGCCTTGAAGCCGACGCCATCTACAATTTCAACCTACAGGCCGAGGCCGACACCGAGCCCTGTGCGCCGCCCACAGCCATAGCGACCACACATCTGGCTGCCACCCCACTATGCGGCTACACGGCACAGCTGACATACGGAAACGCGACATGGGCTGGTCCGGAAATGGCCGAGACCGATATCGGCAGCCTGATGGTCCGCTTCAGCGCACAATCGTCGGGCAGCGGCAACAGCGTGGTGGTAGGCACACTGCGCATACACAATGCCGATACGACATTCGAACCTGCCGACACCGTTGCGCTGAGTGCAGGCTCAGGCATCTACACAGCCAGTATGGCCACCTACGACGGCAGCGGCCGCTTCATAGCCATCCGTCTGCTGCCGGCCAACATAAGCAGCGCCGTGACAATAGACGCCATCGACATCGACCACTGCCTTACGCCACTCAACGTGCACCTGACGATTGCGCGACACAACAAAGTGCGGCTCGAAGGCAACGGCGAACCAATAGACGGGATGCGCGTCGAATACGGCCAGGCAGGCTTTGCTCTCGGCAGCGGCACCACGGTGTACATAGACACCCTGCCCACAGACTTTATGCTCGACAACAGCACCACTTATGAGTTCTATCTGCTTTGCAACGGAAGCGACAGCACCTGCGCCGAGCCGCTGTCCATAACCACCCTCGATGCACCGCCGCCCTTGTCGTGGTGTGAAGACTTTGACGCACAACCTATCGGAGCCCTACCCGCAAACTGGGCTTTGACCAACGACATCAACGCTGCACAAGACATACACATATCCAACGAGCGCAGCCACACCTCGTCACACTCGCTCTACTTCAACAGCAATATAGAGCACAACAACATAGTCATACTGCCCGACCTTGGGCGCGATACCCTGCGCGGCCTGGCCCTCTCGTTCTGGATGAGCACCGGAAACCCGTCGACATCGCATATGGAAGTGGGAGTGATAGCCAATACATCTGACCCCGCTACATTCATACCGCTCGACACGGTGAAATGCAATACTACCGACACCTGGGAGCGCAAACTGATAGACCTCAACAACGCACCCGACAGCGTATACTTCATAGCCTTGCGCTGCCGCGGCGACATAGGCCTCAACCGCTTCTGGATAGACGACATCCACATTGCCGAATGCGGAGCAAGAGACTTCGAAGTGGTGGCCGTCGAGGCGAGTTCTGTACATGTGCGATGGCACCAGACGGGAGCGCCGCAACTGTCGATCACCGTGCAACCCGCCGACAGCGCGGCATGGACTGTAACCCCGGCGGCAGTCATCGCCAACAGCGTACGCGACTACACTATAGAAAACCTCGAACCACTAAGCAACTACACATTCGTCTTCAGCAGCATCTGCAACCAGGCAACCGACTACTGCACCACCAACTACACCGACACGGTGCGCCTCTTCACACCCGCCGGCGGCACCAGCTGCATCGACCCCACCAACCTGACGGCCGACTACACCACATGCTACTTCGGCGGATACGACCATGCCGACAGCATCGAGAGCGTGATCGACTTAGGCTACGCCTCGTCGCACAGCCGCCACACCGTGCACTACGACCTCGACGAACGCGACCCACGCACCGGCAGCCAGCTGGCAACCGTGCCCGAAGGGGCGAGGGCGTCGGTGCGTCTCGGCAACTGGGAGACGAGCGGCCAATCGACCGGCTACGGCGATGCCGAAGCCATAATATACAGCCTGTATGTCGACACCACAGAGTTCAACATGCTCATTCTGCGCTATGCCGCCGTACTGCAAGACCCGATGCACGCCGCCAAAGACCAGCCGTTCTTCTCGCTCGAATTGCTCGACGAATCAAAAGAACCCATCGACACCGCATGCGGCCAGGTAAAATTCTTGGCCGACCACAACATGGGCTGGAATGTGGCGTCTGGCGGAGTGCTTTGGAAAGACTGGACCACCGTCGGCATGGACCTCTCGTCATACGCCGGACAGACCATATTCATAAAACTTGTGACAAAAGACTGCCGCGAGGGCTCGCACTATGGCTACTCCTACTTCACCCTGCAATGCGGCCGCAAGAATATCGTGGCCAGCGGATGCGGCGTGGTCGAAGAGAATGAGCTGCAAGCCCCTGCTGGCTTCAACTACCGCTGGTACACCACCGACAACGACAGCACCATCAGCACCGGGCAGCAAATCACCGTACCAAGCGACAACTCGGTCTTCTATCTCTGCGACATCAGCTCGACCGAAAAAGCATCATGCTTCTTCACCATGAGCGCCTTTGCCGGCACACGCTATCCGCTTTCGCTCTTCGACTATAGCTACGAACTTGGGCAATGCAGCTTCGTGGTCGACTTCACCAACCACAGCACAATCTCCATGGACCGGCACAACCCGGTCGGCACCGGCGAAGGAGTCGACAGCTGGCGTTGGGACTTTGGCAACGGCGAGGCCTCCACAGCCATGCATCCCACAGTCACCTACGGCGACACCGGCACATACCTCGTAAGCCTCATCACCGGTTTGGCCAACGACGAATGTCTCGACACACTGGAAGTGCCTGTCAGCCTGCACTTCCCACCTACGGGTCTGCGCATCGAAGGCCCCGCCGAACGCTGCTGGAACGCCCCCACCGACACGCTGCACCTCTACAACGTATGCGACAACTGGCAGATCGCCGACACACTTTGGATCGAAACCGACGCCGACTCGGTGGGCACACACCTTATGAAACACTACATACGCCTCGTCGACTCGGCATCCTATGCCGTCGGCGACCACACCTTCAGTCTCGACGCGCTCGACAGCGTGGGATGCACCGTCAGCCTCAGCCACACGCTGACCATCCACCCAAGCTACCGCATCTACGACAACGCACGCATCTGCTCACTGCTGCTGCCCTACTCGTGGCGCGACACGGTGGTCGACGACGCCAACCTGACGCCACTCGACACCAACGTCTACATTCTGCATCGTCCCACAGTGCACGGCTGCGACAGCGTGATGACACTCACACTGCTGCTGCACGACAACGCCCGCTTCACGCCGCGCGACACAGCCCACGACGGCGTGTGCGACAACCGCAGCTACTTCTTCAGCGACTCGCTGCTCACACCGCAAAACGGACAGGCAGAAATCGTCTACACCGACAGCCTTTCCTCTTCGATCGGTTGCGACTCCCTGTCGACCATTGTGCTCACAGTTTATCCCACCTACGACCACCATCTGCACGACACCGTGTGCCGCAACCTGAGTTACACCTGGGGCTCGCCGCAGCGCGAGATGTACACCACTTCAACCGTCAGCGCAACCCAACATGCGTCAGACACGAGCCTGAGCCACCACATAGCGCCGCAAGACACGAGTTTCCTCGACAGCCTGCTCTCCACGCATGGCTGCGACTCTCTCAGCTCGCTGCACCTGCATCTGCTTCCGGCCTACGACCTCCACTACCTCGACACCATCTGCAACGCACACCTGGCCGACGACGGATGGCAGGCGCATCAATATGCCTTCATGGGCGATGCCTACGACTCGACAGGCACTTTCGGCCACGAACTGCAAACCGCCGCCAACGCCTGCGACAGCCTGCGCACACTGCACCTAAAAGTGTACCCCACCTACGACCTGCACACCTACGACACCATCTACGACGGCGACAGCTACACATTCGAGCAGACCGTCTACGACACCACCGGCATCTATCCGCACCTGCTTGCAGCCACCTACGCCTGCGACAGCCTGCGCACCCTGCACCTGCAGCGCAACCGCCGCACCTTCCTCGACACGGTGGTCTGCCGCAACACCCTGCCCTTCTCGTGGAACCACGTAGAATGGTCTGCCGGCAGCGGCCGATGGACCGCCAATGCCAGCCACGGGTGGTCGGCAGTGCGCGACTCGGTGCACCTCAGCGGCCAGGACGGCATCGACTCGCTGGTGGTGATGACCATCATCGTGCGCGACACCTCGGCCACCACCGACATCGTTCATGCCTGCGACTCCTTCTATTGGCAGAACGACAGCACGCTCTACTACGCCACCACCGGCGCCCCAGCCGTGCGCTACCGGCAACTGCGCGCTTTAGACACTGCCGGTCTCGGAGCAAGGTTTCTCCCACCCCCGCGCTACGAGCCATGGTCCACACACCTGCACCCCTACTCCCTGCAGTGCGACTCGGTGCGCCACCTGAACCTCACCGTGGACTACACCCACTACTACACCGACGTGCAGTTGGTCTGCGACTCGATGCGCTGGATTGATGCTCGCTGGTACTATCGCGACAGCCTCGGCATCGTGGGCCCCCTTGGCAGCCACGAGGCCACCGGACCGGTAGACACCCTCACCACCGTCGGCGGATGCGACTCGGTGGTCAACCTCGACCTCGCCGTGCGCTATTCCACCTACCACTGCGACATCGACACCTTCTGCTGGGCCGAGACATACACCTGGCGTGGCCAGACGGCCGGCGACAGCAGCGAAGCACACTGGCCGCAGACCGAGGACTACTACCTCAGCGAAACACTCGCCACACACCACTTCACCCATCCCAGCGACCACAAAATCACCGCCAGCTGCGATTCGGTGGTGGCCATAGCGCTCACGCAGATGGCACGCCCGCAACTGCAACTGACCGACACTATAGACTGTCTGCGGCAGCAGTACACCATCACCCTGCATACCAATGTAGGCTACACGCAGTGGACTGCAGACAACCGTTCGCTCTTCAGCAACGACACCTCAGTCGTCGTCAGTCCCAGCCGCAACACCACCTACACAGCCTATGTCGACTACCACCGCACACCGCTCTGCCCGCTGACCGACAGCCTCCGCATGCGGCCCATCGTGGTACCCGAGGCAGTGCTGCGCGTCAACCCCTCAGCCCTGCGCTACAACGAAATGGACTTCATGGCCTACGACAACAGCGCCGTGCGCCCCTACGCCATACACGTGGAAGACCCCGAGGTGTGGAACCGCAGCTGGACCATCAACAATGTCGAACTCGCCACCACCGAGACTGCGGTGCACTACGAGGTGACGCCCGACGAGGACACCGCCACTGTGAGCCTCACAGTCTTCAACGGCCAATGCTACGACACCGCCATCGCCCTGCTGCCCATATTGCGCACTGCTGTCTATGCCCCCAACGTCTTCACACCCCTCGAAGAAACCAACAACCGCTTCGCCCCTGTAATGGTGGGCATCACCGAGGCACATCTCTACATCTACAACCGCGAAGGCCTGCTGGTGCACCGCAGCGACGACCCGGCCTCGGGCTGGGACGGCCACGACCTCGGCGGCAACCCCTGCCCGCAAGGCAGCTACGTATGGAAACTCATCTACAAAGGCATCGACCGCCCCGGCGCCGAACGCTCCGAGGTGGGCACGGTACTACTGCTGAAATGATTTGCTGGAAAGTCGAAAAGTTACAAAGTTACAAAGTCGAAAAGATAAGAAGTTAAAGGAGTTAAGACAAATGTGCTTGCTGGTCACTATTGTCTTAACTCCTCAAAAGTAGACAGTAGGCAGTGAAGACAATTTTGAAATTCGAAATTCAGAATTCATTTTCAAGTGCTGCCGACGGTATTGTCTTGAACTCCTTGAACTCCCTGAACTCCTTGAACTCCCTCTAACTCTTTAACTCCTTCATTTCACAACAATTTCGTCGGTGAAGAGGTAGGATGGCTGGCCGGGTGCGGGATGCCACGAGGGCAGCGGGCCGGGGTTGGGCACCACCACACGGAGATAGCGGACAACGAAGGGACCTGTGTAGATTGACGAATAATATGAAGGAATCCCCAATGTTATATTATAGTTTTTCAGGTGCATACCAGTTTCTCGCGGGTCCATGTCGAAGGTCCAATCCGAAACCAAATCCCATTCTTTTCCGTCATTGGAGACATATGCTTTAATCTCCTTCGGTGCCAATATCCAGTCGAATGTGTTTTGCATGAAGCGCATTGTGACTTCGTGGATTTCAGTAGGCTTGCCAAAGTCGATAGTGGCGTCGATGCTGTCACCCCAGTAGCCTTGCCAGTGGCCATCGGCGTAGGTGGTATTGCTGCCGAGCTGTCCGTCGACGAGGGCTTCCTCTCCCCCACCCGAGTATATTGCTTTGTAATCGCTGTACTTGGTGTTGAGCTTAATCTTGGCGCCCATACCTTTGTGCGAGAGGAGGTACTGCTCACTCACGACGCCCTCGCCGTATTTGTTGTAGCAGATAGCCTTGATGGTGGCCGAGCGCTCCAGCGGGAAGGGGCCGGTGTAACGGGTGGCGGTGGAGTCGGGCTCCGAGCCATCCAGCGTGTAGTAGATGGGGCGGTCGTTGTAGAGGGTCCTTAAAGTGCAAAGTGGAAAGTGGGAAGTGGAAAGTGAGCTGACGCCAACCTTCGACTGCGCAGCATCACTTTCCACTTTCCACTTTCCACTTTCCACTTTCACGAAAACGTGCCGGTCCAGCTCCAGCACCTCTCTCGCGAGCGCGTCGTACCTATTACATACAATGTAGCGCTCATACTCGCCGTTCTCCTGGTCCCAGAGGCGGAGGTACTCGCGCTTGAGGTCGGTGAGGAACACCCAGTATTGCCCTTTCATCATCTTCAGCCTTTCCTTCATGGTCACATCCTTGCCCTCCAGCTGGTGGTAGACCATCTTACGCAGTATCGACTTGAAGACCGTCAGCCTTATACGCATCAGCGCATAGTGGGCGTGGGGGTTGGCGGCAGAGTCAATCTCCTTATCCAGCGCCATCACCCTCTTGATAACCCTGTCGCAACGATCGCTCATAGCGTCCGATATATTGTCGGGGTTGAAATCCAGCAACGGTTCCATCAGCGCCGCCGATGTGTACCAGTCAGCCACGTCTGGGTCATACATCAAGGCACCGACCTTGTATAGCTGCTGTGTATTGGGGGCAATGGGTTGAATGGGGCTGATGGGCAAGGTTGGGTTATTAGCGCCGTAGAAGAGGCGCTCGAAGTTCTCGTTGAACTGGCGCTCGCGGCGGGCGAACTCTTCGGGGTCGTCGGTCTTCAGCGGGTTCCAGGCCATCTCGGCGGCCCAGTACTGGGCGTGCCAGCTGTTGTCGAAAAGGGCCTCGCCGTTGTCGTCCCAGCAGGTCAGCATGGCTCCTTCGGCGCCGTCGCGAAAGCCGTCGCGGAAGAGGTTGGCGATGTTCTTGACATAACGTTGCGGCGTGGAGGTCATGGTGGCGCTGTGGCCCGTCGAGGCGGCCACCCAGAAGGGGTTGCCCTGGTTCTTGAAGGGGGCAATGAAATGGCGGAAGCTGTCTATGGGTTCGTAGGCCCACATGATGTAGGTCATGTCCTTGGGCAGCTGGCGCATCATCGCGGGGTTCTTGGCCACGATGTCGCCCCACATTACCGGGAGCGCAGGCGTCCCGCCTGCAGGAGCCATCTCTTGCAACATCCGGCAGCAGCGGTTGATGAAATCCACATACACTTGATCGGCGCCCCTCTCGTCCACCAACCTCTTGGCGCGTCCGGTGCCGAGCTGCTCGGTCTCGTCGCAGTTGATGATGAAAAATGGTGAGTTGGGAATGCGCTTGAAGGCGGCAGCGATGCGCTGGCGCAGAAAATCGTACACCCTGAGGTTGCCGGGGTCGTAGTTGGCCTTGCTGTCCATCAGGTCCTCATAGAAAGGTATCTTCAGCGTCTCCTCGGCATGGGCGAAGAGCTGCAGGTTGATGACCTCGTCGGGGTGTGGCGTGCAGTCGGCGAGGTAGGCCGGCGCCAGGTCGGGGAACTCCTCCTGGTAGAGGGTGTGCTCGGTGTAGTAGTTGCAGAAGTTGTACTTCAGCCCATGCAGCGTCTGCCACTGCCGCTGGCGGTAGGCCTTGTGCGGCACGGGGCCGCGGCTCTGGTCGTCCATCCAGCCGCGGTACTTATATGCCGGCCAGTCGAGGATGGTGCAGCAGGGCATGATGTCGTGCAGCTGACGCAGCTGGGCAAGGGTCAGACGGGCATACTCCAAGCCCTTGGCACCCTCGTACTCGATGGTGATTTTGCGAGGTTCAATGGTCAAGCGGTAAGCCTGGCTCCAGTTGCCGTCGAAATGAGGCGACTGCGGTCCGCGGCCCCATTTAACGCGCTGTTCCTTCACCTTGGCCTTGGCCAGCACACACGATTTGCCCTCCGGCGAGAGGGTCACCTGTTGCGGCGTGGGTATCAGGCCGAGATTGACTTGTTTTTCCTGTGCCGCCGCCGTCAGCCCGACGGCCAGCAGCAATATGGCAAATATCTTCTTCATAAATGATTTATATCTTCTTTCTTTGATTGGACATTTTTTTTGTTAACGGCATTCTGCGGTTTTTATTGTTTTGGCAGATGGCGGGAGTTGCAAAATGCCTCCCTGCGATTGTGCCCGAAGGCAAAAAACAGACCCAATCGGCTGTCATTCCGTCAGTTAGCACCCCACACGACACTCAAACACACACAACTCGCACTAAATCAACATCATAGTATATACCTCTTCACCCGTTGTACGATACATGTACGATATATGTACGATACTTGTACGATTGCCAATCGTACAAGTATCGTACATGTATCGTACATGTATCGTACAACGGCAGTACCGGACCCCTGCCAAAGCGGCCCCTGAGGGCTGCATG
>JAZNSV010000138.1:0-1719 GCA_045591485.1 Bacteroidales bacterium | reverse complement strand
GTGGTCTCCGGCGCCGTGGCTGATGCCGCCGCCGACGTCGCCCCGCGGCCCGCCGTCCCGGCGGCGCTCGCCGTCTCGGCCACGGCCACCGCCGTCGGGCTCTGCACACCGCTCATGGCCACCATGTTGCCGTCGGCCACACCGGCCTTGGGCCAGAGGGCTATGGCCGCCACAGCCGCGGCCACCGCCACACCAAGCACCGGCACCCCTACACGCAGGGCGCGGCGCCACACAAGGCGTCGCCTTATCTTCTCGAAGGTGCCCTCGTCGGGCTGCTCGGTCAGCTCGGTCATTTCTTTCCAGTCCATATCTTTGTTCTTCTATTGTTCGTCTTCTTTCATGTATTCAAGTTCTTGGCGCAGTATGGCCCGCGCACGGCACACCAGCAGGCGCACATTGCCCTCCGTGGTGCCCATAAGCCCGGCGGCGTCGGCAGCGCTCCGCCCGTCGATGGCACAGAGGTTGAAGGCCGTCCTCGTCCGCTCGCTCAACGCGTCGATGGCTTTGCGTATGTCTGCCATGCTGTAGGGCACGAGGGCTTCCTCGTCGGGCTCCATGCTGAGGTGCTCCAGGTCTTCCATCACCCTGAGCCGCTTGGCCCGCCTCAGATACGACACGCAGGTGTTGACCATCACCGCGTATGCCCACGGGCGCAGCTTCTCGGGGTCGCGCAGCTTGCCCACATTCTCGAAGATGCGCACAAACCCGTCCTGGAGCAGATCCTGGGCTTCGTCGCGGTCGGATATGTAGCGATGGCACACACCCATGCACATCGGCGCAAGCTCCTCGTAGAGTGCGCGCTGCGCCTTGGCGTCGTGCCGTCGGCAGCCTTCCACTATCTGTTGGCTGTTCATGCCCATAGCGCGTATATGACGCACAGCATGCGTTTCCGTTACATTGTTTAACTTTTTTTAACATCGTGCACCACCACGGTGTCGCCGTCGACGCAGAAGCGCACCTCCCACAAGCCGTATTCCATGGCGTAGACACGCTGCGCGTCGTGCTGGTAGTGTGGCCGCGGGTCGTGGGCCAGGGTGGCGCACAGCGCATCGGCGTCGGCCTTGGGCAGCTGCCCCAGCAGGCCCTGCGGGTCGGCAACAAGCAGCGCCGCCTGCGGTGCCGCCTGCGCAAAGCCGCTTCGTGCGTCGGCATGGCTGTCGGCATAGGGCAGGTAGGGCTTGATGTCGTATATCGGCGTGCCGCTCACCAGGTCGGCACCGCCGACATAAAGCACCGGCCCGTTCGCCTCCTCGTGCTCTATGCGCAGCAGGCGCACACTCGAAAGCCCGATCGGATTGGGCCTGAACGGGCTGCGCGAAGCGAAGACCCCTACCCTCTTGTTGCCACCCAGACGCGGCGGCCGCACCGTGGGCGACCAGCCCTCACGTTGCGCCAGACTGAAGCCCCAGATGAGCCACACATAGTCGAACTCGTCGAGCCCGCGCACGGCCTCGGCCACACGGTACTCTGGCTCGAACACCACACGCGCCTCGTAGTCGACCAGCCCCGCCTGCCGCGGCACCCCGAACTTGGTCCGGAACGGCGTCTCAATATGCGCTATGACCTTCATATACGGTATTCTATTTGATATCCTGTAGAGACGCGGCGTGCCGCGTCTGCATTCTTTTCTCGTTGTATGCGTTGCAATTCTTTTTTTTTGTTACCGGACGCGGCACCCCTTCTGTAGAGACGCGGCGTGCCGCGTCTGCATTCTTTCTC
>JAZNSV010000137.1:0-10162 GCA_045591485.1 Bacteroidales bacterium | reverse complement strand
CGATCGTAATCGTTGAAATATCGTTGATATATCGTTGATGTATCGTTGATATGCACTACCGGACTGGGCCGAAATGGGTGCAAAAGGTGTTTGTTTGGCGCAATTTTTTTTGTGTTTTGTAAAAAAATCGTACCTTTGCATCCGATTTCGGTATACCCACAGACCTATCACGACAAGCACACATACCTATGCAGCAACCGTTCATAATATGCAAGGCCTCGGCCGGTTCGGGCAAGACGTTCACCCTTGTGAAGGAGTACCTCAAGATGTCGTTTGCCGGCGGCGAGGACGAAGTGGACCGCCGATTCCGCTCCATATTGGCCATCACCTTCACCAACAAGGCGGCGGGCGAGATGAAGGCGCGCATCATGCGCGAGCTCGACCGCATGGGTTCGGGCCGCTTCGACCCGCAGGGCAAGGATGTGGCGGGCGCCATATTGAGGGAGACGCCCGGCCTGACGCAGCAGGCCCTCTCCGCGATGGCGCGGCGGCTGCACAGCACCATTCTGCACCATTATACCGACCTCTCGGTCAGCACTATAGACAGCTTCATGCACCGCATTGTGCGCACCTTTGCCCACGACCTGGGCCTGCCGATGAATTTCGACGTGGCCATCGACCAGCAGCGCATGATCGACGATGCCGTGGCGGCACTGATGTCGCTGGCCGGCACCGAGGGGCAGCAGGAGCTCACGTCGGTGCTGCAGGCCTTTGCCGACAGCCGTATGGAGGACGACAAGGGCTACAACATCGAGTCGCTGATTGCGCAGTTGGCCAAGCAGCTCTTCCAGGAAGACGTAGAGGAGCGGTTGGCCGAGTTGGACAAGCTGACGCTGAGCGACTTCGACGACCTGCACCGCCGCTACACGGGCGAGGTGCGCTCGTTCGAGGGGCGTCTGCGCCAGCTCGGGGCCGACATGCTCGAAGCGCTGAACGCCGCCGGCCTCGACGAGAGCGTCTGCGCCTATGGCCGCAATGGCTTCTACGGCTACTTCTGCAAGCTGCGCGACGGCGTAGTGGCCGAGCCCTCGGCCCGCACCGTCAAGGCTTTCGAAGAGCAGAAATTCACCGCCGCCAAGGCTTCGGCCATGGAGAAGGCCGCCGCCGAGGCCGCCGCACCGGCGCTCGCTGCCAAATACAACGAAATCACGGCGTTGCTCGCCTCGGGCCTGGTGGCCTACAACACCAACCGGGCCCTGCTGCGCAACCTCTACTCGATGGCCATGCTCAGCATCCTCAACCGCGAGATGACCTCTATAGCCCGCGACAACGAGGTGGTCCACCTCAGCCTTTTCAACCGATTGATAAACAAGGTGGTGCAGGAAGAGGGCAACCAGGCTCCGTTCATCTACGAGCGTCTGGGCAACCGCTACCGCCACTTCCTGATCGACGAGTTTCAAGACACGTCGGTCAAGCAGTGGCACAACCTGGTGCCGCTGATAGAGAACGGAGTGGCGCAGGGTGCTGAGTCGCTGGTGGTGGGCGACGGCAAGCAGGCCATCTACCGTTTCCGCCAGGGCGACGTGCGCCAGTTTGCCGCGCTGCCCAGGGTAGAGGGCATGGTAGGCCACGGGCAGACCCTGGCCCTCGACGGCAACTCGCGCATGGTGCAGCTCGACACCAACTACCGCACGGGGCGCGCCATCGTCGAGTTCAACAACCGCTTCTTCTCGTGGCTGGCCCGCGGCGTCTATGCCGGCAACCCGCTGGTGCAGCAGCTCTATGTGGGCGGCGGCGCCGAGGGCGACGAGTCGTTGCGCCAGCGCTGCGCCAAGAGCTTCCCGGGCTATGTGGGGCTCAACTTCGTGGGCAAGGCCGACATCGGCGAGCAGGATGTGCGCGAAGCCATCTACGAGCGCATACTCCAGACGATAAACATGCTGGTGGGCGAGCGCGGCTACAGCTACGGGCAGATATACATCCTGGCCCGCGGCAACGCCGACCTGGCCGCCATCAGCGACTACCTTTCGCAGCACAGCTCGGTGCCGCAGACCTCGACCGAGTCGTTCTACCTGTGCGCGAGCCACGCCGCCATGGCCGTGGTGGCGGTGATGAGGCTTGTGTACAACCGCGCCGACCGCGTGGCGCAGGCCGACCTCGACTACCGCCTGCAGGCCCTCGGCATCAGCGCCCGGGTCGACCTCGATGCGCTCTCGTCGCTCGACATCTACGACCTCTGCGAAGAGGCTGTCCGTCAGCTGCACCTCGACGATGTCGACAAGACCTATGTGGCCTCGCTGCTCAACCGCGTGGCCGCTTTCGCCGCACGTCACAAACAGAATGTGGGCGATTTCCTCGAGTGGTTCGACGACCAGCCCACTCTCTCGGCCGCCGTGTCCGACGGCATCGACGCCGTGCAGCTGCTCACCATCCACAAAGCCAAGGGCTTGGAGGCTCCGGTGGTCATCTGCCCACTCTTCTACGGACGCGACTATCCGGCCGAGATATGGGTCGACGTGCCCGCCGACGGGGAGCGCAAGCAGCTGCCCACGGCCTTTGTGAGCCTCGGCGCCGATGAGCCTACCGCCTTCGAGCCGCAGCGCCTCGAAGAACAGATGCTTGCCGAGGTCGACGACCTCAACGTGCTGTATGTGGCCCTCACGCGCCCGGTCGAGCAACTGTATGTCTTCTGCCCCGACCCGCACGACATCAAGACCCCGCGCGACCGCGACCTGCGCTATCCGTCGCTGCTGCGCGCCTTTGCCGACAGCGTGGAGTACGACTGCGGCGATCGGCAGCTCTGCTGCCTCGAAGGCGTGGGAGAACGCAAGAAAGAGACCGTCGGCATCGGGTCGCTCGGCTTCGGCGACTGGACCAAGAGCGTCTATGTGGCCTCGCCGTCGGAGAAAGCCCTCGAACCGCTGATGGAAGAGAAGGTGCGCTTTGGCATCTATGCCCACGACCTGATGGCCGGGGTGCTGCATGCCGGCGATGCCGCCGACGCCATGCGCCGCTTTGCCGAGCGGCAGCACGTGGACGACGACGAGCGCCAGCGCCTGGAGCAGCTGCTGCACGGTGTGCTGGCAGACCCCGAGGCCGCGCGCTTCTTCGACAGCCGCTACGAGGTGCGCAACGAATGCGAGATAATGATTGACGGCCAGCAGATGCGGCCCGACCGCGTGGTGATGGCCGACGGCGAGACGTGGGTCGTCGACTTCAAGACCGGCCACCCGATGCCCAAATACGCCGAGCAGCTCGGCCAGTACTGCCGGGCCGTGGGCCGCATGGGCTATCCCGACCCGTCGGGCTACATCATATATCTGCAACCCGAGGTCAAGGTAGTCAGGGTATGCTGAGAAAAATGAGAAAAAGATATATGCAAATGTTAAAATATGTTTTTTTTCACAATCTTTTGTTGGTAATTCGATTTTTTTTTGTAATTTAGCGGCGTGAAAAGAAGGGTGCAGAACACCCCGGAAAACAGAATAAACAATTAAAAGATAAAGATATGGAACTGAAGAAAAATCCGAAGGCCGACCTCGAAAAACGCCGTGGACTCTACCTTGAGATAGGTCTTGTGGTGATTATGGCCATCGCTCTGGCCGCTTTCGAGTGGAGAAATTACGACCGCGAGCAGATCGAGGTGGTGCAGCGTACCGCCGAAAACGAGGTCGAGGAACAGGTGATCCAGACTCAGCAGGAAGAGCTGCCTCCCCCGCCGCCACCCGAACCCGAAGTGATGACCACCGAGCTCAACGTCATCGAGAACGATGCCGAGACCGAAAACGAGGTCGATATGAGCGCCTTCCAGCGTCAGGAAGAGGCCACCAACATCGAGATCACCCCCGTCAAGATCGATGACGAAGAGGAAGAGGACGAGCAGGAGATTTTCCAGGTTGTGGAAAACGACCCCGAGTTCCCCGGCGGTCTCGACGCTATGTACAAATATCTGGCCCAGAACATTAAATACCCGCAGCTGGCCCGCGAGAACAACATCACCGGCAAGGTGTATGTCGAGTTCGTGGTTGAGAAAGACGGTTCGGTGAGCAACGTCAAGGTGCTCCGCGACATCGGCGGTGGTTGCGGCCAAGAGGCTGTCCGCGTGGTGAAGACCATGCCCAAGTGGACCCCCGGCAAGCAGCGCGGCAAAGCTGTCCGCGTGGCCTACAGACTCCCGGTCAACTTCAACTTGAGATAGTCCTTGATAAGCGTCAACAATCTGTCGGTGCAATTCACAGGCACCGACCTCTTCAGCGGTGTGACGTTCAACGTCGGCGACCGCGACAGAATTGGACTTGTCGGCATGAACGGAGCCGGCAAGTCCACTCTTTTGAAGATACTCTGTGGATGGCAGGAACCGGAGCACGGCACCATAGTGGTGGCTGCCGGACAGACGGTGGGCTACCTGCCGCAAGAGATGGTGCCCGACGCTGTGGGCACCGTCATCGAAGAGGCCTTGACGGCCTTCAGCGCCCTCGACGACCTGGAGCACGAGCAGGAACGCCTGACGGCCGAGATAGCCGAACGCACCGACTACGAGAGCGCCGAGTACACGCGCCTGCTCGAACGCCACAACGAGGTGACCGAGCATCTGGCCCTGCTGGGCGGCGGACGCCGTCAGGAGCAGGCCGAGAAGGTGCTGCTGGGCCTTGGATTCAAACATTCGGACTTCGACAGGCCGGTGGCCGTGTTCAGCGGCGGCTGGCAGATGCGCGTCGAGCTGGCCAAGCTCCTGCTGCGCCACCCCGACTTCCTGCTCCTCGACGAGCCGACCAACCACCTCGATATCGTATCCATCCAGTGGCTCGAAAACTACCTGTCGTCGTATAGCGGCGCCGTGGTGCTTGTGAGCCACGACCGCACCTTCCTCGACAACATCACCAAGCGCACCATCGAAATCACTGCCGGCCGCATCTACGACTACAAATGCCCATACTCGGAGTATGTGGTGCAGATGCAGGAACGCCGGGCCAGCCAGATGGCCCAGTTGAGCAACCAGCAGCGCCAGGTGGCACAGATAGAGGCCTTCATCGAGCGCTTCCGCTACAAGGCCACCAAGGCCAAGCAGGTGCAGAGCCGCGTGAAGATGCTCGAACACATGGAAGAGATAAAGATAGACGAGGTCTCTACGGAGAGCATCCACTTCCAGTTTCCGCCGGCACCGCACAGCGGCAAGATTGTGGTCGAGGCCAAAGGGCTGGGCAAGGCCTACGGCGACCACCAGGTGTTCGACGGGGTCGATTTTCTGCTAACGTCGGGCAAAAAGGTGGCTTTCGTGGGCCGCAACGGCGAGGGCAAGTCCACCATGGCCAAAATCATAGTGGGCGACATCAATGACTACACTGGCACATTCAAGCTCGGCGCCGGAGTGGCTTTGGGCTACTATGCCCAGAACCAGGCGGCGATGCTCAACCTTGACAAGACCGTCTTCGAGACCATCGACGACATAGCCCAGGGCGACATACGCCCCAAGATACGCAATATCCTCGGCAGTTTCCTTTTCAACGACGACGATATAGACAAGAAGGTGAAGGTGCTCAGCGGCGGCGAGAAGGCACGCCTGGCCCTGGCCAAGCTGCTCCTCACACCGAGCAACCTGCTCATACTCGACGAGCCCACCAACCACCTCGACATGAACAGCAAGGACATCCTCAAAAACGCCCTGCTGCAATATACCGGCACGCTGATAGTGGTGAGCCACGACCGCGACTTCCTCGGCGGCCTGACCGACGAACTCTATGAGTTCCGCGACGGCGCGGTGCACGAGTTCAAGGGCGATATAATGGAGTTTTTGGAGAGTCAGAATAATCTGAGTAATCAGATTAATCAGAGTAATCAGATTAATCAGAAAGCCCCATCGGCGGGCAAGGCCGCCTATGAGCAGAGCCGCGAGCGCGAGCGCGAACGCCGCAAGCTGCAGAATGTGGTGAAGCAGAAAGAACAGGAAATCGAAGCCCTCGAGGCCGAGATAGCCAAGCGCGACACCATACTGGCCACGGGCGAGGCTCAGACGGCGGACTTCTATAAGGAATACCAATCGCTCAAAGACCAGTTGGAACAGAAGATGAACGAGTGGGAAGAGGCTGTGGTTGCCGCAGAAGAATAAAAAAAGAGACATCGTTTTGAGCCCACGGAGTGGGCGACACTCAGTAGTCTCTGTAGGCGCGAGCCCACGGAGACAATTGTTTATCATAGTATATAAAAAAGCCCACTCCGTGGGCTCAATAGGTATTGTTGGAATTCGGGTGGACTTTATATTGCTTCGGCTGCGGCGTGGGCGGTGCTGAAGGCTATCTGAAGGTTGTAGCCTCCGGTGTCGGCGTCGAGGTCGAGCATCTCGCCAACGATGTAAAGGCCTTTCACCAGTCGCGACTCCATGGTCTTGGGATTCACCTCGGCCAGCGACACGCCGCCCTGCGTGACCACGGCCTCGTTGAAGTCGTGCGTGCCTGTGACGGTGAAGTCGGCCCCCTTGAGCCAGCGGCCCAGGCGGCGGCGCTCTTCGCCGGTGATCTGGTGCAGCCGCTTGTAGTATTCGATATGCAGCTTTTTCAATGCCAGAGGTATCAGCTCGGCTGGCAGCCAGAGACGCAGGGCGTCGTTGAAGATGCGTGTTCCGTTTTGGTCGATGTCGGCCTGCAGGCGGCGGTCCATCTGCTCGGGCGTGAGTCCGGGCTTGAGGTCGAGCCGAGCCGTGAGTGTGGTCCCCTCGTGCAGCTGACGTGTGGCCATGCGGCTGGCGCTGAGTGCCAGCGGACCGGCCAGGCCGTCGTAGGTGAAGGTCATCTCGCCTACCGACGAGCTGAAGACAGATGTCTGGGCATCGAACAGGGAAAGCTGCACATTCTTCAGCACGAAGCCCACCAACTCTTCGGGTATCTTCTCGTCGCAGCGCAGTGCTACGAGCGAGGGTACAGGCTCTATGACGGTGTGGCCGAGGTCGGCAGCCATGCGCAGTCCGGCGCCGGTGCTGCCGGTGGTGGGGTAGGAGAGGCCGCCGGTGGCCAGGATGATGTGGCGGCACGGAATGCGCTCGCCGCGTTCGAGGATTGCCGCCGTGGCCTGTCCCTCCAGCGTCTCGATGCTCTTGACGGTGGCGTTTTTGCGTATCACGACGTTGGGGTTGCCCTCAAGCTCTTTGATGAGGGCCAGGAAGATGTCGAGCGATTTGCCGCTGGCCGGGAACACGCGTCCGCCGCGCTCCTCGACCAACGGCACGCCGCGCTCTTCGAACCATTGCATAAGCTCTTGGTTGAAGAAGCGACCGTAGGCGTTGCGCAGCCACACGCCGCCGCTCTGTCCTGGCTTCTTGGTGGTGCCGGCGGTGGACGAGCCTATGTGGGGCAGGGTTTCGCGCAGGGGGGCGGTGTTGGTCAGGTTGCAACGGCCTTTGCCGGTGATGCGCAGTTTGCGCCCGGCTTGGTCCATCTTTTCGAGCAGCAGCACGCGCAGGCCGCGTTCGGCGGCGGTGCATGCCGCCATCAGTCCGGCGGCGCCGCCACCAACAATCACAACGTCGTAGTCCATCGGTCAGACTTTCGAGGCCACGTTGATGTAGTCGGCCGGGTGGATGCAGAGCACCGGAATTTGCGAGCGGTGCACAATCTGCTGGGCGTTGGTGCCGAGGAAGAGCTGGCTCAGGAAGCGGTCCTGCTCGGTGTTGATCACCAGCATGTCGGCATGATTCTCCTCGGCATACTTGAGCAAGGTGTCGCAGTAGTTGTTGTACTTGCGTATTTCGAAACTGTATTTGATGCCTTCGCGGTCCAGATAGTCTATCGACTGCTGCACATAGGTGCGCAGGGCGCTCTCTTCCTCCTTGAGGTCGAGCAGGCCGAGGATTTTGACTTCGGCGCCGAAGATCTTGGCCATCGAGGCTGCGGGCGGCACCTTCTGGCGCGAGTTGGCATTGACGCGGATGGGGACTACGATGGTGTTGAGCTGCTCATGGAACTCGTAGCCCTGGCGCACGGTGAGCACGGGGCAGGGCGAGTCTTGCACGATACGCACAGCCTGGCTGCCCATCCAGTATTTCTCGAATCCCGAGGCGCCGTTGGTGCCGATGATGATCATGGGCGAAAGCTCGCGGATGGCGGTGGTGGATATGGCCACAGCAACTTTGCCGGTGGCCACGAACCATCGTATCTCGCCGTGCTCCATCAAAGGTTTGAATTCTTCGCAGAGGCTGCGGAGCTTGTCTTCGGCCAGGTGGGTCATAATCTCCATCTGGTTGTTGTCGATGAGTTTCTTTTCGCGACGCACCCACATCAGGATGATGTCGCTCTGCAGGTGGTTGGCCACGTCGACGGCGTAGCGCAAAGCCACATGGGCACCTTCTGAGAAGTCGGTTCCGACTATTATTGGTTTCATTTTCCTTTACAGTTTTCTTTGGTTTATATTGTTTTTTTGGCATTTCTAACGTCGAACGGCTTCTTTTATTGTGTTCTGCGCAATTTTTTTGTCATGTCGGCACACAATATTATCGTCTTGCTGCCGTTAGTGTGGCTGTTATGGGAGTCATTGCACGTCAGAGCATAAAAGGGGCGCTGGCCAACTACCTCGGTGTGGCCATCGGTTTTTTTGTGTCTTTTTTTGTGCTGACACGCTATCTCACGCAGGAGGAGATAGGCCTGACGCGTGTGATGGTCGACGCGGCATTGCTCTTCTCGTCGCTTGCGCAGCTGGGCTCGAACTCCTGCATCGTGAGGTTCTTCTCGCACTTCAAAGATGAGAAAAGCGGAAACCACGGCATCTTCGGCCTTAGCGTGCTGGTGCCGTTGGTGGGCTTTGCGCTGTTTGCGGTGGCCTTCCTGGTGTTCCGCGAGCCGATGCTGGCGGTCTACGCCAAGAAGTCGCCCCTGCTGGCCGACTACTTCTATCTGGTGCCGATGCTGACGTTTTTTGCTCTCTACACTGCGGTGTTCGAGACCAATGCGTCGGTGCTTATGCGCATCACGGTGCCCAAGTTGGTGCGCGAGGTGGGCATACGCCTCTTCAATCTGGCAGCCTATCTGCTCTATGGCTATGGGCTCATCTCGCTTGACATCTTCGTGTGGATGTTCTGCAGCAGCTATGGCCTGGCTATGGTGCTCAACCTGCTGTACCTGCTCTCTCTGGGACATATCTCGTTTCGTGTAGACCGCAGCTTCCTCGACCGTGACAGGGTGCGCGAGATGCTGCGCTACACCCTCTTCATGACGGCCACGGTGCTGGCGGGCAACATACCGCTCTTCAACAGTCTCTTTCTCGGAGCCAAGACGGGTCTGGCGCTGACGGGAGTATACACCATCGCGTCGTATATAGCCAATGTGGTCGAGGTGCCCTACCGCTCGCTGGGCGCCATCTCGCGACCGGTGATAGCAGAGGCCGTGAAAGAGGAGAACTGGGACGAGGTGCGGCGTCTCGGACGGCAGGTGAGCCTGCATCAGTTCATGGTAAGCACGACGATCCTCTACCTGATATACATAAACCTCGACACCCTCTTCGCCATCATACCCAATGGCGCCGACTATGCCGGTGGCAAGGGTGTGGTGCTGCTGCTGGGATTGGCCAAGGTTGTCAACTCATCACTCTCGGTGAGCACGGACATCCTGAATTTTTCAAAGAAGTATATGTGGAGTCTGGTGTTTATCGCCATGCTCACGCTGACGGCCATCGGATTCAACAATTTACTTATCGAGCACGGTGGCATCAATGGCGCTGCGGGGGCCACGCTGGTGGCTTATGTATGCTATTTCGCTGTGTTGTGCTTTTTCCTGAGTCGCACCCTCAAGGTGAGCATCTTCGGCTGGGGACAGGCGAAGATGGTGGCCGTCATGCTCGTCATGGTGGTGGCATACATTGCCTGGGACAAGGCTGTGGAACCGGTGTTGGGTATGGGAGTCATACTTGCAGCGGTGGTGCGTACCGCTGTGCTGGGCGGCCTGCTGGCGGCAGCGGTATACGGCTGGCGCATCTCGCCCACCGTCAACCAGATGGTGAGGAAAGTTGTTGGTCGGTAGTGGTCAGTGGCCAGTGCGTCTGTAGAGACGCGGCGTGCCGCGTCTGCATTTTTTATTTTGGCGAATGATCAGTGGCCAGTGCGCCTGTAGAGACGCGGCGTGCCGCGTCTGCATTTATTTATTTTGATGAATGGTCAGTGGCCAGTGCGTCTGTAGAGACGCGGCGTGCCGCGTCTGCATTTTTTATTTTGGCGAATGATCAGTGGTCAGTGCGTCTGTAG
>JAZNSV010000136.1:0-26901 GCA_045591485.1 Bacteroidales bacterium | reverse complement strand
AGCCCTCAAATACAGCTCATTCTCTATACCGGTAGTGCATATCAACGATACATCAACGATATATCAACGATATTTCAACGATCGTAATCGTTGAAATATCGTTGATATATCGTTGATGTATCGTTGATATGCACTACCGGTGCGGTACAGAGTGTGTGGCAGAGCAGGATATTTTTTGTCAAAAAGCTTATTATTCAGGAATTTTGCGTATTTTTGCAGAATGACCCATTGTGGGCAAAGCCTTATTATAGACTAATACACAAAGATTTATGACACAAATACAGACCAAAAAAGACTGGAAAAAAGAAGTCTACGCCTACATTCTGCTGATTGTGGGCAGCGCACTGTTCGCCGCCGGCGACGTGATGTTCGTCAACCCCTATATGATGGCTCCTGGTGGCACCTACGGCCTCTCCAACGTGTTCAGCACCCTGTGGGGCGGCAAGATTTCGGTGTGGGCCATCTGCATGGACGTGCCCCTGCTGATAATCGGCACCTGGATTCTCGGCCCGAAATTCGGAGTGAAGACCATCATCTCCACCTTCCTCATATTCGGCTTCACCTTTGCCATCGAAAGCTGGCTGTGGGGCTATAACCCCGTGATCCACGACGGTCCGATTGTGGCCGCACCCATCGAGGGCCTTTCGATGGTGCAGACCCACGACGGCATGTGGTTTGTGCCCGACTACTTCCTCAACACGGTGGTGGCGGGTCTGATCTACGGCGTGGCCATCGGCATGATTTTCCGCAGCGGCGCCACCAGCGGCGGCTCGGACATCATCTCGATGATACTGCACAAGTACACCAAAATCTCGCTCGGCACCCTGGTCACCATCGTCGACGGCTGCATCACGCTGAGCACCCTCATTGCCTTCGGCGACATACGCCTGCCCATCTACTCGATCATCATCATCTTCATCGAGGGCAAGGTGATCGACCTCGTGGTGGACGGCATGAAGAGCTACAAGACCATGTTCATCGTCACCGACCAGATGGACACCGTGCGCGACTACATCATCAACGACCTCCATCGCGGCGGCACCTACCTGCAGGGCAAGGGCCTCTACCAGGGCAACGAGCGCAACATGATCTACGTCACCCTCGAGCGCCCCGACATGGTCAAGCTGCGCTCCAAGCTGCACGAGCTCGACCCGCAGGCCTTCGTCAACGTGGTAGACAGCAGCGAGATTCTGGGCCAAGGCTTCAAGGCCCTGCCCAAAGAATAAGCCACACAGACACAATAAAAACAGCGCAACCGCGTTAATGTCAAGATGAAGGTACTCCAACTCTGCAACAAGCCGCCCTATCCGCCGGTCGACGGTGGCACCATCGCGATGCACAGCATCACGCGGGGGCTGCTGGCTGCCGGGTGCGAGGTGCGGGTGCTGACGGTGGAGACCGACAAGCACCCCCTGCGCCGCAAAGCGCTGGACGAGCAGTACCTGCAGCAGACGCACATCGAGGCAGTATACGTGGACTTGGGTGTGAAACCGCTGCCCGCCTTCGGGGCCATGATGTGCGGCGAGTCGTACCACGTGAAACGCTACGTGAGCCAAGCCTTTGCAGAGAAGCTGCGCGAGGTGCTGCAGGCCGAGGAATTCGACATCGTGCATGTCGAGAGCATCTTCCTCACGCCCTACGTGCCCCTCATACGGCGCCATTCGAAGGCCAAGGTCATACTGCGGGCCCACAACGTGGAACACCTCATCTGGCGCCGCGTGGCCGAGAGCACACGCCACGGCCTGAAACGCTGGTACCTGAAGCACCTGTCGCTCACGCTGCGCGCCTACGAGGTGGAGCACCTGAACGACTACGACGGCGTGGTGAGCATCACGCGCAACGATGCCGAGCGCTTCCGCGCCGACGGCTGCCGCCGCCCGCTGACGGCCATACCCTTCGGCATAGAGCCCGAAGAGGTGGGGCATGTTGACGTGGAGCGCGGATCGCTGTTCCACATCGGCGCCATGGACTGGATTCCGAACCAGGAGGGCATAGACTGGCTGCTGGAGAAAGTGTGGCCGGTGGTGCACCGCGAGGTGCCGCAGGCCCGCCTCTACCTGGCCGGACGCAAGATGCCGCAGCGCCTGCTGGAAGCCAAGATCGACGGCGTCACCGTGGTGGGCGAAGTGCCCGACGCCATGTACTTCATCGGCAGCAAGCAAATCAACATAGTGCCCCTGCTCAGCGGCAGCGGCATCAGGGTGAAAATAATCGAGGCTATGTCGGTAGGCAAGACCGTGGTGACCACCACCGTGGGCGCACAGGGCATAGACTACACCGACGGGGTGGACCTGCTGATAGCCGACACACCCGACGACTTTGCGCGGCAGGTGCGCCGCTGCATAGACGACCCCGACTTCTGCGACAGCGTGGGCCGCGCGGCAGCACGCCTCATAGCCGAACGCTACAACACCACGACGCTCACGCAGGAGCTCATCGAATTCTACAACGCACGATTGGAACAATGAAAAAGATATTGATGACATTGACACTGGCCATGATGGCCACGCTGGCCGCCGCCCAGATAGGCATACCAGGCACGCAGGTCACCATCCGCCTCAACAACGACGACTGGCGCTACCTGCGCACCTTCAAGCTCGACGACGGCGCCGACATATACCTCTACTACTACATCGGCCACACCTTGGTGGACACCGAGGGCGACACCGTGCTGCCGTTCATGCGCGTCTACGTCAACGAGGAATACGACGGCGACGTCTACGAACTGGCCTACGACCGCTACATGCAGCAGCCGTTCCAGTCGCTCAACGAGTACACCCGCGGCCCAGGCCTGCCCAAAAACGGAGGCATCGGCTACGACGGCGTCTACACCAACCCGTCGGACCAGAAAGACTACCGGTTCCTGATGACCTACTTCATAGACCACGGCACAGCCGTAGAGCTGCGCCTCGAAACCACCAAGGACACCTACGAAGAGATGGAGTTCGAATTCAAAGACATACTCGGCACATTAAAATAAACAACCAAGCACCACGACGATGAAAAAAGCATTGTTCACAGCTCTCATGTGCATGGCCGCCGCAATGGCCTCGGCCCAAATCACGATAGACACTCTCGGCAACTACGAGGAGCGTTTCACAAGGCTCAACAAGGCCTATGCCAAAGAGCCCGACAACGTAGAGGCGCTGTACAACATGGCGCAGTTCTACTTCGACAATTCGCACCCGATGCGCAACCTGCCGATGGCCATGAAATACATACAGCGCGCCGAGGCACGCCACATAGTGCTGCTCGAGGAAGACCGCTTCGGAGAGCTCACCAGGCTGGCCCGCAAGAACATCACGCTGACCACCCTGCGCCAGACCAAGCAAGCCATCATCGACGCTGCCTACAACACGCTCGAGGTGCGCACCGACATGAGCCGCGTGGAGCTCGACACCTACCTCGACGCCTTCGGCATCGACATCAAGCTGGTGCGCCTGCTGCGCCAACGCCGCATCAACCAGGTCTACGACGAAGACCTGCGCAAAGGCACCGCCGAAGCCTACTACCACTTCATAGACATCTATCCCGGCACCAACGAGGCCGAACAGATGGAGGAGCGCCTGGCCCGCTTGGCACCCGGCCTGTTCGAGGGCGTCGCCACCGAAGCCGCCGCCGACACCATAGCATCGCGCTTCCCGCTCAGCCCGTCGGTCAACCGCGCCGCCATGAAACAGAAAAGCCGCCTGGCCTACGCCGAAGCCAGCCGTCGCAACACCGTGGCCGCCTACAACAACTTCCTGAGCCGCTACCCCTCGGGCGACGAGAACGAACAAGCCCGCGAGAAACTGGCACGCCTGCTCGAGTCGCAATACTCGTCGCTGAGCACCGCCAAGGAATACGCAGCCTTTGTCGAAGCCAACGCCGACAACGCGCTGGCCGACTCGGCTCTGGCCGAGATGCGCCGCCTGATAGTGAAAAACCGCGACATCGAAGCGGCTCGCTACTATCTTGAGCGCTTCCGCCAGGACGTCCACTACAGCGAAATATACAACATCTACTACAACTGGCACGCCGAAGAGGGCAATAGCGGTCCCATCAAGCGCTTTGCCAAAGAGCACCCCGATTTCCCCTACCAACGCGCCATCGAGGCCGACCTCGAACGCGCCGAGACGGTGGACCGCATCATCCTCTTCGAGGACTTCATCGACGTAGACTTCGAGCGCTATGCAGGCTACGTGCGCAAGCTGACCGGCAAACGCGCCGCCTTCGTCCCCCTGCAACGCATGCTGCAGACCAAGCTGCTCACTCGCAACTACCAGGCCGCCATAGACCGCCTGCGCCAGTTCGACCTCTGCTTCGACAACGTAGACAAAGCCGAATACAACGAGTTGCTCGGCATACTGCGCGCTCCGGCCACAGACCGCGGGCTGACAGCCGAATTTGCCTCTTCCTACAATGTCAAGAACCCCTGCCTCAACCCGGCCGACGGACGCCTCTACTTCACCCGTTCCACCGGTTCGAGCAGCAACCGCATCTGCTACGCAGTGCGCCAAGGCAACAGCTGGCGCGCCGCAGGCGACGCCCAATTCTCGAACACCGACAATGACGGACTGACACTCTATGGCTTCTACGACGGCGGCAAGCACATGCTGCTGGGCAGCAACGGCGACATCTGGATAGCCGAGCTCGACGGCGAACAATGGCGCATCAGCGACATACCGCCCTACCCTGTCAACACTGACTATATAGACGCCGACGCCTTCATGCTGCCCGACGGCAGCGGCATGCTCCTCGCATCCGACCGCCCCGGCGGACAGAACCTCAACCAAAGCGGCGAATACTTCCACGGCGACACCGCCATGGCCTCCGACCTCTACTTCATCCCCTATACCCAGAACGGATGGGGCGACCCCGTCAACCTCGGCATCAAACTGAACACCCCCTACAGCGAGCGGAGCCCCATCATGAGCCGCAACCTGAAGACCCTCTACTTCATCACCGACGGCCGCGGCCTGGGCTTTGGCGACATATACATGACCACACGCGGCAGCGTCGAAGACTGGACCGCATGGAACGAGCCCGTCAACATAGGCAAAGAGCTCAACACAGGCTTCTCGGAGAGCAGCATCAGCTTCAGCCCCGACGAGAAACGCATATACGTGTCGTCAAACCACAGCCTTGGCCGCCACTCGTGCTACTCGTTTGCCACAACACACAACACCACCGACTCCTACAAGGTGCAGACCATCGAGATTCTCGGCATGGAGGGCATGCTCTACCGTGTGCGTGTGGCCGACATGACGCAGCAGAGCCTGACGCAGCAAATCGAATGCCAGGGCGAGAGCCAGTCGGTAGACATCAACATACACAAAGACAAACGCTACGCAGTGCTCGGCGACGCCGGCATGTACTTTGTGCCAGCCATAGTGGTCGACCCCAAGGGCAAGGCCCCGCGCCTGCGCGGCTACACAATGCCGGTGCTCATCAGCATGGACAAGCCGCTGCAGCTGCCGGCAGTAGAATTTGAAGACAAATCGGCCGAACTGCTGCCCGTGGCACGCATGCAGCTCGAACAGCTGGGCCAGTTTGTCAAAAACGACGCCTCGTGCACGCTTGAGCTGATTGTCAACGTCAAAGGACGCGACGATGTCTATTGCTACAACCTTTCGCTCGAACGCGGCCGCGCCATACGCGAAATGCTCCACGACATGAACATCGACGAAAGCCGCGTAACAATCTCGGCCTACGGCAATGTGAACACAAAGAAGGGCGAAGCACCCGGAGTGGCTGTGCGCTTCCGCCAACAGTAACCAAGTTATCAACATCCGGCGGCGGATTTCTTTTCCATACAGAGGCTCTGCATGTTAAAAAATATTAGTAATTTTGCCGCCGAAACGTAATACACTGACGCCAATGGAACAACACCGCACCATCACTGTAGAAGGCCGCACCGTCCATTACCGCGACGAAGGCCGGGACAACACACGCACCCTTGTGCTGCTGCACGGTTTCCTGCAAAGCCTCGACGTGTGGAGTTCCTACGTGCTCAGCTATATGAACCACATGCGCGTCATCACCGTAGACCTTCCCGGACACGGCCTGACCGACACCTTCTGCGACGTGCACACCATGGACTTCATGGCCAAAATAGTCAAAGACGTGCTTGCCGACGCAGGGGTCGACCAATGCGTCATGGTGGGTCATTCGATGGGCGGATATGTGGCCCTGGCCTTCGCCGAGCGCTATCCCTACACACTGCGCGGACTGGGGCTGATCAACTCGCACGCCTTGGCCGACACCGACGAACATCGCCGCTACCGCGAAGAAGCCTGCCGCTCGGTGCAAGCCAACCGCGCCTCATACATTGTAGGTTTCATCCCCGGCCTCTTCGACGAGAGCCGCCAGGCCGCTCTGAGCCAAGACATCAAAGACCTGCAGGAGCAAAGCCTGCTCACCAGCGCCCAATCCATCATCGCAGCACAGCAAGGCATGGCCCAACGCCCATCGCGCATACAGACTCTTGCCAACCTTGAGGTGCCCACTCTGTTCATCTACGGCAAGAACGACCCACGCATACCGCTCGAGACAGGCGTGGCTTGCGCCATGGTGCCCCGACACTCAGAGATGCTCATGCTCGACGGCGTGGCCCACATGGCCTTCATGGAAGAGCGCGACTACGTAAAACCCCGCCTGCGCAACTTCGTCGACACCTGCTACTATTGATTCTTTCCCCACGCACATAAACAATATGGGCTGGCCAAATTTATGATTTGGCCAGCCTTTTTTGCCATGTTCTTTCAGACTTATAAAATAGCCCCCCCCCAAAAAAAAAATTGCCGGTTTGTTTTTTTTGTATTTTTGCAGTTGAAAACCGGATAAACAATATGAAAGCAATAAGAAAATTCAAATGGCTGGCACCACTGATGATTATGCAATGGCTGGCGCTGACGGTGTCTGCACAATACAGCAAAACCCATAAATACACCGCAATGGCCGGCGACCGTGTGCTGACACGGATAGACGATTCCGGCAACTATCAAGTAGTCTGCGGGCTCACAACAGAAAGCCACAGCTTTTTTATCGTCAGCAACAGCACCACGTCGAAGACATTCTACACGACGCCCCACCATGGCAGCATAGTGCCGCTTGGAGCCGACTATGGCTACATAGTGCACGACATGCAGATATTCAGCACCGAGGTATGGTGCTGCGGAACATATTGGCACGAAATGGGCAACATGATTTACACCATTTTCGGCACATCGTATCCTGAAAAGGAATATAAAGCACCGCCACACTGACCGCCACACCGTCCGAAGGACACTTTTTCATGCATTGGAGCGACGGAGAGACCGCCAACCCACGCAGCATCATAATGACCGCCGACACATCGCTGACTGCAATCTTCTCTGCAAACCATTAACTACCAAAGAGTCAACAACCTGCATTGAAAATAAAAACAAAATTTAAAAAAAATTTTGCACATTTACAAAAAAGATGTACATTTGCCGAGTTGAAATAAATCAAATGTTTAACACAAATTATTAAATATCATGAAAGTAAACGAAATCATGGCCAACCTGGAGGCCAAACATCCCGGTGAAAATGAATACCTGCAGGCCGTCCGCGAGGTCCTCGAGACCATCGAAGAGGAATACAACAAACACCCCGAATTCGAGGCCAACAAGATCGTCGAGCGCATCGTCGAGCCCGACCGTATCTTCACTTTCCGTGTGACCTGGGTCAACGATAAGGGTGAGGTTTGCACCAACCTCGGCTACCGCGTTCAGTTCAACGCCGCCCTCGGCGCCTACAAGGGTGGTCTCCGCTTCCACAAGGCCGTGAACGTCAGCATGCTGAAGTTCCTCGGCTTCGAGCAGATCTTCAAGAACAGCCTCACCATGCTGCCCCTCGGCGGTGGTAAGGGTGGTTCCGATTTCGACCCCGTTGGAAAGAGCGACGCCGAAATCATGCGCTTCTGCCAGGCCTTCATGTATGAACTGTGGCGCAACATCGGTCCCGATCAGGACAGCCCCGCTGGTGACGTGGGTGTCGGCGGCCGCGAAATCGGCTACCTCTATGGTGCCTACAAGAAACTCGCTCGCGAGCACTCGACCGGCGCTCTGACCGGTAAGAGCTACGGCTGGGGTGGTAGCCTCATCCGTCCTGAGGCCACTGGCTTCGGCGCCATCTACTATGTCGACCGCATGGTCCGCGAAAAGGGTGACACCCTCGCCGGCAAGCGCATCGCCCTCTCTGGCTTCGGCAACGTGGCTTGGGGTGCTGCCACCAAGGCTGTCGAACTCGGTGCCAAGGTCGTCGCCATCAGCGGCCCTGACGGTGTCTGCGAGATCGAGAACGGCATCACCAAAGAGATGATTGACTACATGCTCGACATGCGCGCCAGCAACCGCAACAAAGTTCAGGATATGGCCGACAAGTTCCCCGGCCAGGCCAAGTTCACCGCCGGCAAGAAGAGCTGGGTTGTGAAGTGCGATATCGCCATGCCCTGCGCCTTCCAGAACGAGCTCGCCGAGGAAGATGCCAAGATGCTCCTCGCCAATGGCGTGAAGTATGTTGCCGAGGTTTCGAACATGGGTTGCCAGCCCGCCGCTATCGCCGCCATCCAGGCCGCCAAGGTTCCCTTCGGCCCCGGTAAGGCTGTCAACGCCGGTGGTGTTGCCACTTCGGGTCTCGAAATCTGCCAGAACGCCGAGCACCGCAACTGGACTGCCGAAGAGGTCGACAAGAACCTCCACACCATCATGAACAACATCTACGACATGTGCGTCGAGCACGGTCGCGAGGCCGATGGTCACATCAACTACGTGAAGGGCGCCAACATCGCCGGCTTCATGCGCGTTGCCAAGGCCATGGTTGCTCAGGGTATCATCTAATTCTTGTCAACAAGATTTAGACATGATATGAACCAACGAGGAAGCCGCTCAGCTTAGTCGGAGCGGCTTCCTTATTTTTTTGCCATGCATACCTCACTACACTACCTGCTGCACAGCGGCAAAAACTCAAAGTTCACCTACTATCTTAGTGCGGTGCTGCGCGACATTGTGCCCGATGCCCTCTTCCGCTCGCGACTGCAAGCCGAACTCGAACGCGGCCGCAGCCTCTACGACGAGGCCTATATCGCAGACCGCGTAGACTACTACTGCCATCTGGCCGACGGCGCCGCGCTTGCCGTCGATGCTCCGCGCCTGGGCGACCTGCACCTCAAAGGGCACAACAGCGCCTACTACTACGACAGCCGCGAGGTGACGCAGTGGTTCGACCCTGACCTGCGCTGGCAGTACCTCTTCGGCGACATACGCGACATACCGGCGCAGCCCACCGTGGTCAAGAGCCGCAATATCGGCCCCGACAACGGCAACGCCGTGCTGCTCAAGCTCGACAAGTGCCGCCATTTCGTCTTTCTCGACGACAAGATACCCTTCTCCGAGAAACGCGACACAGCCATCTTCCGCGGCCAAGTGGGCACGCGGCAAAACCGCATTGCCTTCGTCGAGCGCTGGGGCGGGCATCCGCGTGTCGATGCCGCCAACACTCTGGCCAAGGGCGGCCTCATGGCCAGCAACCCCGACGGCCGCGCCACCGCGCCGCGTCTTTCGCTCTACGACCACCTGCACTATCGCTACATCATGGCCCTCGAAGGCAACGACGTGGCCAGCAACCTCAAGTGGGTCATGTCGAGCCGCTCGCTGGCCGTCATGCCGCGCCCGCTGTGCGAGACCTGGTTCATGGAGGGCCGCCTCATTCCGGGAGTGCACTACGTCGAGGTGCGCCCCGACTACGCCGACCTCATCGAGAAGATGGACCACTACAGCGCCCATCCCGACGAGGCGGCAGCCATAGCCGACGCCGCCAACCGCTGGGTAGACCAATTCCGCGACCTGCGCCGCGAACGCTATATCGCCCTGCGTGTCATGCAGCGCTACCTCTCACAATGCAACAATATCAAGCTATGAAACACATCGAAATCGTCAACGGTCCCAACCTGAACCTCACCGGCGTGCGCGAGCCCGACGTCTACGGCAGCGAGACGATGGAACAAATGGTGACGCGCCTGCGCACGCAATACCCGCAGGCGGAGATAGGCTACTACCAGAGCAACGTAGAAGGCGAGCTCATCGACCATATACAGCGCGTAGGCTTCGAGGCCGACGGCCTCATTGTCAACCTCGGCGGCTACAGCCACACCAGCGTAGCCCTGCACGACGCCCTGCTCGCGGTGCCCGCGCCGAAAGTGGAGGTGCACCTGAGCAACATCTTCGCGCGCGAAGAATATCGCCACCACTCCCTCGTCACCAGTGCCTGCCGCGGCATGATTTGCGGCCTCGGCCTGCGCGGCTACGAGCTGGCCGTGGCATCTCTGCTCTAAAAAAAAATTTCCCCCTCACTGTAAGATTTGCCATACCTTGTACGTCTACATGGTATGAAACGCGACACCGAACAGTTCAAGCACGACTACCTGCCCCTGCAGCCCGCCATGCAGCGCATGGCCGAAAGGCTCCTCGGCAACGAGGACGAGGCGGCTGACGTGGTGCAGGACTGTTTTGTGGCCCTTTGGGAACAACGCAGCGATCTTCGCCGCGTGGTCAACCGCGAGGCTTGGTGCATCCAGCTGGTGAAGCACCGCTGCATAGACATTATCCGCAAGCGCAAGCCCACCTACAGTCTTGACGACGATATGCCCCTCTACGATGCCGAGGACACCGCCTACAGTGCCCGCCTCGACATGGCACGGTCGCTTCTCGACCGCCTCCCCAAGCGGCAGGCCGAGGCCGTCCGTATGCGCCACTTCGACGACCTCGACAACGACGAGATTGCAGCCACGATGGGCATCAGCGTAGACAATGTGTACACACTCATCTCGCGAGCCTATAGCACAATGAGACAAATGATAGCCAAATATGAAAACCGATAATAATATGGAACAGACGCGTCACGACGCGTCACTACAGCAGCTGCTCGGCACCCTTGAGCAAGCCGGGCGCGATGCGCGCCGCCAACAGCAGTTGGCCGATATGATAGATGGCCTTGCCGCCAAGGAAAAGTCCGCTGCCCACCATGTGCGCCGCATGTGGACCATGCGTATTGCGGCGGCAGCCTGCGTGCTCTTCTTCATCGCTACAGCGGTGCGCGTGTGGTTCATCCCCACGGAGCAAACCGTAGAACCGCAGGTGGCCCGTGCAGAGGCACCCGTGGCCGACACCGCCGCGCCGATGACGGAAGCGCTGCCAGCCACCGCCACCCCGCACCGAGCCCTGGGCAACAAGCGCAAGGCGGCTATGCCTAAACCTGCAGACGAGAGCTCGGCGATGCCCGAGGAGCTGCTGGTCGAGGCCACCCAACAGCAGCCAGCCGCGCAGCCCACAGAGCCCGAACCGCAAGCCATCGACCAGGAACCTGTCTATGCCCTGTCCACCGAGAGCCCCATCGATAGCATAGCGCAACCTGTGATCAGCCTCGCCGCCGAGCCCGAACAGCTGGCGCAGGCCACGCCCAAAGCCGAACCGAAACCCCGCCGCAGCTTGTGGAAGAGCATCTTCGGCCGCACGGCACCCAGCGAGATGGATGGCACGATGCTGGCCATCAATATACTGTAAATCACAAAAACCCATCTATATGAGATTTATACTGACACTAATAGCAGCCCTGTCCGTAGCCTTCGGCCTGCAGGCGCAGAGCAACACAGCCACAGCCGACACCCTCGGCCAGGCCGAGCAGCCCCACGTATCGCTCCAGCTTGGCCTTGGAGGCGGCGCCACGCTGTACTCGAACATGTACGACGACTCGCCCTACTACTCGCGTTACGGCCTCTTCGTGCAGGTGCCGCTGATGTTCGGCTACGAGGTGTCGCCCCGCTGGGAGCTGCGTGCCGGCCTGCGCTATGACTTCTGCTTCGACCCGCTCCACTATCCCGTGAAGGTCAACTATGCCGAGCAAGACGGCCTGGCCTACAGCCAGGGGCTCGACTTCGAGAGCGCCCCCGTGAACGGCAAGCAGAGCGCCTATGCCCTGCGCAGCTATATTGGCATACCGCTGCAGGCCACGTGGTACCCTTACCCGAAGGAGAAGCGCCTGCTGCAGTTCCAATTCGACCTCTTCGCCGGCTATGCCGTGGGCCGCACGGTGATGATAAACCACCGCTCGGTGAGCCGCACTATAGATGGCGACCAAGTGAACTGGAGCGACACCTCTCCGCTGGGCGAGGAGCTGACCACCGACGACAACACCTTGCTGCGCTGGCGCCTGGAGCTGGGCGCAACCGTGAGCACCGACGTGCTGGGCCTCATACACGGCGTGCGCTTCTTCGGCAACCTGCTGCCCACCTACCGCGACCCCTTGACGGGCGACGGCGTGTACCTGTTCGGAATGAATTTTTACCTATAAAATTGTATGTCAAAATGAAACGCAACCTCAAACCCGCCATTGCCGCCATTGCCTTTTTTGCCATCATGACCGTGGTAGGCATCGAGAGTGCCCACGCGCAAATCAACCTGCTGGAGCAGGTCCACGCCACCGACACCAACCCCCTGATAGCCACCACCGGCCCCAACACCATAGGCGCGGGCCACCTGCAGCTGAGCGCCGACGCCTCCTGGAGCCACCTGAGCTACACCAGCGAGAGCTACCTCCTGCCCGGAACCTCCGTCATGCCCACATATCCGGGCACCATCCACATGATAAACTCCATGCGCCGCAATGCCTTTGGCGGCGCCCTCGGCGTGCGCTACGGCATAGGCAAACTACTCGAACTCAACGCAAGCTTCGGCGGCGGCCTCAACACCGAGCGCGACAACGCCATCATCAACAACCGCGACACCGTCATCATCGCCCGCTGCCAGACGCTCGACGTAGCCTTCGGTGCCAAAGTGCACGTATACGAAGGGCACGCCTGGGTGCCGCAGATGGCGCTGGCGGCGCAGCTCTCGGAGAGCTTTGTGCACTTCGGCGATCGCGACGGCTTCGACAGACACACCCCAGCCTGGGCCATCGAGCTGCAGCTGCGCAACCGCTTGGGCCACCGCTGGATGCTCGACTACCATGTGGGTTTTGCCAGCAACGAAGTCTGGCTCGGCTCGCGGGCGATGGCCGCCAAGTTCACCTATGGCCTCATGGCACGCTTCCTGGCCAGCGACCGCCTGCTGCTCGGCGCAGGGTTTGATGACGGCAACGGTCTGTTCGAAGCTCACTTCCAGGCCACTCCGAGCCTGCAACTCAAGGCCCAAGCCCTCGTGGCCACCGGACTGGGAGCCGACATGTCGACCACCAGCGCATACGGCATGCTTGGCATCAACTGGATGTTTTGACCGGTACCGGTAGTGCATATCAACGATACTTCAACGATATATCAACGATATTTCAACGATTGTAATCGTTGAAATATCGTCGATATATCGTTGAAGTATCGTTGATATGCACTATGGATGAATACATGGGTATTGACTATCAGTTGTTTTGATGCTATGGAAATAGGTTTCAGTGCGAAAACTTTAATATTATTTAACTATTGTATATGGATTTTTGGGTGATGTATGAGCGACTGAGTGACTGAAATGGCTGTGAGTTGTAAGTTGCAAGTGAGCTAACGCGGCCTGCGCAACCACTTTAAAACTTAAAGCTTAAAACTCGACATATCATCTTATAAATGCAAAAAAAAGTGTATCTTTGCATCCCGAAATGGACGACCTTGATGTATACTATGTCGACGTGCTTTTGCCGTTGCATCTGCCTGGCACTTATACTTATAGAGTGCCGCGGGAATTGAACGGGCAGGTGATGGCGGGGATGCGTGTGGTGGTGCAGTTCGGCCAAAAATCGGGCCGGATGTACTCTGCCGTGGTTCGGCGTGTGCACACCGAGGCTCCGCAATGGAAGTCGAAGTATATCGTCGGCGTGTTGGATCCGGAGCCGCTGGTGAGCGAACGGCAGATGGAGTTCTGGGAGTGGATGGCACGCTACTATATGTGCTATCCCGGCGACGTGATGCAGGTGGCGCTTCCGGCAGGCCTCAAGCTGGCGAGCGAGAGCGCTGTGAGCATCCATCCGGCTTTCGACGGCGAGCTGAGCCGCCTGACAAAATACGAGCGCATGGTGGTGGACCTGCTGAGCCAGCACCCGGTGATGCGTGTGGAGGACATTAGCCGCGCTCTTGGCATACAGAAGATTATGCCTCTGATGCGAACGATGATAGAGCGCGAAGTGGTGGTGATGGAAGAAGAACTGCGGGAGCGTTTTGTGCCCCGCAAGAGCACCTACCTGCGCATGGCCGACGTTTACGGCGACGAGGGGGCACTGAAGGGACTTTTCGACGAACTGGAGCGGAAGGGGCGCACGAAGCAGGTGGAGCTGCTGATGCAGATGATGCAGCTGTCGCATTTTGGCAAGGAGCCGGTGGCCAAGAGGATGCTGCCGCAGGGCTCGGCGATGCAGACGCTGCTGAAAAACGGAGTGCTTGTGGCCGAAGAACGGGTGGAGAGCCGACTGGTGGAGGCCGACAGAGATGTGGTTCCTGTGTCGAGCATCGTGCTGAACGAGGAGCAGGAGACCGCACGCCGCATTCTTGCCAACCCCGCATCGCCCGACGTATGTTTGCTGCACGGCGTCACGTCGAGCGGCAAGACAGAGGTGTATATCAAGCTGATAGACGAACATGTTAAAGCAGGACATCAAGTGCTGCTGCTGCTGCCGGAGATTGCGCTGACGGCGCAGGTGATAGGGCGCCTGCAACGCTACTTCGGCGAGAAGGTGGGGGTGTACCACTCGAGGTTTTCGGCGAGCCAAAGGGTTGAAGTGTGGCGGCGCACTGCGCTGACGGACAAGGACAATCCTGCACGCTACCAGGTGTTGCTTGGAGCCCGCAGCGCGTTGTTTCTTCCGTTCAACGACCTGAGCCTGGTGATTGTAGACGAGGAGCACGACGCGTCGTATAAGCAGTACGACCCGGCGCCACGCTATCAGGGGCGCGATGCGGCCATCTACCTGGCCCGGATGTGGGGCGCACGCACAATTCTCGGCAGCGCGACGCCGAGCATCGAAAGCTACCACAACGCGATGTGCGGCAAGTATGGCCTGGCGACGATGTACCAGCGCTACGGCGGCTTTGCGCTGCCCAAGGTAACGTGTGTCGACATGAAGCAGGCACGGCAGGCGGGGCAGTTGAAGGGAAACTTTAGTCAAGAATTGCTCGACGCTATACGCCAAGCACTTGCCGAGCGCCAGCAGGTCATTCTTTTCCAGAACCGCAGAGGTTTTTCGCTTAGGCTCGAGTGCGACGACTGCCACCACGTACCTCAGTGTGTGCACTGCGATGTGTCGCTGGTCTATCATAAGGCCAGCAACTCGCTCAGGTGCCATTATTGCGGCTATTCAATACCGGTGCCGTCCGAGTGTCCGGCATGCGGGTCGACACACCTGCACATGGTGGGTGTTGGCACGGAGCGCATAGAGGAAGACCTGCAGATATTGTTTCCGGAAGCGACGGTGGCGCGTATGGACCTGGACAGCACCCTGCAGAAGAACCAGTACCTCGAGATACTCAACGACTTCGCCAGCAGGCGGATCGACATATTGGTGGGCACCCAGATGGTTACCAAAGGACTCGACTTCGAGCATGTGAGCGTGGTGGGTATAGTGAGCGCGGACAACCTCATCAACTACCCCAACTTCAGATCCTACGAGCGTGCGTTCCAGCAGATGACTCAGGTGAGCGGACGTGCGGGCCGGCACGGTGGCGGCGGCCGCGTCATCATACAGACCTACAACCCGTTCCACCAGGTGCTGCAGAATGTAATGGCCAACGACTACGACAGTCTCTACGCCGACCAGGACAACGAACGACGGGTGTTCCGCTACCCACCCTACTTCCGGCTTATCGAGATCACCCTGAAGCATCGCGACCAAGGAGTGCTCAACGAAGCAGCCGACTGGCTTGCGGTGCAGCTGAGGGGGGCTTTCGGCCCGCAGCGCGTGATGGGTCCGGAGTACCCCATCGTGAGCCGCATAAGGGCACTTTATCTCAAGACCGTGACACTGCGCTTCGAGCGCACGGAGGCCATTGCCGATGCGAAGCGCCTGACGATGCGCATAGCCGACGATATGCAGAAACAAGAGGGCTGGAGCACAGTGGGTGTGCACTTCGATGTAGACCCATATTGAATTTTGAAAGTTGAATTTTGAAATTCAGAATTCATTGACTAATGCAGTCACGCGATCACGCATTCATGCAAAGGTGGTTCAATAAATTCACTTTTAGATGCGTCTCTTATTCGCTGTTTTTTAATTTTGTTTCAGCGGTGCTCATCGCCCCATCGAGGGGTCAAGACGCGGGTGTGTATTTGCTTGATTTATACCCCACACTCCGTGTGGGGTAATTGAGAGTAATGCCTCTTCGAGGCAATTTATTGAGGGGTGAGATTTGAAATTTTTTTTAATTTTTTCGGCAAGAAGCTGACATTTTATAAAAAGTTTGTATTTTTGCATCGGCAAACCGCGAGTTTGGGTTTGTCATAGTAAGCGCATTTTTGCCACATTCTGCAATCGAGAAACTGGACATTTCTCTATTTGAGTTACGCTAAAAGAACGACGACAAGACGGCGCATGTGTTGGATTGTATTCACAAAACGAATATATCCATCCGTGGAGCGGTTCATGAAAATCAATATTTTAGCGTAACAGGGAGTCCAGCCCTTCGATTGCGAATAGAGACATTGATGGATAGCTCCACTATTTTTTGCTCTTTCCTCAAGGCAGGACGGATGCCTTTGCCCAATCTTCCCCTTACCCCCTCCCTTTTCGCACATACTACGACGTATTTAAAAATAAGTATTCATAAAAAATAAATATTCATGATGAAAAGACTATCATTTAATGCCGTCGGCATGGTGGCAAACGTTTTTCGGGCAGGAATGTTCCTGCGCAAGGTTGTTGCGGCGATGCTTGTTACATTTGCCCTGACGGCCACCGCACAGACGGGTGGCGACACTCTGGCATTGTTTGATTTCGACGACGCTGCCACCGAAGTGGTCACGGGTGCGGCGACAGGGCACACGCAGACGTCGCATGCTTCGACTTGGCACCGTGTGTCGGGTCTTGCCGAGGTGGCGAGCGACGAGTTTCAGGGTAATTATCCGAGTTTTGTCGGTCCGTATTTTGTGCAGCTGTTTGCCGAGGCGATGGATTCATCGCTGATGCTGATGTCGATGTGGGACAGCAGCGCCATGGGGATGCACTACGATGCGTGGTTCGAGCTGGGGCCTGTGGATGTGAGTGCGGCCACATCGGTCGAGCTTCGTTGGAGACAGTATTACCGCAAGTATTACGATACATGCCGTGTTGAATACACCGACGCATCGGGTGAGTGGCACACGGTGGAGGTGAATATGACCGGTGTAGACGTTACGATTAACGGCGTGGGGGCGACGGAGTGCAAGGTGCTTCTGCCGGATGCCGCAGGCAACCAAAGCCTGACGGTGCGTTTCCGCTGGAAGGACCGCGACTGGTATGGCTCTTCCGGCTATGCTTGGGCCATAGACGAGGTGGCGATTTGCGAGGGTGTGGAGAATTGTCTTGACCGTTTTGCCGACCACTATGTAGAGGGGGTCTACGGTCAGGTGCCACAGGGCCTGCAGCTTCCGCTGTCGTGGTGGACTCAGGTGAGGAACAGCGGCACGGCTACACAGACGGGCATTGTGGCCAAACTGCTGCAATTTGATGGTTCGAAGACGCAGACGGGCGTGATAGCCACTGCCGAGCAGGACGACATTGCCTCCGGCCAGCAGCCGAGGACGCTGCTCATCGAAGGGCAAGACAATATTGCAGCCAATGGCGGTTCCCATGCCTACAGCTCCTATTACGGACAGACGGGCATGACGGACAACAACTCAGGCCTGTCCACGATAAATACGGGACGACACTATGTAGCCGCACGGGTGGAGAGCGAAAATCTGACTATTGATTATGACACGATAATGTATGAGGTGACGGAGGCTGATGCCGAAGGCATCAGAACATGGGCCTACGACAACGGTCTGCTTCTCGGCGGCCGGGCCTACCGTTCGGGCTACGTGCTGTCGAACGGCTACTGGTACACCACTTCCACCGAAGGAGCCTACAACCAGTCTGGCTACCGTGTACTGAACCGTTATTCCACCGGCAGTACCGTCCCCGTTGGCGCGGATGGAAATCCTTGGGTGATCAGGGGCATCGAGGTGGTGCCTGCCATCACATCCCAATCGTCGCAGTATGCCGGTGCTGTAATCGTGCCAGATGTGTATGAAGAATGGCACGAACAGCCAGGATACATGACAACCAGGATCCTCGCCTCAGGCGGTGCTCCCCACACAGTGAAAACAAGCGAGCTGAACACCGACTACGGCGTATACGAGAGCGGCTATAAAACCATCCGGATGATGTTTGCCGAGCCTTTGACCCTTGAGCCCAACAAGTGTTACTATGCCGGCTACCGCCTCGAAGGCGACCATGAGTTTGCCACAGCCGCAATGGGTGATTCCTACATCGGTGCCGATGGCGAGGTACATTCCCTGACAGACGACCCGCAGCTGGCCGACTATGCTCGCCAGTTTGGCAATCCAACCTACAGCACATACCTTTACGACCCTGGCCACGGTAGTTGGCGCATCTGCAACGACGCTCCGGCCATGATACGCTTACTTGTCGGACCTCGTATTGAGGTTGCGCAGCACACTGTGACCGTCAGCCTCGGTGCCAACGCCTATGGTTCGTGGTATGGCGACGGAGCAGGCGTGGGCTACCCCGACAGCGTATTCACCGTCAGCGAAGGCTCGACACACAGCCTGTATTTCACCATGGGAGCCAACACGGAGCTCGACACCGTGATTGTGGTTGGCACCAACCGCTTCCGCGTGTTGCCCGAAGGCACCGGCCACCGCCTATGGCTCGACAGCATCACAGATGATGTGATTGTGAGCGTCGTTGGGCGCGCCATAGACTGCGACACCACCTATACCCTGCCCTACGAGGCCGACTTCATGCGCTGTTGGTCGACGGCTGGCGAAACCGCCAATCTGGATGTCTACAATGCTTCGATACAGTACGACGGTGACACGGTGTTCAGTCCTTGGTTCGAAGCCGATGCCGGAATGCCTGTCTTTATGAACATAGGCTACTCCTGTTTTGGCAACAACGCATATGCCAAACTCACGGTGCGCCGCGAAGACGGCGCGGTGTGCAGCGACTACTGGCTATACACAGACCAGTATTCGCAGCAGAAAAACGAAAACTATTCCATCGCAGGCCTCGAAGGACGTTTCCGTATCGAGATGGTATGGGACTGGCATGAAGACAATTACACTTTTAATATTAACAGTCTCACGCTTTTCCAGTATCCGCTTACAGCTGAGATTGTGGGACCGGACACGATAGACCCCGGCGAGGAAGCGACGTATACACTTTCAATCGAAGGCACCGACGCCGACGATGTCTTCATGTCGGTCTCAGACCCCTACGGAGCAGGTGTCAGCTCGAATGAGACCAGCATCACTGCCACGGGCGGCCGTTCGGGCAGCACAATGGGTGTGTATGCCACTGTAACGGTTTACAACGCGTATAATGGATATTCTGCCACACTGAATGTATGGAAAGAGGTGGCGGTGCGCGACACGGTGACCTACCTCTGCCCCGACGTGGTGGAAACGCTGCCATATACGGCCGACTTCTCGCAATGCTGGACCCTAATCGGCGGAGCGGAACTTAACGCCGACGGCTATGTGGCGCTTTCGGCCAGTGGCCATAGGGCCGTCGGCCCATGGATGAGTCCGACGGGGGGCGCTACGCCACAGTTCATCTGCACCTTCAGGCGAGACAACCCCAACGGGTTGGGAGACAATAGCTGGCTTGGCAACAGCCAGGAGATTTCCTATACCATACGTACTTCGGACGGAGAGAGACGTTCATACTATACAAGCATCGGCACACCAATGATGCAAGAGAGAGTTGAACTCGACTGGGTTGGAACACGCACGTTCCGTATAGAATTCGACTATTCTGCCTATGCCAGCGAGCCAGTCTACATATCTGCGTTTGCGGCCTTCCAATACGACTTCTCGGTTGACATCACCTCGGCCGACACGGCCTATGTGGGCGAACCCTTTGCCCTTACGGCCGACTACACCGTCGGCGACGGCGAAGAACCCGATTGGATTGATTGGTATGCCTCAAGCGGCACTACTTCGGACAACACCGCCATCTGGAACACCCCCGGCACCTATTACTTATCGGTCAGCATAGAGAAGTATGTTGCCGAGCTCGGACTTTCGCTGGAAGCAAACGACTACAAATATATCACCGTGGTGGAGCGCCCCATCGACTGCGACACGGCGGTCTACACCCTACCCTACATGGCCAATTTCGCACAATGTTGGGAAACGGTCGGCAACGCCTCTGTCGAGAACGGCACGGCGCACCTCACCGCCGCAGGCGACACCCTTCGCAGCCCGTGGCTGCATATTGATGCCGACACAGTCTTTATCGGCGTTTACATGGAAAGCAACGATTACAACAACGAGCATTACTGCCTTGCCACCATCATCGACTCTGCCGAAGGAGCGATAAACACTGGAGCAATTCCAGTCCCGTTCTATGGCTCGTGGACGGCGACCGGCCTTGCCGGGCGCACCGTCAGGCTTGAATTCTCACACTACGGCGAAGATGCCATCGCCGAGCTCGCACTGGAACGGCTGATGATTGTCGCCAGTCCGCTCTCGGTAGCAATAGAAGGGCCCGACACAGTAGTCATGGGCCAGCCGGCATACTTCAACTCCATTGTCAGCACTTCGGCAGACGGCAATGCCCCCTACTACTCGTGGAGCGCCAGTGAGAATGCCAACACCAACGGAACCACCTATACGGCCACGTGGAGCAGTCCCGGCGAAAAAACAGTCTACCTCACTGTATCAAAATATATTAACGGATTCAACTTCAGCAAGACTGCCAGCCGCACCGTGATGGTGCTGCCCAGCGACTCGCTGCTGGCTGCAAGTGTACAGCTGCCCTACAGCGCCAACTTTGCAGAGGGCTGGGAACTCATCGGCGGCGCCACACTCACAGACGATGGACGCATACGCCTCGGCGGCATGGGGCAACGCGCTGTAAGCCCGTGGATTTATACAGAAGACAGCGGTACCCTCGGCTGGCGCGTCATGCTGCAGCGCGAAGAGAACAACAACTACGAATACGGCCAGTTCAGCAACAATATCCACTACACAGTATCGGGCGAAACATACGGCGACGGCTATACCTTCTCGCTCCTGTATGGGCCACAATATACCAACCGGTTGGAAAAAGCCGAGGGGCTTAATATGTTAAACATGTATCGGGGCGAAGTGATGCGCTACATCGTAGAATACAGCGAAGAGAGCAGCAACGAGCCGCTCTACGTGAGCAGTTTCAACATATTCCGCTCGGTGATGGACATGGAAATTCTCGGTCCAGACACGGTCTATACCGGCCAGACGGCCCACTACGACCTGCAGTCGGGACATGTGCACCACAGCGGCCAGCCCGAACCGTCGGAAGAGCCGTCGGCGCCTTGGTTCAGTTGGTCTGCCTATGGTATCGACAACACTGCAAGCGCTACGTGGGTGTCTACCACCAGTAATGCCAGTGTCGATGTAGTGTGGAACACACCCGGAGTCTACAAGATAGAGGCAAACAAATCCTACAGCGACTTTTATGCCGGCCTGGGGACAGGCCACTACACCTCACGCAACATCATTGTCGTCGACGCGCCACCATCGCCGTGCGACACCGTAGTCCACCATGCGCCCTACACAGCCGACTTCACCCAGTGCTGGCAGCCGTCGCTCGGAGCCGAGATATTGAATGCCGACAGCGTCTATATGCCACACAACAACAGCACTGTCAAAAGCCCGCTGATTCATTGCGACTCAAACACATACATTCACTTCAATGTGGTGGCCGACGAAAACAGTTCACCAAGCACATCCGTAAATCTCTACGACAGCGAGGACAACTATTTGAAATATGTGTACAATAACAGCCGGCTCGATGTGCCGGAGGGCGATTACCGTATCGAAATCATAAGCGGTACAATAAATAACTACGAGCCATACTATATAACATCGTTCTGGGTAGACCAGTACGTGAAGCCCGATGTCGTATTCGATGTGCCCGATACGCTATACACCTTCGACACTGCCGCAATCACCTACACCATCGTTGGCGATGCCGATTCGGCAACCGTCGAATGGTCATCGGGATGGACCGGCAGCGGCAACTATGCTACAAGCGGCGACACACTCTATATCTGGTACACATTCTCTTCAAATGGCGGCGGCACATCCTATAGCTACGGTCACCCTCGCATCATGCTCACAACCAAATATCACGGCACATTCTACTACGACACCACGTTCTACGTGACCGAGCGCCCCTGTCCAGGAGTGATAGACGTGTTCCCATACACCCAGGACTTCTCTCATGGACACAACTGCTGGACCATATTCAACGGCAATATACAGACTACTATTGCAAATCCCATCGCCATGGTCTACCCCTTGGGCTACCTCACTTCGCCGCAACTCGACTTCCAAAGCGGATACCACCTGCTGACATTCAGCGCACACAGCGCCTCGACCATAGATAAAATAGATGTGCTCTACGGCAACGACGAAGACACATCGACATTCTCATTCCAACTCGTCAATCCATGGGCCGGATACCAACTCCTGCTGACCCCATCCACGCAGTTTGTCAGTTTCTCCGCAGCAACATCGGCTGCCACAGCCTATATCGACAACATAGTCATCACACCGCTGGGCATTGTGGCCCCCGACAGCTCGGTCTCGGTGGTAGACACGGTGTATGTCGACAGCATAGTGTACAATATTACCTATGAAGACAGCGTGCAGTACAACATCGTTACCCTCGACAGCGTGCAGTACAACATCACCACCCTCGACAGTGTGCAGTACAACATCGTTACCCTCGACAGCGTGCAGTACAACATCACCACCCTCGACAGCGTGGAGTACGATATCACCATCGTAGACAGCGTCGTGTGGAACATCATTCAGAGTGACTCTATCGTCTACTACTACGACACCACCTGTACCATCCACGACACCACCACCATCCACCAAACCGACACCCTGTGGCTCACCGTTCACGACACTGTCTACATCCACGACACTGTCTACATAACTCCGCAAGGAATCAATGACATCTCAGCGACAGACATAAAAATCTATCAACGCAATGGACTCGTCGTTGTTGCTGGCGCCAACGGACTTGATGTGGCAGTGTTCGACGTCGCCGGCCGTCGCATCCCCAACCAGACAATGCCAGCTGACCGTCCGGAACTCGTCTTCGACGTTCCTGCATCAGGAGCCTACCTCGTCAAAATCGGGTCCCATCCTGCACGCAAAATCGTCGTGGTAAAGTGATAATTCAAAATGTAAACCTTGAAAACCAGATAGATGCAAAATATTTTTTTGTAATTTAAGAAAAGATTGTATCTTTGCACTCGAATTCCGAAAGCGGAATAGAGATTTGGGCAAGTCTTATACGACCAGCTCCCATTGAATCCCCCAGGGTAGGAATACAGCAAGGGTGTTTGGTTGTAGCGGTGCGATATAATCAGCTTGCCCTTTTTTTGTTTTGAATTATGACCAACCAAGAACAGATAAAAGACCTGATACAGCGCAAAGAGGCGCTGAAGAAATTCCTCGAAATCGAAGACAAGAAGGCCTGGATAGCCGAAGAAGAGAAGAAGACCGAAGCGCCCGATTTCTGGAACGATCCGAAAGAGGCCCAAAAGGTAGTCAAAGGCATCAACGCCAAGAAGAGCTGGGTGACCGCCTACAACGAGGTGGACGAAGCCTGCGGAGACCTCGAGGTGATGGGCGAATTCTTCGAGGCAGGCGATGCCAGCGAAGAGGAGCTCGTGGCGCAGATCGCCGCCACACAGAAGAAGGTCGAAGAGCTGGAATTCAAGAATATGCTGCGCAGCGACAGCGACCGTCTGGACGCTGTGCTGAGCATAAATGCCGGTGCCGGCGGCGTCGAAGCCCAAGACTGGGCCGAGATGCTCATGCGCATGTACATACGCTACGCCGAAACACACGGCTACAAGGTGGCCATCAGCAACTCGCTCGACGGCGAAGGCGCGGGCATCAAGAGCTGCACGCTGCAGATCGAAGGCGAATTTGCATACGGCTACCTGAAGAGCGAAACCGGCGTGCACCGTCTGGTGCGCGTCTCCCCTTTCAACGCACAGGGCAAGCGAATGACATCGTTCACATCGGTCAGCGTCACACCGCTGGTCGACGACTCCATCGAAGTGGTTGTAGACATGTCGCGCCTGAGCTGGGATACCTTCCGCAGCGGCGGCGCCGGCGGACAGAACGTGAACAAGGTGGAGAGCGGCGTGCGTCTGCGCTACCAGTACAAGGACCCCTACACCGGTGCCGAAGAAGAGATACTCATCGAGAACACCGAAACCCGCGACCAGCCCAAGAACAAGGAGAACGCCATGCGTCTGCTGCGCTCGCAGCTCTACGACCGCGAGATGAAGCACCGCATGGAGGAGCAGGCGAAAATCAAAGCCAGCCAAAAGAAAATCGAATGGGGTTCGCAGATCCGCTCATACGTGATGGACGACCGCCGCGTGAAGGACCACCGCACCGGCTACCAAACCTCGGACGTGGCTGGCGTGATGGACGGCAAGATAGACGAATTCATCAAAGCCTACCTGATGGAATTCGGCGGCGAAGACTGACGCATTGCACAATACCCACAACCCCTAAGGCCGATGCACAAGCCATGTGCACCGGCCTTTCCTTTTACCCCCAACGGCGCTGCCCGGCAGCTTGGAACGGGATACAGAAAACCCACCTACGGAGTGTCTTTCCGAGACAGTCCGCAGGTGGGCATTTTCTATTGTCCGAAAGCCCTTTTTTATTCGGCCATGGCGAGCTCGGTGGCGGCCTGTCCGTCCATGACAGAGCTGCCGCGGTAGGCCGGGCATGTGTGGTGTGTGCAGCTGGCGGCCACAAGAGCCACCACGGCCACTGCCACGAGCATCATTGCTTTCTTTTTCATTTTACAATCCTATCTTTTCGTTGACAATCTTGAGGATTTCCGTTTCCTGCTTGATGGCTTCGGCCTCAATGGCGGCGGCGCGGGCCAGGATGTCGGCCTTGAAGGCTTCGTCTTTGAGCGAGGAGGCGTTGATCTTGACGTTGAGGTGGGCGCCCATGACGGCGCTGCGGGCGGCAAGGCTGCCGACGCCGCCGTCGGTGACGCTGTTGGGGTTGCCCCATTCCACCATGGCGCGGCAGACCTCAAAGGCCTCGAGCGAGCGCTGCATGGTGCGGAAGGGGACCTCGGTGGCGTAGCGGGTGGCCTCCTGGATGGCGGCGCTGCGGGCGGCTTTCTCCTCGTCGGTTTTCTTGGGCAGGCCGAAGGCGTTCATGATGCGGTTGAAGGCCTCGGTGTCCTCGTCGACAAGGTGGAGCAGTTCTTCTTTGAGCTGCTGACCTTTGACGGCCACGTCGGAGAACTTCTCCCACTGGTCGTCGTAGGCGGCCTTGCCGCCGGTGAGGTTGGCCACCATGGTGCCGAGGCTGGCTGCCAGGGCGCCCATGTAGGCGCTCACGCTGCCGCCGCCGGGGGCGGGGCTCTCGCTGGCCGTCTCGTCGCAGAAACCGCGGCAGGTGAGGTCGACCAGTTTCTTCTTGCTATGGTCCTCGATGAGGAATTCGATGACTTTCTCCTTGGGGTCGAAGGGCTTGAGGTCGTCGAGGCCCATGCTCTTGATGGCCACCTTCATTATCTCGTCCTCGCTGACGCCGAGGGAGCGTTTCTGCTTGGCCAGGTAGTATTTGCCGGCGTCGATGAGCACGCTCTTGGGTATGAGGCCCACGATTTCGCAACCGGTGACGCGCAAGCCGCGGTTGGCGGCGCAGCGGCACACCTCGTCGAAGCAGAGGTGGACGGGAGCCACCTTGATGGAGGTGATGTTCATGCTGACCTGGGCGATGCCGTAGTCTTCGATGTACCAGCCGATTGCCTTGGTACCCTTCAGGGTGCCAGGAATCATGATGGTCTTGCCGTTCTCGTCTTTGATGGGCTTGCCGCTGGGCACACCGCCTTCGCGCATGGGACGGCCTTTCTCGCGCACGTCGAATGCGATGGCATTGGCGCGGCGGGTGCTGGTGGTGTTGAGGTTATAGTTGATGGCCACGAGGAAATCGCGCGCGCCGACCTGTGTGGCTCCGGTGCGGGCGGTGTGTTCGTTCCATGCGTTGGGTCCGAAGTCGGGGCGCCACTGCTCGGTGCCGAGACGGCTGCTGAGGCTCTCGTATTCGCCGATGCGGCAGTAGGCCAGGTTGCGGCGCTCGGGGATGAAGGCGGCGTTTTCGTAGCAGTAGATGGGTATCTGCAGCTCGTCGCCGAGGCGCTTGGCCAGGCGGTGGGCATACTCCACCACCTCGTCCATCGTGATGCCGGCCACAGGGATAAGCGGACATACGTCGGTGGCACCCTGGCGCGGGTGGGCGCCGTGGTGCTGGCTCATATCGATGAGTTCGGATGCTTTCTTTACAACCTGATAGGCAGCCTCGAGCACAGGTTCGGGCTCGCCCACAAAGGTGATGACGGTGCGGTTGGTGGTCTGGCCGGGGTCGACATCGAGGAGTTTCACGCCTTCGACTTTCTCTATCTCGGCAGTCACCTGGTTGATGATATCCATGTTGCGGCCTTCGCTGATATTGGGCACGCATTCAATGAGTTGTTTCATGTTGTTGGTTTTAAATTATGCTGCAAATATACAAAATAAAATCAATATGGGGAAAAATATTAGCGAAAACCTGTTTTTTTTCACATTTCGGTCTGCTTTGGCAGCTATCCCGTAGTGCAAATCAACGATACATCAACGAT
>JAZNSV010000135.1:0-12418 GCA_045591485.1 Bacteroidales bacterium | reverse complement strand
ACCGCTTGGCCTCCGACTTATCTCGGTGAGGCGGTCGGCGGGCTGCAGTTCGCGGATGCGCGAGACGGTGCGGTCGCCGTCGGCATGCTTGTAGACCTTGAGATGCTGCGAGGCGCGGGCTGCAATCTGCGGCAGATGGGTGATGGCCACGACCTGCATGCGTCCGGCCATGCGGCACATGATGCGGGCCACGGCGCCTGCTATGTCGCCGCTGACGCCGGTGTCGATTTCGTCGAAGATAATGGTCGGCAGCAGGGTGGCGGAGGTGAGCATGCTCTTGATGGCGAGCATAAGCCGCGAGAGCTCGCCGCCCGACGCCACGCGGACTATATCGCGCAAGTCGGCGCCGCGGTTGGCGTTGAAGAGGAAGGCTACGGCATCGTGACCTGTGGGGCCATAGGTGGCCGTAGGTTCGAGGCTGACGGCAAAGCGGGCTTCGGGCATGCCGAGGTCGTGCAGGGTGGGCACGATGTCGGCGGCCAGACGGTCGGCGGCGGCGCGGCGCGAGGCGGTGAGGGCGGCGGCAGACCGCTGCACGGCAGCAAAGGAGCGGTCGACCTGCTCCATGAGGTCAGATATGCGGCTGTCGAGCGAGGCTATGGACTGCAGGCGCATGTCGAGGTCGTCGCGGATGGCGATGAGTTCGGCCACGCTCCCGACGCCGTGTTTCTTCTGCAGCCTGTAGATGAGGGCCAGGCGGTCGTCGACCTGCTGCTGGCGTTCGGGGCTGAAGCTTATGCCGTCGGCGGTGTGCTGCAGTTCGGCGTCGATATCGTCGAGTTCGATGAGGGCCGAGTCGAGACGTGCAAGCAGGGCCTCGGCATCGGGATGATAGGACGCTATGTGGCCGAGGGCGCCCTTGGCTTGGCGCAGGCGGCTGAGGACCGAGCCCTCGGTGTCGTCGTCGATGGCGGCGGCGGCGACGGAGAGGCCTTCGCGGACAGCTTCGGCGTGGGCCAGCAGCTGCGACTCCTGCTCGAGGGCGGCCTGCTCGTCGGCATCGAGACGTGCCTCGGCAAGCTCGTTGAACTGGAACTGCAGGTAGTCCTGCTCACGTCGGTTCTGAGCCTCGGCGGCGGTGAGTTCCTCGAGCTGCCGCTTGAGGGCTATATATTCGGCGTAGGCGGCATCATAGGCCGCTTTGGGGCTGGAGGCTTTGCCGACGGTGGCGGCAAGGGTGTCGAGTAGCGAAAGGCGGAAGGCGCTGTCGGCCAGCGTGAGGGTCTGATGCTGCGAATGGATGTCGATGATGTGGGGGCCGAGCGACTTGAGGAAGGAGAGTTGGACGGGAGTGTCGTTGGCGAAAGCGCGGCTTTTGGCCGAAGGCAGTATCTCGCGGCGGAGTATGAGTCGGTCGTCGTAGTCGACATCACACTCGGCGAAGAGGCTTTCGAGACCGAGGCCTGCGACGTCGAACTGCGCCTCGACGACGCATTTGCGTTCCTTGTCGGCCAGCACCGCAGCGTCGGCCCGCTGCCCCAGCAGCAGTCCGAGGGCACCGAGCATGATGGACTTGCCGGCGCCGGTTTCGCCCGTGATGGCCACGAAACCATCGCCGAAAGCAATGTCGGTCTCGCGTATCAGCGCGTAGTTTTCTATATGTAGGGTCTGAAGCATAATGTCTATTGTAACATCGGCATAATCCGTTCGAGGGCGGCGATGAAGGCGTCGACTTCGGCGCGGGTGTTGTAGACTGCGAACGAGGCGCGCACGGTGCCGGGTATGCCGTAGCGGTCCATGATGGGCTGAGTGCAGTGGTGGCCCGTGCGCACAGCCACGCCGAGCTGGTCGAGGAGCGTGCCTACATCGTAGGGATGGGCATCGCCGACAAGGAACGAAAGCACGGCGGCCTTGTGGGGCGCGGTGCCGAAGATGCGCACACCTGGCAATGCCGAGATGCGCTCGGTGGCATAGGCCAGGAGATCGGCCTCGGTGGCGGCTATCTGTTCAACACCTATGGACTGCATAAAGTCGATGGCGGCGCCGAGACCAAGCACATCGCCCACCGACGGAGTGCCCGCTTCGAAACGGAACGGAAGTTCGTTGTAGGTGGTGCGCTCGAAGCTGACGGTAGAAATCATCTCTCCCCCACCCTGGTACGGCGGTATGTCGCCCAGCAGTTCCTCGCGGCCATAGAGGACGCCGACACCCATGGGGGCATACATCTTGTGGCCCGAGAAGCAATAGAAGTCGCAACCAAGGGCCTGCACGTCGACAGCGATATGCGACACCGCCTGGGCTCCGTCGACGAGCACCGGCACGCCGTGGGCATGGGCAATCTCTATTATCTCGCGCACGGGGTTGATGGTGCCAAGGGTGTTGGATACATGGTTGACGGCCACAATGCGGGTGCGGTCGCTGAAAAGTTTTTTATAGGCTTCGAGGTCGAGCACGCCTGCATCGCTGAACGGTATGGGGCGCATGGTGGCCCCTGTGAGCTGCCACGGCACTATGTCGGAGTGGTGCTCCATGCCCGAGACTATGACCTCGTCGCCGGGATGTATGAACTTCTTGCCGAACGAGGCGGCCACAAGGTTGATACTCTCGGTGGTGCCGCGAGTGAAGACTATCTCGTGGCTGTGGCGGGCGTTGACGAACGCCTGCACCTGTCGGCGGACGGCCTCATAGCGTTCGGTGGCCTCGGCGGCCAGATGGTGGGCTCCGCGGTGGATATTGGCATTGAGAGTCAAATAATAATCGGACAAAGCCGACACGACCGACAGAGGCTTCTGCGTGGTGGCGGCATTGTCGAGGTAGACCAGCGGATGGCCATGTACGACGGTGTCGAGTATAGGAAACTGTGAACGGATATCCATGTCAGGCGATAAGTGACTGATGAAAAAAAAGACTTTACTTGTTCTTGCGGCGTTTTATCAACCAACGCACGACGAAGAAAGCCACCACAATGACCAGAATGGCCACGATGGCGATGCTTATCTCGTGGCTGTACCGTTCGACAACGGAGATGTCGCCGGCCAGATGGGCCAGATAGCCGAGAAGGGCCAGGACGAGATTCCACGCCAGGGCGCCGATGCCTGTGAAGAAGCAGAAGGCGCCGAAATTCATGCGCGAAAGACCAGCCGGAATGGAGATGAGCTGGCGTATAACGGGAATGAAGCGGCCCACGAGGGTGGACATATTGCCATGGTCGTTGAAATAGGCCTCGGCACGCACTATCTTCTCTTTAGACAGTTGCAGGACATGTCCCAGCTTGCTTTCGGCAAAAGCATATATTATGGGGCGCCCCAACCAGAGGGAGAGCAGGTAGTTGATGATGGCACCCAGAAGTGCTCCGATGGTTCCGAAAACAACCACCATCCACCACGACATGCCGCTCTGGCTCTGTTCGTCGAGGGCCACATAGACTGCAGGCGGAATGACCACTTCGGACGGGAAGGGAATGAAGGAGCTCTCGACGGTCATAAGGGCTCCGACGGCCCAATAATTCATATTGTTGTCGTACCAATGCAGGATATTGGACACGAAGCCTGCCGACGCGGTGTCGCCGCGCACGGCCTCGGCGACGCCGGTCTGGGCGGTGGCCGAAAGGGAGAAGACGGCAAGCAGAATGGCAATAAAGTATTTCTTCATAGTTGCATCTTTTTTATTCGTTGTTGTTCAATGGCGGCATCAAGGGTGCCAGACGCGGATGTTCCCAAAGCGACGGACAGAGTTCGTGGAGCATATTGGGGTCGACATCGGGCAGCAGGCGGCGCAGGCTGTTGTAGCGGTTGCTCATAAAGTAGGCTGCAGCCAGATAGGTGGAATAGAACGGCTCGTGCGGATAAATATCGAGCGAGTCGAGGGCGAAGTCTATAAGAATGTCGTAGACTCCGCGATTGAAAAGGAAGATGGTATAGAAACGGCAATGCATCTCCGTGTAGCGGTTGGAGATTATGAGCCGTTCGAAGTAGTCGCTGGCGCCCTCGAAGTTGTCCTTGCTGTCGTAGATCATAGCCATGCAGCACAGGGCGTCGGGATTGTCGGGGTCGATGGCCAGGGCTTTCTTGGCCAGCGACGAAGCCATAGAGACATCGTCCTGCTGCAGGTGGCACATGGCCATCAGAGCCATCGAGTCGGCGTCGTTGTCGTTTTCGGCAATGGCCTTGCGCAGATAGAGCATGGCGGTGTCGAAATTGTTTTGCCGCATATAGAGCTGTCCGAGGGCGCGGAAGACGTCGGAACGCTCGGTGGCAAACTCAAGCATGTGGGTCAGCGTCGTCGCTGCCTCTCCCACATTGCCCATCTCCTCCTGCACACGCGCCAGCTCGATAAGGGCCATGGCATAGTGCTTGTCGATGGCTATGGCATACTGCAGCGTGTCGGCGGCTTTCTCGCTCAGGCGCATATCTTGATAGATACATCCAAGGCAATACCACCCTTCTTTGCTATAGGGGTTGGCATCGACAAACGAGCGCAGGAACGAGGCCGCATCTTCGAATTGGCCAGCCTGCTCGCAGGTGTCGAGGTAGTTGTAGAGCGTGTCGGCATCCTTCGGGTCGTCGGCCAGGGCTTTCTTGTAGTAGCGGATGGCCTCGTCGTAGTCTTTCAGGTGGTAGTATTCTTCGGCTATATTGGAATATATGCGGCCCACCTGCCATCCGTCGGTAGCGGCCTGCAGAAAGTAGTCGATAGCTTTCTCGCTCTGCTTCAGCTCGCTGTAGAGCACGCCGAGCGAATAGGCCACATCGGTGTCTTCCGGGGCCTGCTCTTCGAGTTTGAGAAGTATCTCCAGCGCCTTCTCGTACTTTTGGTTGGCTATGTACCAGTGCGCACGGCGTATCTTTATCTCCGAGCTGTCGGGATAGAGCTGCTCGGCATAGACAATGGCCGTGATGAGGGGTTCTTTGTCGCCCACCTCAAGGTAGTAGTCTATAATCATCTCCAGTTCGTCGACATCGAAAAACTGGCTGTCGCCGTGCATCACGGTGCGCTCGAAGTCGAGCACCAGCTGTTTCACCTCGTCGTCGTAGTCTGTAAACCTATCGTTGTTCTTGCTCATGCTTCTAAAAAGAGAATTTGATTGTCAAGCCGCCCTTGGTCGTAGAGTTCGGGTAGGCGTTGGATATATATGGTGTGTTGATATTGGTCTGGAAGAAGAGGCGTGCCGTCAGCGATTTCGTAAGCGCATACTCGGCGCTGAGTTCGGCCATCCACACTTCGCTGCCCGACGAAATCTGACTCACATTCTGGTTTATCTTGCGTATGTTGGTCATATTGCTGTTGTAGGTCAGGTTGAACTGCAACACCAGGTCGCTCTTCAGGTCGAATGGCTTGTCGCCGACTTTCAGCTGGAAGGCTATGTCTTTAAACCTGTAGCCTGCACCGAAGGTGACGCCGTCGCGCGTGGTCTCGGTCAGCTGGTTGTTGCTGAACGAGAGCGCCAGCGTGCGGTTTTTCTGCAGCGAGAAATTGAACTGGAAGCTGTTGACCATATTGACCGACACACGGATCAGGGGGTTGAACTGTTCGCTTATCTGCACACCGCCCATGCTCAGCGGCGGAAGGTAGTCGCCCGTGCTGTTGAGCACCGTCTCGGAACCGTAGTCGTAGTTCTCGCGTCCGGAGATGGCAGCGTCGGTGTAGAAGTTGCCCACCGAGTAGGTCGAGGTGTAGTTGTGCGACAGCGTGATGTTGGTGAACCACTTCTTCAGGAACTGGACCTTGTTCAGGCCGTTGTAGTTGATTCTCCAGTTGGGCAGGGGCATCTTCATAAAGGGCGAGAAGGGGCGCGCCTTGGCATCCTCGCCCAGATAGGTGGCCAGGAAAGCCGTCAGCAGCACCGTCTGCTGGTTGGCGCTGTAGCCTGCGGGGAAGTATTCGCCCAGCATAGTGTCGAGCACCTGCTGGCTGGCGTAGGGGTCGCTGTTGGCTGCCGCCAGCCTGTCGGCCACAACATGCCTGTTGCCCAGGAAGGTGGCGAAGAGCTCGTCTCTGTCGGCAAACGCTGTCGGGAATGTCCATGCCGTGGTGGTGTACGAACCCGTCATCACATACGACAGCGGTCCTTCCACCGACTCAAATTCCGACATATATTTGTAGTAGTATTCCTCGCGCGAGCTGTAGTTCTGCGTGCAGTTGAGCGATATCTTGAAGTCGCGTATCGGCTCCACATCGGCTGTCAGCGCGAAGGTGCGATTGCCGGTCATCTCGTGCGGCGAGTTGAAGAGGGTGTCTTTGCTCAGCAGGTCGTAGCGCAGCAGGTCGTTGACCACATCCTGGTCGTAGCCCAGAATGTAGCCCGGGCCCGGAGTCCAATGGTTCTGCGGGTCGAGGCCCACCAACAGTGGTTCGCCCATATAGCCAGGCAGGCGCGAGCCGTTGGTGATGCCGATTGAGGCGTTGAAGTTTTTCAGTCCGCTCACAAAGCGCAGCGCGAAGTAGCCCGCCTCTTTCAGCATTTCCATAAACTTGGCGTGCCGCAGGCTGTCGGCCGCCGCGGCCGAGTCTTTCGCCGTCATCGGCTTGGTCTCGGCCTTTTTCCCACGGCGTTGCGGCTGCTGCCGCTGGTTCTGCTTCGGAGCATTGGCTTTCTTCAGCAGCGGTATCTTGTTGTAGAGGGTGGTCATGTTGCCCGAGGCCGAAGCCTGCATGGTGGTCGAATTCTGCAGTATGGCTCCCATCGAGGCCAGCGCCTGCGTGGTGCCCTGGTAGGTGTAGTTGGTGCGATAGCTCAGCGGCATGCGCAGGAAGTCCATGTAGGGCAGCTTGTTGACCGGCAGCTCATACGACGCACTGATCGACTGCTGGAACTGCTGCATCGTGCCGCCATTGGCAAGCGACGCCCAGATGCTGTCGGTCGCGGCACGGTCTATCGGCCCTATCGGCTCGTCGATGCGGGCGTTGGCATTGGCCGAATACTGTATGCGGAAAGTCTTCGAGAGGTCGTACTGCAGCCCGTAGTTGCGCTGCCATGTGAATTGCTTGAAATAGGTGGGCTTCAGTATCACCAGCGCCGCACTCTTGTTGCGCAGCATGGTCTCTTCGTAGTCGCGGTAGAACTCCGTGCTGAAGCTCAGGTTCTTGGGCAGATAGTAGAAGTTTATGTCTTTGATGATTTTCCAATTCTTGTTGCTGAAGAGCTTCACCTTGTCGAAGGGTTTCACCTCTTTGGGCTGCAGGGCGAAGTTGTAGGTCAGCCCGCCACGATGCTGGTCTTTGGTGTAGTGCTCGGTCTCGTCGTCCGACATGCTTTCGTGGCTGTAGGCATAGCTCAGGCTGAAGTTTTCGATGTCGTAGAAGTGCTGCTTCAGCGCCCCTTTGCCGGTGCGGTCTTTGTGCACGTTGGTGAAGGTGAGGTTGGTGGCCGACTTGTGGCGCTGTGTCATGTCGCGCACGCTGTCGCGCTCGGCACCGGCCTGGTAGGTCTGCAGGTCGTCGTAGAGCAGCACGTCGGGGTTCAGCGGGTTGAATTCCGGACTGCCTATCTCGCGGTTGTAGTCGAGGTAGAGCGGCAGGTGCAGTCCCCACTCCTCGGGAACAAACTTGCCCAGCTCCATGTCGAGGGTGCTCTGGAAGGTGAAGGTGTTCATCAGCTCTTCCTTGACCAGGGGGTCTTCCAGGTTGCCGAAGTTGGCGGTGGTGTAGCTGCCGTAGAGCGACAGGTTGCCCACATCGGCCAGGTTGGTGCGTGCCAAGGCCATGGCCGCCCAGCCGCCTTTGTTGATGTAGTCGCTCAGGCGCAACTCGTTGACCCACACCAGTGCCGACTTCGGCAGCATGTCGTTGCCGTCGTTCAGACTCTCTTTCTTCGGGTTGCGTATGCCGATCATGATGACCTTTATCTTGCCGAGGTTGGGATTGCCCAGCACGGTGTAGGTCTTGCCGTCGACCGACTCGGAATAGAGCAGCGTGGGCGAATAGCCGCTCTCGCCGCCGCGTATTTTGATGTTGCGGTTGGTCTTGATGTCGGTCAGTTTCTGTATGTCGATGTCCACGTTGTTGGCTTCGGGCCAGATGGCGTAGGGGTCGTCGCCGGGTGTATACCACGGTGTGAACTGCAGCGGCAGCTCGTATTCGTAGTAGTTGCTGGTGTAGTCGCTGCCCAGGCGCACAAAGAGCCGCAGGTCGCCGTCTTTCACGAAGTCGTTGGCGTATTTCTGCTCGGCATGCACAAACATCTTCATGTGGCCGTAGTAGCGCAGGTCGTAGCTCGTCGAGCGGTAGATGGCGCGGGCGTCGCCCGAAGCCAGCTGGTCTACATCGAGCGACACAGCCTGCTCGTTGAGCTTGGTGTAGCTGCTGCTGGTGCTGTACCACTCCTCGCGTTCTATGCCCGGGGGCAGCACGTAGGGCACCGGCTGGCGGCTGCCGTTCTCTTCTATGTTCACGGTGCTGATGCTGAACGACGTCTCCTCGGTGGTGCCGGTGGGATAGTCGCCCGGCTGCAGCAGTTCTTCAGTGTATTTGCGCCATGTGGAATAGACGAGGTCGAGTGTGGCGAAGCGCAGGATGACGGGCTCCTCGAACTGGTTGAGGAACATGCGCATGAAGCGTATGCTCTGGAATCCGTTTATGTTGCCCACCTTGCCGTCGGGCTCGCGCACCGGTATGCGGAACTGGTACCAGCGGCAGTTGGTGGTCTCGCCGTTGGCCAGGCGCACATTGCGCGCTTCCTGTATGTCCACGATGTGGTTCTCGCCTATCACCATACGGTCGGGCCGCAGGTCGATGACGTATTGGTAGTAGTTCTCGGCCTCGCTCAGCGTGTTGTCTTTGTTGATGTCTTCCACGTTGGGGTAGGCCGAGCCGCTGGTGTTGTAGCTCTCTTCCATGTCCTGGTCCACAGGCGAGTTGCCCTCGGGGTTGTTGTAGCGCTTGTAGCGGTCGTTGACCTTGGTGTTGTCGTTGTCGTAGTAGCTGCTTCGGAAGTAGCGGAAGTCGTCGGCCGAGGGGTCTTCGGTGGCCTGGCGGTAGGCTTCGCTGGCGGTGCCGAAGCGTTCGGCCACAGCGTCTACATACCACTGGAAGAACGACTGCTCGTCGTCGATGCCGTTGGTCGAGCCCAGGCCGTCGTAGCCCACGTCCTGATATTTGCGGCTGGCCTCGTCGTTGTCGAAGGCGTTCACTATGGGCTGCGTCGTCGGCACACGTCCCCAGATGGTGGTGTCCACGTTGACCACCGTCAGGCTTGTGGGCAGGCCGTTCTCAAACTGCTTGCGTCCGTCGCGCAGTATGTCCTCGCTCACGTCGCCCAGGTTTATATAGAGCTTGCCGCCGCTGTGGGTCGGGTTGTCTATGAAGGGGTCCATCAGCCAGAACTCGATGGTTTCGATGTTCTGCGTCTCGAAGTCGGTGTAGTCCATCTTGCGCATGATGCCGCCCCAGCGCGAGGCGGGGTTTTGCAGGCGGCCGTCGTGGTTCATACCGGCGCTGTAGGGTGTCGGGGCCACGTCGTAGTTGTAGGGGCCGCGCTCTTCGGGGTAGTAGGCCAGGTTGAGCTCGTAGATGTTGGTGGGCTGGCCCGAAGCCAGGTCTTTGTTGGGGAACACCTCCTGCTCGTAGATGCGACGGGCGTAGGGCTGCGAGAGGTCGTCTTTCGTGATGTTGGCCGGGCAGGAGCTGTTGTAGAAGTCGTTGCTTATGCGGTACCACGCCAGCTTGGCGCGGTTGAAGCCGTAGGCCAGCCCTGTGCCGGGGGCCGACTCGGGAAACATGGCCATCGGCGACTGGTAGTCCTGCGGCGTGCTGGCCAGAAACCACATCGTCGGGCTCTTGAGGTCTATGCTGCTCTCGGCGCCCTCGAAGTCGTCCACATAGCTCACACTGCCCTCTTTCATGCCGGTGCTGCTCATGCCGGGTATGAAGTGCGCAAACTCGGCCTGCAGGCTCAGCGTGCTGGGCGCCTTGGTCTGTATGCCGGGCAGCATGTCGACCAGCTTGGTGATGAGCGGCACCTCGTGGCTGTAGTTTAGGTCGAGACCCCAGATGGTGTTGCTCGTCGGCTCGTCGCCGAAGTTGTTCTTCTGCGTCATCGGCTTCTCGCGCAGGTTCATCACCGTGCCGCCAAGGTTGAAGTTGGGCTGGAACTCGTAGTTCAGGTGCAGGCCCATCATGCGCTTGGTGGTCATGCTGAAGCTGTTGTTCTCCGAGCTGACGCTGATGGGCGTGTTGCTGCTCAGCAGGCTTTCGTTGATGATGCGCACCGTGCCCATGGTGTAGTCCACCGTGTAGTCCACGTTTTCTATCAGCGGCATGCCGCCGGCGGTGACGGTCACCGACCCCGGCGTCACACTGTAGCCGAGCGAGATTTCGCCGCTGACGCTCGACGTGTAGTAGCCTTCGAGGTAGAATTTGTTGCGGTCGGCATACTGCCGCGCCAGGGTCTGCGTCATCGTGTAGAGCGAGTCGAAGCAATACTGGTTGGCAAAGTCGTCGTCGCCCAGTATCTCGCGCAGGTCTTTGCCAAACGGCTCTATGTAGGGGAAGAAGATGCGGCCCGTCGAGGCCTGTATGATGCCGCCCTTGAAGGCCGCCGAGTCGAACCAGTCGAACACTCCGTCGGCGTAGTAGTAGCTCTGCGAGGCGTCCATCCGGTCGAGGCCGAAAACCTCGATCAGCGGCTTGCCCTGCTGCGGCCCGTCGGTGAAGAAGCCTATGCCCACGCCGCCCTCGGGGTCTTCGTAGAGTATGTTCAGCCTGAAGCCCTCGCGGCTCAGCTGGCTGCTCCGCAGGAAGTAGACGTTCTTCATCATCAGCTTCCACAGCGGCCCGTGGGTGTTCACCGACGTGCTCTTGAGCAGCTTCACTATGAGCGTATTCGGGTCGTTCACGCCGTCGGTCGTCAGCTCGCCCACCTGGTACACATTGGTGTCGCCCACCACCTGGTATTGGAAGGCCACGGCCAGCACCTGGTCGTTGCTCAGCGGCTGGTTGAGCGAGATGAAGCCCAGCTGTGCGTTGTAGGTGTATTCGTTGCTGTTGAGCAGGCGCGCACTCTCTATCTTCTCGTAGTCCTCGCCGCTCGTCAGGCCAAGGCCCTGCATGTAGTCCGTCACCGAGTTGATGCTCCTCACCGCCGAGGGGTTCATCATCTGCAGCAGGTTGTTGCTCGCGTTGCGGGGCATGGTGCCACCGCCGCCCGCTATGCGGCTGTTGCTCGGGGCGTTCTCGCCCAGGTCGGTCAGGGCCAGTATGTTGCGGTTTTGCGTCACCGCAGCGCCCACATTGGTACGCCACACTTCGAGGCGTATGATTTTCACGTTGCTGTTCACCACCGGCAGGGTGCTCAGCGCCTTGTTGTAGTTGTCGCGGAAATACTGCGCTATGAAGTAGTGCCGGTTCTCCTCGTATTCGTCGGCGCGTATTTCGAACTCGTGGCTGCTCGCGCCGCCCTGCACCTGCATGTTCTCCGTGCTCGTCTCTTTCTCGCTCAGCACGGCGTCCACCGTCAGCTTGCCAAACTTGAGCTTGGTGTGGAATCCGAAAAGCTGCTGGCTGCCATGTATCAGCGTGGTGCTCAGCGGAAACGAGATGTCGGCCGCCTCGAAGAGCTGCAGTATGTCGTCCTCCTTGCCCTCGTATTTGAGCTTGATCTTGTTCTCAAAGTCGAAGGTGGCCTTCGTGTTCTCGTTGATGTCGAAGTCTATCAGGTCGCCTATCTTGGCGTTGAGGTTGATCTGTATGTTCTCGTCGAAGTCGAAAGTCCAGTAGCTGCGCTGGCTGGCGTCGCGCTGCGGGTCGTCGCGGAAGTTGTTCACCAGCTGGAAGGTCAGCTCGGCGCTTCCGCTGGGCGTAATCTTTATCTCGGGCACCTTGTTCAGCAGGTCGAGTTTCTCGCCTATCTGGTTGAATCCCGGTATCTTGCTCAGCAAACCGCCCTCGGCGTTGTCGAGCACCGTGCCCTCGCGCTTCTCGTTCCAGTATTGCTGCATCAGCTGGTCCATCTGCCAGTCCTGGTATTCCTCGAAGCTCATATAGTCGCGCCCCAGCACCATGTCGCCCAGCTTCGTCACGCGCACATAGCTCCCCGCTGCGGCGTCGTATTCCACCGTAGTGCTCACACCCGCAGGCTGGTAGCCGCTGCCCATGGGCGTATAGCCAAGGCTGTCGCTCTGGCCCCACGCCCCAAGGCTGGCCACCATGGCCAGCACCAGCATCACTATGTAGCGCATCGTCTTCATTAGTCGCTCTATTTCGCGCAATAATTTTTCATAAACGCAACCATGTCCCATTTATTGTATACCCTAAACATAAAAATTTTTAATTCCCGTCGGCATTCTCCAACAAGCAGCGACGCCGATGGCGCAAAACAATCAAAAAAAGTGTTAATTTCTCCTCTTTTTCGTCGCAAATCGTGCCAGACAAAAAACACTGCTTTTTTCCACCTCAAAATCTGCACCTCTTCACCCGTTGTACGATACATGTACGATATATGTACGATACTTGTACGATTGGCAATCGTACAAGTATCGTACAT
>JAZNSV010000134.1:0-3807 GCA_045591485.1 Bacteroidales bacterium | reverse complement strand
TGTATCGTACAACGGCCGAATGGGTACACTATCGGGTACTAAGAATCAGGCATTTAGAAGAAAGGACTTTCGGCCGATTTTTTCTTCGCGCGCGAATGGAAAAAAGTTCGTATCTTTGCAGTCGATTATGACAACTATTTTAGCTATAGAATCGAGCTGCGACGACACGTCGGCAGCGGTGCTCCGCGACCAGCGGGTGCTGAGCAATGTTATTGCCAGTCAGAAAGTTCACGAACAATACGGCGGCGTGGTGCCCGAGCTGGCCAGCCGCGCCCACCAGCAGAATATAATACCGGTGGTGGACGCCGCCATACGCCAGGCCGGCATCTCGAAAGACGAGATCGACGCCATCGGCTTCACCCGCGGCCCCGGCCTGCTGGGCTCGCTCCTGGTGGGGGTGAGCTTCGCCAAAAGCTTCGCCCTGGCACTGGGCAAACCCATGATAGAGGTCAACCACCTGCAGGCCCACGTGCTGAGCCACTTTATCCAAGTGGAAAGTGGAAAGCGGAAAGCGGAAAGCGATGCTTCCGCTCAAAAAGAACTTTCCACTTTCCACTCTCCACTTTCCACTCCCACATTTCCCTTCATCTGCCTGCTGGTGAGCGGCGGACACACGCAGATACTGCTTCTGCGCGACTACTTCGACATCACGGTGCTCGGCACCACCATCGACGACGCCGCGGGCGAGGCAATCGACAAAGCGGCCAAAATCATGGACCTCGGCTATCCCGGCGGCCCCACCATAGACCGCCTGGCCAAGGAGGGCAACCCTGACGCCTTCAAGTTTGCCACACCCCACATCGAGGGCTACAACTATTCGTTCAGCGGCATCAAGACGTCGTTTCTCTACTTCCTGCGCGACAGGCTGAAAGAAGACCCCGACTACATAGAAAAACACAAGGCCGACCTCTGCGCCTCGATACAGAAGACCATCGTGGGCTTCCTGCTGAAGAAGGTGGAGCGCGCCGCCCTCGACCACCACGTGACCCAAGTGGCCATAGCCGGCGGCGTGAGCGCCAACTCGCTGCTGCGCAGCGAGCTGCAGCGCATTTGCCAGAAGCACCACTGGCAGGCATTCATTCCCCCCTTCAGCTTCTGCACCGACAACGCTGCCATGGTGGCCAGCGCCGCCTACTTCAAATACCAGCGCGGCGAATTCGCCGACCAGAGCCTGGCTCCGTACACAAGAAGTTGAAAGATGAAATTGGAAAGAGGAATGATCGGACGGCTTGTGATGCTGACTTGTGTCGGCATCGCTTTCCACTTTCCACTTTTCACTTTCCACTCGCTGCAAGCGCAGGACCAGCACTTCTCGATGCTCGACCTCGACCCGCTGCTGTTCAATCCCGCCTACAGCGGTTTCTTCGACGGCATGGGGCGCTACGGCATCGTCTACCGCAACCAGTGGGCATCGGTGAGCACACCGTTTCAGACCCTCAGCGCCACCGCCGAATTCGGACTGGCCCGCAGCGCACGCAACCGCAACGGGCTGAGCGGCGGCCTCTGGCTCTCGACCGACCGTGCCGGCAGCCTCGGCTACGGCACCACGCAGGCCTCGGCCATCGTCAGCTACTTCCAGGGGCTCGGCGACGGCAGCCACATCGTGAGCCTCGGCCTCGAAGGCGGCATAGGCCAGGCCGGATTCAGCACCGACGAGCTGCAGATGGCCGACGGCAGCGAGAGTTTCCGCCGCACCCACGCCTTCTTCCCCACCCTGGGCGCCGGCGCAGCCTGGTTCTGGCAGCTCAGCGATGTGCTCTACACCAAGTTCGGACTGAGCCTGCGCAACATCAACGAGCCCGACATCAGCTACCTCGACATGAGCCAGGACTCGCGCCTCAGCCGCCGATACAACCTCTACGCCCGCGCCGAATGGCGCGCATGGCCGCAGTGGAGCCTGCTGCCTGTGGCCGGCTACCAGCACCAGCGCGGGTTCAACGAACTTGTCTACGGCTGCGACGTGCGATGGTACGTGCGCGAAAATCCACGCGACTACCTGGCCTTCAGCGCCGGCATCCTCGGCCGCCACGCCGACGCCGCAGCCGTAATGCTGGCAGTGCTCTGGCGCGAGTGGACCTTCGCCTTCAGCTACGACGCCAACGTGTCCACACTGGCCCAGGCCAGCCACACCATCGGCGCCTTCGAGGTCGGAGTGGTCTACCTCGTGGCCAAACCCGCTGCGGCACGCCAGTCGGCTGTGCCGTGCCCGATTTTTTAAGGCTAAAGGTTATGGGTGATAGATTATGGGGTTGGATGTTGTAGAGACGCGGCGTGCCGCGTCTGCATTTAATGGTTTTAAGGTTATGGGTGATAGATGAAATTTTAAACAATTGACGACAAGCAGTAATAATAAGTCACACTAAAGCAACGGTTATCCGATGAAAACGAACGGCAACAGAAAAACAAGGGCCAAGACAATCAGGCTGGCTATACTGGCAGGCCTGGTGCTGTCCTTTCTTCTTTCGCCGTTCGGCCTAAGGGCCCAATACCGCGTGGTGCACCTGGAGAAGCCCTACAACACCGCAGGCAGCGAGACCGGCGCACTGCGCATTGGCGACACCGTGCTGGCCTACTCGTCGATGAAGCCCTCGGCGAGCGGCAACAGCCATTTCGGTTGGAACAACGCCCAGATGCAGGTGATGCAGGCCCGCATCTCGAAGAGCGGCAAGGTGGCCAAGCCGCGCCCCTGCCGCTGGGGCCTCAACAACAGGAAAGACCACACCGGCAACCTGGCACAAGACCCGCTGACCCACGACCTCTACTTCACCCGCGCACGCGTAGGCGACCCCACCCTGCGCTGCGACATCTGGTGGGCTCGCAAGCTGAAGCGCGGCTGGGCCAAGCCTCAACGCCTTGGCGGTGCCGTCAACCTCAAAGAATACACATCCACGCAGCCAGCCGTAGGCCGACTGAAAGACAGCACCGTGGTGCTCTACTTCAGCAGCGACCGCCCCGGCGGCCTTGGCGGCATGGACATCTGGTATGCCATAGTCCGCAACGGGTCGGCATCCGAACCGGTCAACCTCGGCCCCATGGTCAACAGCCCGGCCGACGAAATCACACCCTTCTACGACCAACCCAACGGCGCCCTCTACTTCAGCAGCGACCGCATGGGCGGCCAGGGCGGCTACGACATCTACTGCGCCCAGGGCCAGCGCAACACATGGGCCGAAGCCCATGCCGTGTGCGGATGCCTCAACAGCGGGCAGAACGACATCTACTTCACCGTCACCGACCACGACCCCGCCACCGGCATGCCCGTTGGCGGCTACCTCAGCTCAAACCGGCCCGACAGCTACTTCCTCGTAGACAGCACCTGCTGCAACGACATCTACCGCTGGGGGCTCGACACTGCCCTGCTGGCCGAACGGGTGGTGGCCGACACTGTGGAGAACATCGACACCATAGCACAGCGCGTGCGCCGATTCATGTTCCCGCTTTTCCTCTACTTCCACAACGACGAGCCCGACCCCATGAGCCGCCTGGCCACCACCGAAACACGCTACGAAGACTGCCAGCGCCGCTACGCCTCGCTGCGCGACGAATACGTGCGGCGACAGACATCGACCGACGACTCGGCCATGATGCAGGAGTTTTTCGACAGCTGCGTAGAGGGCAACTACCGCCGCATCGAAGAGCTGCTCGACTATGTGGAAAGCCTGCTCGACGACGGACACAACATCACCCTCACCATAGCGGGCTATGCCTCGCCGGTGTTTCGCAGCGAATACAACCAAGTGCTCTCCGAGCGCCGCATAGGCAGCTTTATAAATATGATTCGCGCGTGGCATGGTGGACTGCTTGCCG
>JAZNSV010000133.1:0-9212 GCA_045591485.1 Bacteroidales bacterium | reverse complement strand
TAGACGACAGCCGCCTGCGCATAATGCAACGGCCCCACGGAGCCGTAGAGCCCACCACCGAAAGCCGGAGCACCGACCCCGTCTACGGCCTCCCGGCCGCACTCGCACGCCGCATTGAGATACTCTCATGTGAAATTTTCTGAATGTTTTTTGTAAGATTTTGCCTTGTTGTGCGACATCTATATGTAGACGCACGATGAACGCACCATGAGACAAGACCAATTTCTGAACCGCATCATACCCTTGCAGCCAAGGCTGCAGCTGGTGGCCGAGAGGCTGCTCGGCTCGGCCCAGGCGGCCGAAGACGCGGTGCAGGACGTGGTGATGGACCTCTGGCAGCGACGCAAGGAGCTGGAGCGCGTAGCGAGCGTAGAGGCCTACGCCATGCAGGCGCTGAAGTTCCACTGCGTGTCGGAGCTGCGCCGTCGCCGCCCGACGGTAGACATCGAAAGCCTGCCAGACATGACCGACGACGACGCCCGCCGCGAAGCAGCCCTGACGGAAGAACGGGCCAGGCAGCTCGACACCATGCTGGAACGCCTGCCCGAGGTGCAACGCCGCGCCGTGCAGATGCGCTACATCGACTGCCTGAGCCACGAGGAGATGCAGCGTCGGCTGGGGCTGAGCAGCAGCAACGTCTACACAATACTTTCACGCGCAGTCAGCGCATTAAAATCAATGAGCCATGGAAGATAAAGAATTGCAAGAACTGTTCGAAGCCAAACGCACCACGGAGGCCAACCGCCGCCGACAGGAGCAACTGGCCACCATGATAGCCGCCAAAGACAGACGCGCACTCCCGCTGTGGCCCGTATGGGCCGGAGCCGTGGCCGCCAGCGTGGCGCTGCTTGTCGTGGCCCTGCCAATGGCAACAAACCCTGGGGTGAGCAATCCAGTGCAAGTGGCCTGCATCGAGACCGCCGACGTGCCGACACAGGCACCGCAAAACGCCACGGATGCCGACAAAGTATCAATCCCCGCAAGTGCTGCACCCAAGAAAGCAACGTCACCCATATCAACACCCACACCCATAGCGCAAGAGGACGCCACGCCGCAGACAGATGAACGGCCAACCAAGCCGATGGTTGCCGAACCTGCCGTTGACCCAAAGGAAGAAGAGACGATAGCACCCACACCGCGTGTGATGCGGCGCACCAGCACCATGCTGGCCTGCACCGACGGATGCCCCGAACCGGCAGACTACAAAGAGCCCGCCAAGAAGCACACACATATAGAATTCTTCAGCAGCCAGCAATTTGCCGAAGCATCAGCATATACCATCACGTTCAACAAATAACAACAAAGATATGAAGACACATATTATCGCCCTTGCGCTTTGCCTGACAGCGTTCGCCGCACAGTCACAGACCGAATACATCGTCGACCAGCCCCTCGGAGGGCAGATAAAAGCCATCGAGATCCAGGAGGGATGGAATGTACGCCTGGTGCACGACAACACGAACATGGTGAGCATCGCCACGCCATGCGAATACTACTTCACCGAAGGCAACGAGCCCGAAATATGCAAACTAAACCCCGATGGCACGCTGGGAATTCACGAAAACCATTCTATGCCCGTCGGCACAGTGGTGGAGGTGCACTACAGCGAGCCGATAGGCCATCTATGGCTCTTTCCCAGAGCCACAGTCAGCGCCGACACGCTGCTGATGCTCAACCAACCGAAGACGGTCTACGATGGCGAAATCATTCTGCGCAGCCGTGCCGTCTTCAGCGCCGACTACATCGGATGCAATGGCGACCTAACGCTCAGCCTCGACAGCAATGCCACCGCCCACGTGGGCACCATCAGCGACCCGCAGCACGTAGAACTCAGCACCATGAAAGGCTGCACCCTGACGGTGGACAGCCTCGACTGTCCCGATGTGCGCTACGACCGCAACCCCAAGAGCCACGGCAACCTCACCCATAGCGACAGCTCGCGCCACCTGACGGTGAAGACCCGCAACCGCTGGTTTGCCGACGGACTACAGTACATGCGCAACACCATAGGCTTGGAGTACAACGTGCCCTTTGCAAACAAATACAACAACCCCTACGCCATGCCCGTCGAGCTGGTGCCTGTCGTGGGTCTGCACACCAACACCATCCCCATGACCCGCCGCTGGGGGCTCAGCCTCGCCTTTGAATTCGGCCTCCCCGTACAATTCTTTAGCAACAACAGCACATTGAATGGCCGCACACTGGAGATAGACACCGTGAGCCCCGGCGTGAACCGCCGCCAGTCGATGATGTACATGTACGTCGGCCTGCCCACACGACTGCACTACCTGCCGCAAACGAACTTCGGCAAGGCTTTCTTCGCCGACCTGCACATAGGCCTGCAGCCACGCGTCAACTTCTTCCAGCGCTACTTCAACGAACTGCTTACGCCGGCCGGGCGGTGGGAAAGCGAAAGAAACAAGGTGGGCATCTACAACACCTTCCAGCTGAGGGCTGAAGTTGGCTTAGGCTTCCAACCCTTCTCAAGCACAGAGTTTAACTTCTACGTCGACCTGCTGCCAACCTACCGCCGCGATACCGGCATGGGCAATGTACGCACCTTCGGCTTCCAGGTGAAGTTCTGACAAACACGAAGAGAGGCAACCGCGCGGTTGCCTCTCTTTGTGTTTATCCCTGGAAGTGGGCCTTCAGCGCGTCGAGCTTCTTCTGCTTGCGGCGGTCCCAGATTTGGGTGATTAGTTTCTTGGTGCTGAGCGGAAAGTCGCTCTTCATCATCCAGTCGTAGTAGGAAGGTTCCTGCTCGAAGACCTGCTCCACCGGCACGCCCTTGTGCTTGCCGAAGTTGAACACCTCGCGGTGCTGGGCGTCGTAGCCTATGTGGCCCACGAGGTCGGCCCACTGGCTGTTGGACGTGAAGCGGCTGAGGGCGGCTATGTCGTTGACCACGGGCTGGCTCACCTTGCCGGAGCGGTCCTTGTAGTCCACGCCCTTGTAGCGGTCGAGCTGCGCCTTCAGCACTTCGTAGGTGGCAATGGTGTCGGCAGCGGCGCTGTGGGCGTTCTCCAGGTCTTTCTGGCAATAGAACTTGTAGGCAGCCACCAGCGTGCGCTGTTCCATCTGGTGGAAGATGTTCTGCACGTCGACGAGGCGGCGCTTCGAAAGGTCGAAGTCGATGCCCACGCGCAGGAATTCCTCGACGAGCAGGGGCACATCGAACTTGTTGCTGTTGTAGCCCGCCAAGTCGGCGTCGCCGATATACTCCTGCAGCGAAGGGGCGAGTTCGCGGAAGGTGGGTTTGTCGGCCACATCGGCATCGGTGATGCCGTGCACGGCGGTGGTCTGTTCCGGGATATGTATGGTTTTGCCCTGTGCATCGACAGGACGCACACGCTCCACACGGGTGTCGGTGGTGCCGTCGGGCATCACCTTGTGCAGGCATATCTCTACGATATGGTCATGACCAACTTGGACACCGGTGGTTTCGAGGTCGAAAAAAACAATAGGTTTGGTGAGGTTGAGTTCCATAGTTGTTTTCAGTTTCTTTAAATATTTATATTTATATAGTTCCTACTAGTAACTATAGCGACTATAGAAACTATAAAAAACATAGCCACTATAAATTCATTATCGCTTTTCTGATGCCCACAAGCCTGCCCAGCAAGCCCTCGGCCAGGTCGAGGCGCAGCATGTTGGCGCCGTCGCTCTTGGCGCGTGCGGGCTCAGGATGGGTCTCCATGAATATGCCGTCGGCGCCCACGGCGATGGCTGCGCGGCCGATGGTCTCTATCATGTCGGGGCGTCCGCCGGTGACGCCGCTGCCCTGGTTGGGTTGCTGCAGCGAGTGGGTGATGTCGACCACCACTGGCACACCGTTCTTCTGCATGGTGGGCACCCCGCGGAAGTCGACCACCAGGTCTTGATAGCCGAATGTGGTGCCGCGCTCGGTGAGCATAAAGTTGTCGCAGCCGAAGGCGCGCATCTTGCCCGCCACCTGTGTCATGGCTTCGGGCGAAAGGAACTGGCCTTTCTTGACGTTGACGCAGCGCCCCGTCTCGGCGGCGGCACGCAGCAGTTCGGTCTGGCGGCAGAGGAAGGCCGGTATCTGCAGCACATCGACATAGTCGGCTGCGCGCCGGGCTTCTTCCTCGGTGTGTATGTCGGTGACCACAGGCACGGCGTAGCGCTCGCCCACTTCGCGCAGCAGGCGCAGGGCCTCGAGGTCGCCGATGCCGGTGAACGAGTTGACGCTCGAACGGTTGGCCTTGCGATAGCTGGCCTTGAAGGCATAGGGTATATGCAGACGCTGGCACACAGCCAGCAGATGTTCGCAAATCTGTAATGGATTCTCGTGGTCCTCGACCACACAGGGGCCTGCTATGAGCAGGAAGTTGCCCGATTCTGAGAATTGGAGTTTTGGTAGCGAAGGCAGCATGGTTTATAATAAAAAAAGCAGTGGACGGCTCGGCCGTCCACTGCATGGTTTGTGGATTAATAGCTCATTTCGTCGTTGGCGTAGGGGTCGGCGGGCTCCGCGTCGTCGTCGGTGCGCATCTGTCGACGCTCGGCCGAACGCTGCAGGCTTATGATGAGAGCTCCCAGCATGCGGGTGAGCTCCATCAGATACTCGCGCGACTGCTCTTTCTGCGCCTCGTCTATCATGCCCATGTTGCGTGCAATCTCAGTGTAGACCACACACTCGCGGATGGCCGTCTTGGCAATCTTCAGATAGTGGTCGAACTGACTCTTGCTGCGACTCGATCCCTCGCTGATATTGATAGCGATGTCGTAGGCCGAATGGCAGAACGACGACGCAAGAATCTTCTCGCTTTCGTTGCGGACATTGCCGAGTTGCAGAGAAACCCACGAGGCATAATCCGTAGCTTTACCATAGACCCTCAAATCTTCAAATCTGAAGAAGCTGACGGTCTTCTCTTCCTGTTGTTCCATAATAACTTTGTAATATTGTTTAATGTAAAATGCTTCTAATTCCAAAAAAGATTATTTCTTAAATAATCTCTGCAAAATACTTCATGAACTGGGTGCGCATGGCCACCGAAGCCTTGTCGGTGGGCTGTACGGCCAGCTTTCCGCGGAACTTGGCGATGCTGTCGTAGCCTTTCTTCTCCATCCAGCGCTGCAAGCCCTCGTTGAGCTGGCGCAGGCTTTCGATGCCGTTCTTGTAGAGGCAGCTGACCACCTGGACGCTGGTGGCACCGGCAAGAAGCATCTTCACCACATCGTCGGAGGTGTAGACACCCGTGCTGGCGCTGAGGTCGCAGCGCATCTTCTTGCTGAGGATGGCAATCCAGCGCAACGTGTTGTAGATGTCCTCGGGGTTGGAAAGGTAGGAGGCATTGGTCAGTGTCTCTTTCTCGACATCGATGTCGACCTGCACGCTCTTGTTGAACATCGTCACACCCTGGATGCCCATCCAGCTCAGCTGCTGCATCTGCTTGGCCATGTCGGTGAAGTAGGTGCCGACCTTGACGCTGATGGGGATATTGATAGACTTGCGGAGCGTGTTGATTATCTGGTTGAAGGTGCGCTCGACATCGTCGGCCGAGAGCGAAGTCTCGTAGGGCAGGATGGCCATATTGAGTTCGAGGGCGTCGCAGCCGGCCTCTTCAAACTTCTTGGCATAGGTGAGCCAGTTCTCGTAGGAGAAGCAGTTGACCGAGCCGATGACCGGTATGCTCAGGCGGCGCTTGGCATCGCGGATCATGGCAAAGTGTTTCTCCAGCGAGTCGTCGGCCACATGCATGGCTATGTATTCGTAGCTGTCGCCATAGTTGTCGGTGGGGGCCACAACGTGTGTGTTGCGCTTTATGTCGTATATGATCTGCTCTTCGAAGACCGACTTGACCACAACAGCGCCGGCACCGGCCTGCTCCATCTGCACCATCTTGTCGACATCGGAAGTCAATCCGCAACTTCCCACGATGATGGGGCTCTTGAGTTCAAGACCCAAATATTTGGTTTTAGTATCCATATTTTCTACTTTTTGTATCGTACAATAAACATTGCAAAAATATGTAAAATATATTTACAAAAAAAATTTTTCTTCATCCAGTGCCACATTTCTTCACCTACAAAACTATAAATCAACAACAAAGGCAATAAAAGTTTTTTTACATAAAGTTGCAAGCGGCCAGTTTTTTTTCAACATTGGCATTCAATTTGTAAAAATTTTGTATTTTTGCATTTCGAATTTCGACACGGAAAACTAAAAGATTATTACAATAATGGAACAGCAAATCGAAGAAAAGAACACCGAGATGGGCAATATCATCACCCGTTCGGAAGAGTTCATCCAGAAGAACCAGAAGACCATCATCACCGTGGCCGTCGCCATTGTGATTGTAGCCGTGGCCATCTTCGCCTACATCAAGCTCTACAAGCAGCCGCGCGAGACCAAGGCCGCCAACGAGATGTTTGCCGCCGAGCAGTGGTTCGCCCAGGGCAACTATGAGACCGCCCTCAACGGCGACGAGACCTACCGTGGTTTCCTCGGCATCATCGACACCTACGGCAACACCAAGGCCGGCAACCTGGCCAAGTACTATGCCGGCGTGGCCAACCTGCAGATGGGCAACTACGACGAGGCCGCCAAATGGCTGGGCAAATACAGCGGCAAGGACACCTTCACCCGTCCGCTGGCCGAGATGATGCTTGGCGACGCCGCCATGGAGCAGGGCCAGACCGAGAAGGCCGCCTCCCACTACATGAAAGCCGCCAACATGGACGACAACCCCATCACCGCACCCACGGCCCTTTTCAAAGCCGGCATGAGCTACATCATGCTTGGCTCGAACGACAAGGCCGCCGATTGCTTCAACAAGGTGAAGAAGAACTATCCCGAAGCCACCGAGGCTCAGGACATCGACAAATACATCGCCCTGGCCGAGGCCAAATAAAAATCAAAGAAACGGGAAAATGAAAAAGCGAGACGTCTGTCTCGCTTTTTTTGTTCCTATCCATCGCTTTTCGCGCTCACCTCCCCTCACGCACCGAGCATCTTTTCGAGCTCGGCCACGAGGTTTTCGGCACCGTCGAATATCTCGCTGATGCGCGAAGCGACCATATAGGCCGGGGTGGTGACGACGCGGTGTTCGGTGTCGACGCACACGTCGGTGGGGCCGCAGGCCACGGTCTTGCAGCCGAGCGCGGCGGCCACCTGCGCAGCCTGGTTGTCGGCGGCGCCGAGGGTGAGCTCCACCTCGTAGCGGCCGAGCACCTTGGCCAGCACCATGGGGGCTATGCACATGGCCACCACAGGCTTGTGGGCACGGTAGGTTTCGAGTATGGCGTCCTGCACCGAGTCTACGACCACCATGCGCGGGCCGTCGAAGGCGTAGGTGCTCAGGTTGCGTGCGGCACCCATGCCGCCGGGCAGCGCCAAAGCGTCGTAGTCGGCTGCATGATAGTCGCTGAGTGGCAGCAGGTTGCCACGCGCAATACGCGCGCTCTCGACAAAGATGTCCCTCTGTTCCATGTCCACCAGGGTGCCTTCCTCCTCGTCGTCGTCCTGCACGTCTACGTGCGGCACCACCTCGAACATGCCTTCGGGGGCGAAGCACTGTGCCTGCCAGCCGCGGCGGTCGATGGCCAGCAGCAGCGAGAGGCTCTCCTGCAGCTCGCTGCCGTCGCGGTTGCCGCAACCGCTGAGTATAACTGCTATCTTTTTCATTGACATTTGAATATATATAGGTTTAATGGGTTTAATAGGTTTGATGAGCAACGCCCATTCGACCCATTAAGCCCATTAAGCCTATTAAACCTACTGATTATTATTTATTTGTTGAAAGCGTCGACGCTCTCTTTGATGAGCTGGAAGGTGGCTTCGATGTCGTTGTCGAGACCCATCGAGAAGCGGATGAGGCCTTCGCTCATACCCATCTCTTTCTGAATCTCTTCGGGCACCTCGCTCGAAGTCGACTTGCCGCTGTTGCTGAAGAGGGTCTTGAAGTAGCCAAGGCTGACGGCCAGGTAGCCGACACCCTTCTGCTGCATGAGTTCCATGATCTTGCTGGCGCGGTCGGCCGTGCCCATGTCGATCGAAATCATGCCGCCGAAGCCGTAGCCCTCGTTCATCATCGAGCAGAAGAGCTCGTAGTCGGGATGCTCGGGCAGGCCGGGGTAGTTGTATTTGAAGCCCACCTCTTTGAAGCGCTTGGCCAGATACATGGCGTTCTCGCCGTGCTTCTTCATGCGGATGTGCAGGGTGTGCAGGTTCTTGTTGATCGAGGCGCTGCGCATCGGGTCCAGAACCGGGCCGAGGAGCATGCAGGTGCCGTTGTTGACATCGATGAGGCTGCCGATGTACTCGGCGCTGCCGCAGATGGCACCGGCCACGCAGTCGTTGGTGCCGTTGATGTATTTGGTCATGCTGTAGACGGTCACGTCGGCGCCGAGGCGGCAGGGGCTGAAGATCATCGGGGTGAAGGTGTTGTCGACAATCAGCTTGGCACCGGCGGCATGGGCCATCTTGCTCAGCTCGGGCACGTTGGCAATGCGGAGCAGCGGGTTGTTCATCGTCTCGGTGTAGACCACCTTGGTGTTGGGGTGCTCGTCGAGGGCTTTCTTCACAGCCTTGAGGTCCTGCATGTTGACGAAGGTGCAGCCAACGTTGAACTTCTTGATATAGTTGGCCATGAAGGCGAAGGTGCCGCCGTAGGTGGTCATGCTGGCCACGATGTGGTCGCCGGCTTTCACCTCATGAAGCAGGGCGCAGGTGATGGCGGCCAGACCGCTGCCGGTAACCCAGGCAGCCTCGGTGCCTTCCATGGCGGCCAGACGCTGGCAGAGGGCCAGGTTCGAGGGGTTCCAGTGGCGGCTGTAGAGGAAGTAGCCCTCGGTTTCGCCGTGGAAGGTCTCGGTCATCAGGTGTGCCTCGGGGAAGGTGAAGGTTGCGCTGTCGCAGATTGCGGGGTTCACGCCGCGGTTGGCATCGCGGCCGTCGATACGCTGAATAGCGGTTGCGGGATCAAATTTGCTCATTTTATTGTTTTTTTGTTGTTTGTTACTTTGGTTTCGAGGGTGCAAAGATACAAATTTTTCTTGACATGAAAAATTTTTTAACTATCCGACCGCATTTTTCCCCCTCGTCGGCACCTCACCGGCAACACACCACCCTCTGCTCCGGCAGTGCATATCAACGATACTTCAACGATATATCAACGATATATCAACGATCAAAATCGTCGAAATATCGTTGATATATCGTTGAAGTATCGTTGATATGCACTACCGGT
>JAZNSV010000132.1:0-31598 GCA_045591485.1 Bacteroidales bacterium | reverse complement strand
GCTGCGCTCCCGGGTGCAGGCGGGACGCCTGCGCACCCAGCAACAATCTCCTACCTGTCGTCTCCCAACAAGAAAGCCTTCTACCTTGTCGGCGAGCATACACGCGAGCTCTCTTTCCTCGAGGCCGTCGACATCTTCCGTGCCGAGCCCACCGAGAAGGGCGTGCCTTTCTCCGATGCCGAACCCATCCACTATGCCCAGGTACGCAGCGCCCTGGCACTGTATGCTTCCGACCAGCAGCGCGAATACCAAGAGGAACGCCCCAAGATTGGCGGTCGCGACAACGACGCCAAGAAAGCCGCCGCCTTCTTGCGCGAGGTGCGGCCCGCGATGCCCGACGACGAAGCCCGAGCCGTAGTTGACCGGCTGAAGCAGATGGTGGAACGCGGCACCTACAACCAGCTGGCCGACGCCCTCAACCGTATGTCGCGCAAACACAAGAAAGAGCCCATCCCCACCATCAAGATAGTGGAGCAGCTCGAAGACCTCGACACCCGCTACAGTCAGTCCCAACAGTTGCAACCCACCGCGTCACACATAGCCAACACCCCCGCCGAAATCATCCTTTCCGAAACATTTGTATTATAGCAATTCCATTCACCTCGAAGAGGTGAGATTTCAATAACCCCATACAAGAAAAACCATTTTTTTCGCAGTGTGGGGAATCAAAAAAGATAAACAATGCGTGCCGGAGGTACGCGACCTCAAAAAAAGTAATATGAACACCGATACCATCAAACGCATCTTCCAGTCGCAGTTCGACTATACGACCTACTGCAACGAGATAGTCCACAACATCTTTGGCTGCAACGACATCGCCACAAGTCCCGAACAGCTTCCATCCTCCTCCGATGGCGACCAGAACTACTTCATAGGTCGTATGGCCGATGCCGACAAGCGTGATTTGGGCTTCTTCTACACCCGTGTGGCCGATGGCGGCGATGTGCGCCGCAAGCGGGTGGGGTTGCGCAAGCTGATACAGCCCTACTTGAAATATGATGTCGATGGAGCGATAGCTGTATTCGACGACGGGAATCATTGGAGATTGTCATATATCTGTGACCTCAAGGAGGGAAATACCGCAGCCAAGCGTTTCTCCTATATTCTGGGTGACGAGCAGGGACAATACAAAACCCCGATAGAGAGATTGGGTAAGGTGGCGGAGAAGAATGGCCGTTTCAAGTTGTCCGACCTCAAGGATGCCTTCTCTGTCGATGCCCTCAGCAGGGAGTTCTTCGATGAATACCATCGCCACTACGACATTATCATCAATGAATTGAAGCGGCAAGGGTTTGAAGGAGCCACCATTCACGATTATGTAAAGAAAATGATGGGACGTATCGTCTTCTTGCACTTCCTGCAGAAGAAAGGCTGGCTGAACGGCAACCTTGCCTTTCTGCACGACCTATTCTTCTTCAGCCCACATCAAGGCGACTTCCTCGAGCAGGTGCTGGAGCCACTTTTCTTTGGCATTTTCAACACCGAGAAAGCCAACCGTGAGCAGCTGTTCAAGACCAAAGGTTGGGATATGGGGTTGTTGGAAGACTGGAAGGAGTTGCCGTATCTGAATGGCGGACTTTTTGAACGTGATGCTGTCGATGAGCAGGATATCACTTTGCCGGCTTCGCTCTTTGAGGACCTTTTCTCTTTCATGGCCTCATACAACTTCACCGTCGATGAGAACGACCCCGACGATGCCGAGGTGGGTGTCGACCCCGAGATGCTGGGCAAGATTTTCGAGAGCTTGCTGGAGGACAACAAAGCCGAGGGAGCCTTCTACACCCCCAAAGAGATAGTGCGCTATATGTGCAAAGAGAGCCTTATCGCATACCTCTCCTCTCGCGTATCTGAATTGCCTTGCCCTGCGGGCAGAAATCTTGTAAATCTTGTAGATTCTGCTGACGCATCCAATTGCGAGCGTAGCAAAGCAAATAATAATTTACAAGATTCCCAAGATTTCGCGAGTGAAACGAGCAGGAGTATAAGAAGATTCGTTGAGCACCATGAGTTTCCGTCAGAATTGGAACCCTACCGCGACACGCTGGACACCGCCCTCCGCAATGTGAAGATCTGCGACCCCGCCATCGGCTCCGGAGCCTTCCCCATGGGCCTCTTGAACGAGCTGTGGCGCTGCCGCGAAGCGCTCTATTCTCCTAGCCCTGCGGGCAGAAATCCAGTAAATCTTATAAATTCTTCCGACTGCGTCGGCAATACCGCCAACGGCGGAAATAATCTACGAGATTCCCAAGATTTCGCTCGCTCCGCGAGCAGGAAAAATGAGTACAGCAGGAGCCAACTCAAGAAAGAAATCATCGAGAACAACATATACGGCGTAGACATCGAGCGCGGTGCCATCGACATTGCCCGCCTGCGTTTCTGGCTCAGCATCGTGGTGGATGCCGAGGAGCCGGAGCCCCTGCCCAACTTCGACTACAAGTTTATGCAGGGCAACAGCCTTATCGAGAGCTACAAGGGCATTGACCTGAGCCGCATCTCCAACCGTTTGCGTGGTGGACAGAGTAAGTCCACGCAGCTGTTGCTGGGCTTGGACAGCGACTTCAGTAAGAAGAACCTGCAACGCCTGATGCGCGACTACTTCTCCGTCACCGACCACAAGCAGAAGGCCAGTATGCGCCAAGCCATCAACGACGAGGTCAAACGCCTGATAACAGACTTCATCGGCGGCAACGCCACCGACCTCGACAGACTTGACCCCTCCGCCAACCAAGACTTCTTCCTCTGGCACACCTGGTTCAAAGACATCTTCGACAACGGCGGATTTGATATTGTCATTGGCAATCCGCCGTATGGAGCAAAATATTCAGATGAATGTAAGAAGTATTACAAAACAAATTACATTACTGCAAGAACTATGCCAGGAAAACAAAAGGGGTCTCTTGATACATTTACTCTTTTTATAGAACACGGCTATAATATCCTGAAGAAAGATGGTAACTTGGCAAATATAGTTCCAATTGCATTGACATCAAGTGACTCACTCACAGGAGTACACAGAATCTTGTTAGACAAATGCGATAATATTCGCATATCTTCTTATGCTGTACGACCTAAACCTGTTTTTGAAAGAGCTGTGGTAAACACATCTATTCTGATATTCACAAAAACAGAAACCAAATGTCAAAATTTATTCTCAACTAAAATGCATCGTCGCAATGAAGGAGCGTTCAACTTACAAAATCTTATTGATAACCTACAATTTACAGACGTAAAAGAGTATCTGCTTTGGGGGAGAATTCCTAAAATTGGAAGTGATATAGAAAAAAATATCTTAGACAAAGTGAATTCTCACAAGAAATTATCTTATTATTATAAGCACGATGGTTCACCAATTTATTATCGTACAACAGGAGGTCGGTACTTCAAGATTGTCACAAACTATCCTACAGGCTCTACAAAAGAGAAACCGCTATTCTTTAGTAGTAAATATGCAAGTTCTATTGGATGTATATTAAGTAGTAATTTGTCTTTTTGGTTCTATCAAATATACTCCAACAATCTAGACTGGAAAACGTACGAAATAGAAAATTTCACAATTCCTTGTTTATCTAAGGAAAATATAGATTATATAGAAGAATTGTATGAAAAATATTTATGTGATATTGAAGAAAAGGCTAATGTTAGACAAACAACGGGCGAATCCAAGTATTTGGTTGACTCTTTCAAAGAATACAAAATAGTCCGTTCTAAATATATCATTGATGAAATCGACGACTATATAGGCCCCCTATATGGCTTGACACATGAGGAAATAGACTTCATCAAAAATTACGAATTAGAATTCCGTATGGCAGGGGAATAAAAAGTCCACCATACAACCTCACCCCCGAAGAAATCACTGTAATAGAACAATAATTGAGCTCATTTCTCGTATTAATATATGATTTAATACAAACTTAATATTATTATAATGCGACTCCGTGTAACAGCAGAAGTAAAGGGAGATATTCTTCTAAAAGAAAAAATATCAACTCAGTTTTATATTTACACATTCAATGTTTTCAAAGAAAATGAATCTTTTTTCATAAGTGTAGAGAAGAGTGTTTCAAATTATTTAGACGATATTCCCAAAGCCAGTTTTGACGAATCTAACCACTTTGTTATTAATATTCCTGAAACCAAAATTTATGCTGACATAGTTGATTGGTTTAAGAGGATAGAAGCATTTGGCTCTTTCAATCTTGCCATAAAAAGAATATTGTACGAAGAAGCAGAAATAACCTGGATTCCAGAAACCGTGGATGAGGGAAAATTATTGTCTATCAAGTCATACAAAGTAACAAGAGGAGGCCAAAACAGCAAATACTTGAGACTCTCTGATTTCCAGGACACATTATTTTACAGCAAAAGACTAGATGAAAACTACATCCCTTTTTCATACTTCAGATTGGGGGCTTCTTTTTTTGATGAAGAAGAGTATTATCTATCATACATTAATTATTTTATGATGATTGAATTCTTGTATGGGAATGGTAAAACCAAAAAAAGAGAAACTATAATTGAATTTGGAAAATCAGATATCCTAGTATTAAGTATTCTAATGACGATCAATACATTTCCAATAGGTGATCCAAATCTTGAATGGCTAAAAAATGAATGTAGAAAAAAACAGAAAGAATACAATGTTGAGGGGCTGATATTTATATTGGTAGATCATCGTGGAATGATTGCTCATGGAAGTAAGAGACGGTCCGGAATGTATAGAGACAATCCCAATCTATTACGTCCAATATCTTTTATTTTGGGCATGATATGCCGTTATGTATGTGGGTACATACAAATGTTATCCAATATGCCTAAGGAACAAGTGAATGCATTTTTAAAGAATAGAATCTCTGAAATGAAATCTATGAACAACGGAGCATTCATGTAGTATTATTCTTTTTCTTTAAACTTTTCCCTGTTTCTGTATGACATTTGTTCTCTGTTGAAAAAAAAACCGTTACATACCATATAAAACTCGTATCTTTGCAAAAAAAGGATATGATCTTTAGTATTCAGTATCTATTTCCCAATCCTTTATACTGAGTCGTTCAATATATTTTACGACTTTCTTCTCATCAACATGTTCTTTTGTGCGAATAAATTCAAAGTGATGTCTTGTCCATACATCGTGTAGATTAATCCCTTCCACATTCCGTAAGTGTCGTAATATTTGTAGTCTTGATTCTTCATCACGAGTAAAGAATGTAATACGTTTTCCAGTCTGCTTGGATAGGTTCTGGAATAGACCAGAAAAATACGGAGCATCCATACCTCCCAATGTTAATCCAAAGAAAGTGATGTTTGGAGCATTGTTTAATATATCTGCAATTTGAGGAGGATTGTAGTGGGGAGAAGATGTTTTGTAAAGGAAGTCGTTCTCTTTTTGTATTTTAAGATTATTATATGTGTATCTTTCACCTACACCCAAGATAATATTATGCTCCTGTAAATTCCCGTGTATATGATACGGTGAGAATAATGTTTTTATGCCAATTCTTCGTGCTATATCTTGTATATTTGTATAGTTAAAAGTAATAATTACAGGTATGGAAAAACTATTTAAATGAGCGTTCAACACGCTTGCCGCAGTAGAACTAGTATTAATGTCTCCCTTCTCTGATTTTGAAAGAAAAACTTCCAAACTATTTACTATGCTATCAAAATCATCTTTATTTTTTGACGGAAAGTATTTCGGTGTTTTAATGTCACCAACATATGACCGAATCGCATATTCGCCAAGTTTCTCTTCAAGATCCATCCAATTGTTTATGCAACGTTCGTTTTCAAGGAAAGCACCCATCAACGTTTTGGGTTCACGAAATGGCCAAAAATCACTTCTGTAATAATCGCTATACGATGTTTTTAAATCTAAATCCAAATCGAAACCGTTGCCAATGATTAAAACGTCTTCTCCTTGAAATAAGGAATTGTCTTCGATAACATTGTGCTCCATAGCATTATTTTTTTGCAAAGATACAACTTTTATGTAATTGAGTCCAAATTAAGTTATTAACATTTGCGTTGGTTTCTCGCGCACACGTGTGCAGGGTATAATACTCGCGTGTGCGCACGCGAGGTGGCTGTTGATAAATTCCCGATACAGGTTTGTTTCGTGGGTCATTCCAACGTTTTTCGCCTCATAAAATGGAGCATAATAATAACTCGTCACAAGATATATTACAAAGATGCCACGAAGAATGATCGAAGAACCCACGAAGAAGGGGCAGCGAGCCAACATCGCCGAAGGATTACCGAAGGATCACCGAAGGAACAATAAGTTTAAATGTGGGGATGCTTTAAAAAATGCGTAAATGCGTTTTTCGCTTGATTTGATTAATTTCAGCGGTGCTGACTCGCTACATATGATTTATTCAGCGGAGCTATTCGCTGTATTAATTCGTATCAAAGCGGTGCTCATCACACTTTCAGTGGTCGCAGGCATACCACACAGACCGGCAAAACGGCCACAGGCAGTTTCGCTCATACGAAGCCAGGCAGAATGTGTGAATGCTCGTATATGCTCCAATTTTTTTCAATGATTTGAAAAAACTTCGTATCTTTGCGAAAAATTTCGTTGCGAATATTTTCGCAATTATAAAATGCTAACAATATGAATCCTTTTAAGTTCGGAACGATTGTAGAAGGTGATTTTTTCACTGATAGGGTGGCGGAAACGGCTCAACTAACACAAAAACTGAACAGCGAAAACCACATTGTGCTTATCAGTCCTCGCCGTTATGGGAAAAGTAGTCTTGTACAGCGTGTACTCTCCCAGACCAATCGTCCAATCCTTCAATTGGACCTACAATATGTGCTTAGTGTGGATGACTTTGCTGCACAACTATTGAGAACTATATTCAAACGGTTCCCGATGGAGAAAGTACGTCATTCTATGTCGCACTTCCGCGTAATACCTATGATTTCATCCAATCCAGTGACTGGAGCTATGGAAGTTAGTTTCCAGCCTACGGCCAACTCATCAGTCTTGTTGGAAGATGCGATGGCTTTGGTGGACAAAGTGACTTCGCCCGATAACCGACTGATTATTGTGCTTGACGAATTCCAAGAGGTTACCAAAATCAAGAAGGGGTTTGACAAACAACTAAGGTCGTTAATGCAGCATCAGAAGAATTTGAACTATATTCTTCTCGGGAGTCAGGAGTCGATGATGGAAGCCATCTTCGAGAAAAAAACATCGCCATTCTACCATTTCGGACAGATGATACGTTTGCCAAAAATCCCATACGAGGACTTCCTTACGTATATTACCGAACGGCTTCCCAACAAAAGCACTCTGGTGGCAGAGGAAATATTAGGATTCTCCGCGTGCCACCCTTACTATACACAGCAGTTGTCATCGCAGGTATGGGAGATGATGAAATATCAGAAAATCAATGATGATGTAGTACGAAAAGCGGTTGACGCTCTTGTGTCTATGCACGATCTAGACTATGAGCGTCTATGGCAGAATTTGAACAGGACTGATAGGTTTACGCTTAAACAACTGGTGCTAAACAGGCAACCTTTGCAGAATCGAAATCAGGCAACGAGTACTTCCTATAGCTCATTGTTGAGAATGATCAAGTCCGGCCTTATTGTGCGTAGCACCCATTACGAGGTGGAAGATCCGTTTTTCCGTCAGTGGATTAGTCAGAATATCCTGCAATAATGAGAATGTGTTAATGTGTTAATGTGTAAATGCTTTGGAAAATGCGTAAATTTGCAAATGTGTTAATGCGTTAGTGATAATACACGAGGTTCTGCCGCGGTGTGCCGTCGGCTTAGCCGACAACCATCGCCGAGGGATCGTCGAAGGAACAATATAAGTTTGAATGTGTTAATGCTTTAAAAAATGCGTAAATGCGTTAATACATTAGTAGGTGGATTGTTGTACCACGAAAATGCAGGCACAGAATTATGGAAAAAGTGATAATTTGATAAAAAATAATGTTGGAAAATCGGACATTATTAGTATATTTGCAGTTGGAAAATCGGACAATATTATGCTTAAAAGAAAGATTGATAGTTATTTAGATGATTTCTTTACTCGTTCAAAGAAGGCTTTGTTGCTTACAGGTGCACGACAGACGGGAAAGTCTTTCTCAATTCGTCAGTTTGGGAAGACTCATTTCAGGCATTTTGTAGAGATAAATTTTATCAACCAGCCTGAAGCTGCAGATGCATTAAAAGGGGCTAAAAACAGCCAGGATATCCTTGTCAGGCTGTCTCTGCTGACCGATACACCTTTGGTGAAGGGACAGACCCTTGTCTTTTTCGACGAGGTGCAAGAATGCCCCGAGATAGTGACAGCCATAAAATTTCTTGTGGATGAAGGCAGCTACCGTTATGTGATGAGTGAGTCTCTGCTTGGTGTCGAGTTGAACGACCTGCGCTCCGAACCAGTAGGATATATGGATGTGAAAGAGATGTTCCCGCTTGACCTTGAAGAGTTTTTTATGGCTATGGGGGTGTCGGAACAGGTTATGGACAGTTTGAAGTTATCTTTTGACAAAAGACAGCCGGTCGATGGTTTTGTTCATTCCAAGATGATGGAATTGTTCAGGCTTTATCTTATTGTGGGAGGTATGCCCGCTGCCGTACAGAAATATGTCGACACACACAACTTGCAGCAGGTGATGGCCGAGCAGCAAGCCATTGTAAGACTCTACAAACGCGACATCGCAAAATATGACAGAAACCACAAACTATACTTGGAGGAAATATTCGATTTGATACCGTCGGAGTTGAATGCCAAAAACAAGCGTTTCATTCTGAAGGATCTGAATGAGAATATGAAGTTCACACGATATGAGAACAGTTTTCTATGGCTAAAGAATGCAGGTGTTGCTTTGCCAACTTACAATGTGGAAGAGCCAGTTGTTCCGTTGAAGCTGTCGCGCAGCAGGAATCTCTTCAAGCTGTTCCAAAATGACATTGGCTTGTTGGCAAGCCAATATGCAGAAGGCATCCAGTTGCGTATCATAAACGACGAAAAGAGCATCAACTTTGGAGCCATCTTCGAAAATGTGGTGGCACAAGAACTGCACGCCCACGGATATGACCTGTATTATTTCAACAGTAAAAAGCAAGGAGAGCTTGACTTTGTTATTGAACGCAACGGATATGTTGTGCCTATTGAGGTAAAATCAGGCAAGGACTACCAGCGCCACAATGCATTGTCGAATGTGATGGAGAATACCGAGTACGCCATACCACAGGCATTTGTTTTTTGTAACGACAATGTAAGCGCCAGCAACAATGTGTGTTATCTCCCTATATATATGGTTGCTTTTCTTGTCAAGGAGATGATGGATGACATTTTGTATTCGGTTGATATGAGCGGGATTCAGTAAGAATAATAGAATGTGTTAACGTGTGAATGTTTTAATGCGTTAGTGAATGCGGGAATGCGCTTTGAGAATGTTTTAACGTGTGAATGTGTAAATGCGTTAGTGAATGTGTTAACGTGTGAATGCGTAAATGCGTTAGTATCTTCTCGAAACGCTAACGAGACTTCGTCGTGGGGTAACGGCAATCTGGCTGACAGGGGCGTTATAAAATATTTTTCCAATACTTTTGCATTTCGAAAAAATGGATGTATAACCACAAAATCGAAATGCAATGACCATAGAAAGCCCGAAATATATTGAGCAGCTGATGAATGCACGTGGCAATAGTCAGCGTGGATGTGGGCAACGTGATTGTCAGGCCACAGGGAGAGCCTCGACAGACTTTGGAAGTGGATTTTGTGGCTAACAAGGGGGGGCAACGCTACTATGTCCAGTCGGCATACCAGATGCTATCAGATGAAAAAATAATACAGGAGAAGCGGTCCTTGCTGCATATTAACGACTCTTTCAAGAAGATTTTGCTCACGATGGACCACCAGAATGTCAGACACGATGAGAATGGTATTGTCACGATGGGCCTAATGCATTTTCTGTCCGACAAAAACAGCCTGGAGGCGTAAACTTGATGTGCGAACCCTCCAAGAATGGGTCATCTTCATTTAGAGAAACTGCCGACCCGTCGCCGAAGGATCAGTGACTGTTCTAATATTTTTTTGCTTCTTCCATAGAACCCACGAAGAAAGAATGAAGAAGCCATATACCGCATGTTGAAAAATAATCTGTAGCATATCATATAAAACTCGTATCTTTGCAAAAATGAACAATATACTAATGAATAAAACGCTTGGCCATCCAATTAAGCCTTAAAAAATTATCAAATCAAACAATGAATTAAAGAGTTTATGAATGCTGATTTCTTTGATATTTATCCCCAAAAGTTTTATCTACTTTCGGTAAAATGCCGACGACTTATGACTTTTGTGTCTGCTGACCGTAGTTTGGAACAAGCTGTGGAAGAGGCTTTTGGAAAATTATCTAGAACTGTTGGCGGCAACGTTCACGCAGAGTACGGATATGAGCCATCAATGCTTGAAGTAATGAACGAATTGTCTGAGAAGTGGAAGTCGAAGTATCCTAGCATCCAGCAACTTCCTGCATTCCTAAGACAGCTCAAAGAAGGCGACCTCTTCATCCGTCATCAGGCGTGGGCTCCACTTCCTGATTTGAAACGTTCACTAGCCATCCTTAAATCAGTTTCCTTGGGTATTGACCCCAGAAAATATGACACATACTTAGTCTTGAACTGGGGAAGGCTATATCTGCTTTTCGACACATACTCGTATGGTTTTCTGATGTTGGCGAGAATGTTGCTGACAAGCGGATTTGCCGCTTTTGCGGCAGGGCTGGACAAAAGCATTTCACCAAAGAGGCACATGCCATCATGGATGCTTTAGGCAACAAACTCTTGTTTTGTAATGAGGAATGCGATACTTGTAATCAGGATTTCGAGAGACTAGTGGAACGACACCTTTACAAGTTCCTTGAAATCAACCGGACTTTGTCCAACGTATCTGGCAAAGGGTCGCGAAACCATCACCTTGAAGGTGTGAACTTCCACATTCATCCCGACCCCAAGACTTTGCTCCCTGTTGTATATGTGAAGCAGGAGCATGTCATCAATGTAATGTATAATGGAAAGCCGACAGGCAAGATAAGACTGTTCAATAAAGGACAGATTAGCTTCAATGGTATATACAAGTCATTAGTAAAAATTGCGGTGGATATGCTACCTTCTGACAGGCTACCTTACTTCAAGCGCACCTGTAAATGGGTGCATGGCGACATTGATGGTAGCCACTTTCAACCCTTCTATTATGGTGAGCATAATGACTTCTTTGAGCAACCCGTCCTTGACCTGTTTTTCAGAAATGAACATTCTCCCATTACTGCGCCATATTGCACTGCCATCCTATACATCTTTGATTCCATTTTTCTATATACTCTGCCATTCTGTGATATGGATGGTAATATGCTTGATGGCACGGTCTCTCTGTCGACACACTGGAACCTGTTCAAGAGATACCAGTATCTGAGCGTACAGGAGTGGGCTGAATATGATACCAACAATCGTGAGTTGTTGTCGCCGATATATGATCTCTTTATTTTCCCTCAAAATGAGAAATACAGTGTGGAGTTCAGAGCCTCAACCGATGATGTGTTTAAGATAAAATGGCAAGACTCCAATGATGGGAAGGTATAATAATATAGTTGGTAGAAATTCTGTTTTTTATGTGGAAATTATGATTTGCACACTGAGGATATGTGGAGAATTTGAAAAGCACAAACCTTTAGGTGCATTTTTCAACAGAAGAGAATTTATTACAAAGAATCCACGAAGTGCTATGGTTGCCGAGTTTGTTGAGACAACTCGCGAATAATGCAGGCATTCATCTATTTTCCCCAATGATATGTAAGAGTTGCCGCTTGGTTTCATGTATGGGACCATTTTCTCGCCATGCCAAGAGTCAAGCAAGATTGGTTTTGAGTCGATGCACTGCAACACAATAAATGCAATCGGTTTCCGTTATGACAAAAAATGTTTGAAATGAAAAGGTTTTTGATTCTTTTCTGGGTGGTGGCCGGTATGGCCGCGGGAGCCTGGGCGCAGGCCCCAAAGGTGTACGACGAGGAGGTCGACGCGATGAAGCAGATCGGCGAAGCGGTTGAGCTGGCACAGAAGACGGATCGCTATGTGATGTGCCAGGTGGGCGGCAACTGGTGCCCGTGGTGCCTGCGGTTTGCCGAGTTCGCCACCAATGACAGCGTCGTCGCCCCGCTGATGAGGGAGAACTACGTCTACATCCACGTCAACTACTCGAAGAAGAACAAGAATCTGGAGGCGATGAAGTTTCTCGGCAACCCCGGCCGCTTCGGTTATCCGGCCTTTGTGGTGCTCAACGAGAAAGGCGAGCCCATACATATTCAGGAGAGCGAGAGCCTTGAAGAAGGCAAGGGCTACAGCCGCCAGAGGGTGGAGAAGTTCCTGCGCCTGTGGAACAAGAAAGCCGTAGAGGCAGAAGTGAAATGACGGCGCGTGACACAGGTGCCGTACAACGAGAAAAAAACTTTAACTGCAAACTTTAAACATTAATATGAATATACTTGTTACCGGCGGAGCCGGATATATCGGTTCCCACACATTGATAGAGCTCTACAAGGCTGGCCACACTGCTGTGGTGGTCGACAATCTTTCCAATTCCAACCCCGAAGCCCTTCGCCGTGTGGCTGAGATAATCGGGGTGGGGGAGGTCCCCTTCTACAAAACGGACATCCGCGACCGCGAAGGCCTTGAGCGTGTCTTCGCCCAACATCACTTCGACGCCTGCATCCACTTTGCAGGCCTCAAGGCCGTGGGCGAGAGCGTGGAGAAGCCGTGGGAATACTATGAGAACAATATCGGCGGCACGCTGACGCTCGTGGATGTGATGCGCAAGCATGGCTGCAAGAACATCATCTTCAGCAGCAGCGCCACCGTCTACGGCGACCCTGCCGAGATACCCATCACCGAGCGCTGCCCCAAAGGCCAGTGCACCAACCCCTATGGTTGGACCAAGAGCATGCTGGAGCAGGTGCTGATGGACATACAAAAGGCCGACCCCGAGTGGAATGTGGTGCTGCTGCGCTACTTCAACCCCGTGGGAGCCCACCACAGCGGCCGCATCGGCGAGAATCCCAACGGTATACCCAACAACCTGATGCCATACATCACCCAGGTGGCCGTAGGCAAACGTAAGGAACTCGGCGTCTTCGGCAACGACTATCCCACACCCGACGGCACCGGCGTGCGCGACTACATCCATGTTGTCGACCTTGCCGGAGCCCACGTCTGCGCCCTGCAGGCCATTGCCCGCCGCTGCGGCATAGGCATATATAACATCGGTACTGGTCACGGCTACTCGGTGCTTGACATGGTGAAGGCATTCGTCCGCGTCAACGGCGTCGAGGTGCCCTACAGCATCAAGCCGCGCCGTGCCGGCGACATTGCCACCTGCTACTGCAATCCCGCAAAGGCGAAGGCCGAACTGGGCTGGGAGGCCAAGTACGGCATCGACGAGATGGTGCGCGACAGTTGGAACTGGCAGAAGAGGAATCCGGACGGTTATCCTGAGACGGTTTAAATCCAGGCGAGCATGCGGGTTGGCGATTGGAAGGAGAGGGTTGGCAGGCTAAAGGGAAAGGGGTGCTGGAGGCTGCTGTATGCGTTTTTGCCGATGGTGATTGTCCTGTTGGCTGCAGTTCGTACAATGTGCGATGTGTGGCAGCTGACGTCGGAGGGCGCATGGTGGCCAGGTTGGCCCACCTATAATTATTATATAGGCTACGAAACGGGTTTCGGCGGACGAAAGCTGCTGGGGACGTTGGTGGATTGGCTGGCCCCGGAGTATGTCGAATACAATTTTGTCCGCTTGTTGACAAGGGTGGCCAATGTCCTGATGGTCCTGTTTGCAACGCTGATCGGGGTCAAAGCGGTGGCGCGCAAGGAGAACGCGTGGCCGATGCTGCTGATGTTGGCGGCCTACATGCTGTCGCCATTCTCGTTGGGCAGGTATGTGGACAGCACTCTTTCCTGCGGTTTTATGGAGACGTGGCAAATCATGCTCACGCTGATGTGGCTGCTGATATATGTCAGGTGGCGCGGAAAGACGGGGTGCCATGTGGTTACGGGCGTTGTGATGGTTTTGTGTTGCCTGATCCACCACACTTTCTGCTGCACGCTGCTGCCTCTGTATGGTGTGCTCTTTTTGCTCGACACTTTCCGGGATGGCCGTTTATGCAAGCCGAAAGCGGTGGTGTACGGCTCGATATTGGGTGTTTTGGGGGTGCTGTTTCTGATTTTGTGGATGTGCAGCAGGATGAATGTCGACATCGATACGTTGTACGCAAGAATTGGAAACAGGGTTGAGCCCAGCGCAAATCCGTCCGACAAGTGGGGTCTGTACTTGCTCTATTACGCGACCAATTCGGAAAATGTGGCGTCAAATGCAGGCCTTTTCCCCCAGCGGTACGTCGAGCTGCTCTTCTCGGTGGTCATGCTGCTGCCTCTCGTTGCCCTTTTCTGGGCACCCTGGCTGCGAGCCGCAAGGGCGGCCACGGACAAAAATGTCAAGATGCTGTACCGCTCTGTCTGTCCCTTGCATGCGTTGATGACACTGCCAATCTTTATTTTTGCAACAGACTACTCCCGCTGGTGGGTGTGCTATTTCCTGACCCTGACCCTTCTGCTGGTGGCGGCACACCTTCTGGGAGTCAAGGATGTGGCGGAACAGACCCGAAGCCTGTTCAGGAAGCCTGTGTGGGTGGTGTTTGTTGTTTTGGTTGTGGTTTATCTTCAGTTTCTACACAACGAGCAGTGGTACGGGTTGCGCGAAGCCATCGGTTTGCGCGAATGGTTGGGAATACTGCCGACCAACGACTGACATCGGGACTGCCATTTTGGCAGTCCTTTTTTGTTTGGTACATTTTATGCTAATGGCTGGGTGTAAACATAGTGCAGCAGAGCGATAGAGTTGCAGAGACGCAAAGCCGTAAAGTCGAAAAGTCGAAAAGTCGAAAAGTAGTAAAGTCGAAAAGTAGTAAAGCCGCAAAGCCACTCAGCCACTCAGCCACTTTGAAAAAAATAAAAAACCAAATAATATGACCTTAGACAAGTTCACAATCAAAGCGCAGGAAGCCGTGCAGAAGGCCCAGGAGATTGCCCTTGGGCAGCAGCACCCGGCCATCGAGACGGCCCACCTGCTGAAGGGGCTCCTCTCCGAAGACGAGAACGTGACCCCCTACCTCCTCAAGAAGATGGAGGTCAACATCCCCCGCCTGACGCAGCAGGTGGATGACATCTTGGGCACCATGCCCCGCGTCAGCGGCGGACAGGTCTACCTCAGCAACGACGCCAACCAGGCTCTTGTGCGCGCCACACAGATTGCCAGCAAGATGAGCGACGAATTCATCAGCGTCGAGCACCTGCTGCTCAGCCTCGTCGGCCTGCGCGACCGCGTAAGCCAGCTGCTCAAAGACGCCGGCGTCAGCGAGAAAGGCCTGCAGGCCGCCATCGCCGACCTGCGCAAAGGCAGCAAGGTGACCAGCCAGAACCAGGAGCAGACCATGAACGCCCTCGGCAAGTATGCCAAGAACCTCAACCAGCTGGCCCAGGCCGGCAAGCTCGACCCCGTGATCGGCCGCGACGAGGAAATCCGCCGTGTGCTGCAGATTCTCAGCCGCCGCACCAAGAACAACCCCATTCTCATCGGCGAACCCGGCGTCGGCAAGACCGCCATCGCCGAAGGTCTGGCGCAGCGTATCGTCAGCGGCGATGTGGCCGAGAACCTGAAGAGCAAGACCATCTACAGCCTCGACATGGGCGCCCTTATCGCAGGCGCAAAGTACAAGGGTGAGTTCGAGGAGAGGCTGAAGAGCGTCATCCGCGAAATCAACGAGGCCGACGGCGAGATTATCCTCTTCATCGACGAGATACACACCCTCGTCGGCGCCGGCGGCGGCGAAGGAGCCATGGACGCCGCCAACATCCTAAAGCCCGCACTGGCCCGTGGCGAGCTCCGCGCCATCGGTGCCACCACCTTGGCCGAATACCAGAAATACTTCGAGAAAGACAAGGCCCTCGAGCGCCGTTTCCAGTCGGTGCTCATCGACGAGCCTTCCGTGCCCGACACCATCTCCATCCTCCGTGGCTTGAAGGAGCGCTACGAGGTGCACCACCGCGTGCGTATCAAGGACGAAGCCATCATAGCCGCCGCCGAACTCAGCCACCGCTACATCTCCGACCGCTTCCTGCCCGACAAGGCCATTGACCTAATCGACGAAGCCGCCGCCAAGCTCCGCCTCGAAATCGACTCGGTGCCCGAAGAGCTCGACGAAATAGAGCGCCGCATACGCCAGCTCGAAATCGAGCGCGAGGCCATCAAGCGCGAAAACGACCAGGACAAGATAGCCCAGATAGACAAGGAGCTGGGCACCCTGCGCGAACAGCGCGACCAGATGAAAGCCCGTTGGCAGAACGAGAAGCAAATCGTGGAATCCATACAGGCCGAGGTCAAAAACATCGAATCCTACAAGTTCGAAGCCGAGCAGGCCGAACGGCAGGGCGACTACGGCCGCGTGGCCGAACTGCGCTACGGCCGCATCAAGGAGGCCGAGAAGAAGGTGGACGACCTCAAAGCCCAGCTCAAGCAGATGCAGGCCGACAACGCCATGATCAACGAGGAAGTGGACTCCGAGCAAATCGCCGAAGTCGTCTCCAAGTGGACCGGCATCCCCGTCACCCGTATGCTGCAGAGCGAGCGCGAACGCCTGCTGCACCTCGAAGAAGAGCTGCACAAACGTGTTGTGGGTCAGGACGAAGCCATCACAACCATAGCCAACGCCGTGCGTCGTTCGCGCACCGGCCTCAGCGACGGCAAGCGTCCCATCGGCTCCTTCATCTTCCTCGGAACCACTGGCGTCGGCAAGACCGAGCTCGCCCGCGCATTGGCCGAAGTGCTTTTCGACGACGAGAATATGATGGTGCGTATCGATATGTCGGAATACCAGGAGCGCCACAGCGTCAGCCGGCTCATCGGAGCGCCCCCGGGCTATGTGGGCTACGACGAGAGCGGCCAGCTCACCGAGGCCGTGCGCCGCAAACCCTACTCCATCGTCCTCTTCGACGAGATTGAGAAGGCCCACCCCGACGTGTTCAACATACTGCTCCAGGTGCTCGAAGACGGTCGCCTGACCGACAACAAAGGCCGCACCTGCGACTTCAAGAACACCATCATCATCATGACCTCCAACATGGGCTCCGACATCATCCGCGAGAAGCTCTCGGGCACCACCATGCCCACTCCCTACGAACTCGACGAGACCAAAGAGGCCGTCATGGAACTCCTCAAGCAGCGCATACGTCCCGAATTCCTCAACCGTATCGACGAAATCATCATGTTCCAGCCGCTCACCAAGGACCAGATACGCGACATCGTGCGCATACAGCTCCGCGGCGTGGCCCAGATGCTCGAGAAGAACGAAATCACCATCTCGGCCACCGACGAAGCCGTCAACCACCTGGCCGATGTAGGCTTCGACCCCGCCATGGGTGCACGCCCGGTGAAGAGGGTGATCCAGCGCGAGATACTGAACGAGATGAGCCGCCAGCTGCTCGAAGGCAAGATACACAGCAACGAGACCATCATCATCGACACCATCGACGGCCAGTTCGTCTTCTACAATCCCGGCGACAAGAAGTAAACCTTCTGTCAGCCCAACCAACCAAGCCCCGCAGTGGTTTGCCTACCGCTGCGGGGCTTTATTCGTTATATTTCCATCGGTTGTTTTTGTATCCCGAAAGGTATTTTTGAGCCATCACAATGCTTTTTTGTACGCTACCGGTAGTGCATATCAACGATACATCAACGATATATCAACGATATTTCAACGATCGTAATCGTTGAAATATCGTTGATATATCGTTGATGTATCGTTGATGTGCAGAATGGGAATGATGGACGTGCTGTGGCAGAGGTTGTTATGATGTGGCAAAAATCGGATTTGGGGCAAAATCAGGCCAAAATGCATCCAATAAAAATTTATCCGATGCGGTGCGGTAGGGGCAATCGTGTTTGAGTGGTCATTGCGCCTGTAGAGACGCGGCGTGCCGCGTCTGCATTTCTTTTTTTGGGGCAACATGAATTATCATAAATTAAACATGAATTTTCATAAATTGACCATTGCGCCTGTAGAGACGCGGCGTGCCGCGTCTGCATTTCTTTTTTGGGGCAACATGAATTGCCATGAATTATCATAAATTAGCCCCCTTGGGGGCGATACTGATGTAGCCGTGGGCGCGAGCCCACGGGGAGGACGGCCACACACCGGTATAGAGAGCCCCCTTGGGGGCGGCACAGTGGATGGGATGTGGTGTCGCCGCTAACGCGGCTGATAAGCGGAAAGTGGAAAGCTGAAAGTGGAAAGTGGGAGGTTGCCGCTGCCGAACCACTTAGAAATTAGAAATATATCTGTGGTTGGTGGGTGGCGGTCAGCCGAGTTTTGGGAAGTCGAGCACTTCGAGGTCTTTGGGGGTGGGGTCGAGGGTGAACCTGACGAGGGTGGACACGCGGTGGAAGCCCTGCCGTCCGGCTGCGCCAGGGTTGATGTGCAGGAGGTTGTAGTCGTGGTCGTACATCACCTTGAGTATGTGGCTGTGTCCGCAGACGAAGATGTCGGGTTTGGCCAGTTGGAGTGTGCGGCGCAGGTCGGCAGGGTAGTGCCCTGGCCAGCCGCCGATGTGCATCATGAGGACCCTCTGGCCTTCGCAGACGAAGAATGCCTGCTCTTCGAGTTGGTAGTGTAGCGCGAAGCTGTCGCAGTTGCCCCATACGGCGCGCACCTGTTTCCAGGCGCGCAGCTCTTCGAGCACGCCGGGGCCGATGTCGCCGGCATGCCACAGTTCGTCGCAGTCTTTGAAGAAGGTGAACACCTGCGGTGCCAGCACTCCGTGGGTGTCGCTCAGTATGCCGATGCGTTTCATGGGGGTAGGTTGAATTTTGTCGGGCATACACGAGGTATGCCCCTACGGCGATTTGGCAGGTGGGCGGTTTGCTATTCGTTGGCGTGTATCTCTTTGAGGTTTTCGGATATCATCTCTTTGAGGTAGTTGATGATTTGTATGTTGTTTAGCGACATGCCGCCGAGGGCTTCTTTGAGTTGGTCGGTGTCGAGGACGAATTGGTCGTCGTCGGTTTGGTAGGTGATGACGAAATGGATGTCTTCGTGGGCGGAGAGCAGCATGACGAGTGTGCCCGGCAGGTCGCCCATGGGCGGGCGGTCCCAGTTGTCGTGTTGGAACCAGAATTCGAGTCGGGTGCCGACGCCGACTTTGGAGGTGATTTTCATTCCGCCGCCGCATTTTTCGGTGTTCATTTTGATGAGCGGCAGACCGAGGCCGACCTTGCGGGTGGTGCGGCTGGTGGTGTAGGGGTCGGTTACGCGGGCGAGGAATTCGGGGCTCATGCCTTTGCCGTTGTCTTCGATTGTGAAGTGGAAGTCGTTGTTTTTGAGGCTGTCCACTATTGTGAGGCGGACGTCTTTGGAGTTGGCGGCCGTGGAGTTTTCCATGAGGTCGTAGACGTGCATTGCGAGTTCTTTCATGATGGATGGTTTATGTTGATAGGTTGATGGGTTATTGGTTGATGTTGTCGGGCATACACGAGAATGTGTGTGTTGATTGGTGTGTGTGTGTGGCGGGCACTTGTTTTTTCGGGGTGCAAAAATACACAAATATTTTCAAACGATGATAATAAATTTTGGTGTGTGGCGTTATTGAAAGAGATTAAAATCAGTCAAAGAGTGAGCAAAAGACACCGCAACATATTGATATTCGGGTTGGTGCTTCTGATGGCAGCGGCCTGTACGCCCGATAGTCCCGGGACGCCGGCATTTATACATGTCGACGCCATAAGGGTGAATCCGCGCACGACGGGTGCGGTTACGCAGGACAGCGGGTTCTATACGTCGAAGATTGCTGCCGCGTATGTGGTGGCGCACTATCCCGGGGCCATGTCGGTGGACACTATAGGGCTTTTCCGTCTGCCGTTCACGGTGCCGGTGCTGCACAACGGTGATGTGGACTATATAGAATTCTATCCTGCGGTGCCTATCAGCGGGTCGATGAATGCTTTGCCGTATTATACTTACTACGAGCGTATCAGGGTGGAGGACAGTGTGCTGCGTGCGGGCGACACGGTTGACTTCGGCACGATGACGACCACCTACGACGCCCTTGTCGATTTCCCGTTGCTGTATGAGCCTTTCGAGCCCAACGAGGCCAATATCATGATGGACTCGGTGGTGGAGTGGGTGAAGCACGACCGCGACGGTGCGCGGTGCGGCGAGGGGTACGGCAAGGTCCATGTAGACCCCGAGGCCAGCCATGTGGATTTTGCCATCAACACAGGCGGGTTCTTTACTGTGAGCGACCCCTCGAAGCTGGTGTATCTGGAGATGGATGTGAGGGGCGACCTGGACTTGGAGGTGAGCATGACATCCAACTATCGCAACGGCGGCAATCTTGACCGTCTGCAGGTGATGGTTGTGTACAAGACAGACGAGTGGCAGCACCTGTATATCAACCTTGGCCGCACGTGGAGCTACTTCAACCACCAGCCGCAGTTCAAGCTCAACTTCTCGGCACTCAACCACGACGGCACGGGCGGCGATGTTTATATAGACAATATCAAGCTGTTGACCACCAGCAAGGTGCTCTGACGCGAAACTACGTTTACTTACCCCACACACAATCATGCAGCGCAAACAGACACTGAAATACATCATCTGCGACATACTCTCGGCCATGATGGCATGGTCGGCATTGTTCCTTTTCAGGAAGGTGGTGCTCGAGAACATGGGTTTCGACGATGTGCTCCACTTCTACGAAGACACCAATTTCTGGCTTGGCCTTGTTGTGGTGCCGGCGGGGTGGCTGACGCTCTACACCATCATGGGCACCTACCGCAATGTGCTTCGCAAGGCCCGCCTCAAGGAGTTTATGGAGACGCTGATTGCCACGCTGATAGGTGTGGTGGTTGTGTTCTTTGCCCTGCTTATAGACGATGCATACGCGGCCAATGGCGACACCGGGGTGGAGACTTACAGAGGCTACTATGCCTCGTTCCTCTTCCTGCTGGTGGTCCATTTCGTGCTCACGTACGTGCCGCGTTTGCTCATAACCTCGCAGACGGTGCGCCGGGTGCATTCGCGCCGCATCGGATTCCCCACATTGCTGATAGGCAGCAAGAAGAAAGCCTTCCAGACCTACCTCGACCTGGAAAACCAGGAGACCTACAGCGGCAACCTCTTTGTCGGTTTTGTGAGCATAGGTCAGGGCGAGATAGATGCGCAGCTTGCGTCGGTTATGCCTCATTTGGGGTCGATTGCCGACTTGCGGCAGCTGGTTGGAGAACACAGTATCGAGGAGGCCATAATAGCTGTGGAGCCTGAGGAGCAGGACCGGATAAACGAGATACTGCGTTCGCTCGACACGAGCGGCGACCTTATAATAAAGATTACGCCCGATGCGCGCGATCTTATTATCGGTTCCATCAAGCAGGATTCTATCTTCCATTCGCCGCTCATCGTCATCAACAACCGCTTGATGCCGGAGTGGCAGTATTCGCTCAAGCGCATAGCCGACATCGTGATATCCATAGTGGCGATGGTTGTGCTGTCGCCGGTCTATCTTGTGACGGCCATCATAGTCAAGTGCACCTCTCCGGGGCCTGTGTTCTACGCCCAGGAGCGCATCGGCTACCACGGCAAGCCGTTCCGGATGCACAAATTCCGCTCGATGTATGTGGATGCGGAGCAGGCCGGTCCGGCACTGAGCAAAGACGACGACCCGCGCATAACCCCGTTCGGGCGTTTTATGCGCAAGGTGCGCCTTGACGAGATTCCGCAGTTCTACAACGTGCTGAAGGGCGCGATGAGCCTTGTGGGGCCACGTCCGGAGCGCCAGTTCTACATAGACCAGATAGTCAAGCGGGCCCCGGAGTACCTGCTGCTGCAGCGTGTGAAGCCTGGCATCACCTCGTGGGGACAGGTGAAGTACGGGTATGCGTCTACGGTAGACGAGATGGTGGAGCGCCTGCGCTACGACCTGTTGTATCTTGACAATATGTCCATTTCCACCGACATCAAGATTCTGCTCTACACGGTGATAATAATACTGCAAGGCCGGGGGAAGTGAGCTGTGCGAGGCGAGAGCCGGGGGGAGATGGATGCCTTGTCGGTGTTGCATTATGATGAATTCAAATATATATAAAAAAATAACCGCATATAAAAGATGAAACGTATCATTGTACCTATCGCGGCGATTGCCGCATTGAGTCTTGCCGCGTGCAACGGCAGTGACAGCGTGAGCCTCGACAGCCGCGCCGACACCATTTCGTGGGTTATGGGCGAGAATGTGGGCCGTACGCTTGTGGAAAATCCTGTTGTGGAAATAGACCGGGAGGTGTTTATGCAGGCGGTGCGCCACACGCTTGATGGCAAGAAGCAGCCGATTGGCGACGATGCCTATGCCGAGGTGCTGCAATACATCATGGACATGGCCCAGATGCAGCAGATGCAGCAGCGCGAAGAGGTGCGTACCAACACCGCCGGCTCACAAGAAGAATACTTCAAGCAGCTTGAGGCGACAAACCCCAACGTCAAGAAACACGAGTCGGGCTTCTACTATGAGGTGCTGAAAGAGGGCAGCGGACGCAAGGCCAAATATGGCGACAACGTCAGCTTCGACTATCGCAGCTACCTTATGCTGACCGGCGAACCGTTTGACCAGACCTATGGCAAACGCGATCCGATAAGCCATGTGGTGGGCAAACCGATGTTCGTAGGCCTTATAGAAGGATTGCAGCTTATGAATCCCGGCAGTGTGTACCGTTTCTATTTCCCGTATCAGCTTGCTTTCGGTGAAAACGGGTCGAACGGCATTCCCGGTTACACTCCGTTTGTGTATGAAGTGGAGCTGCATGGGTTTATTTAAAAGATGATTTTTTGCGTGGAAGTTGAACTTTTTTTGCAAGGTAATTAAATTAGTTGTATATTTGCAGGTGCAATCCGAGTTGGTTGGATTGGTGAAATTGTTGTATATTAAATGATTTAGATGCAATGAAGAACAAGTACTACGATTTGATCGACCAGACTTTCGACTTTCCGCAGGACGAATTCCGCACCGAGGATGGCGAATTGATATTCCATGACATACCGCTCATGGAAATAATCAAGCAGTATGGGACCCCGCTCAAGATAACCTATCTGCCCAAAATCAGTTCGCAGATACAACGAGCCAAGCGCTTATTCAATGTTGCAATTGCCAAGACCGACTACCGCGGGACATACAACTACTGTTACTGTACCAAGAGCAGCCACTTCGCATTCGTGCTTGAAGAAGCCTTGAAGAACGACATAAACCTTGAGACTTCGTCGGCTTTCGACATCAACCTTATTCAAGAGTTGCACGCCCAAGGCCTGATAGACAAGGAGAAGGTTATTGTTTGCAACGGCTTTAAGAAAGAACAGTATATTGAGAACATTGTCGATATTTTCAACGACGGATTCCATAATGTGATACCAGTTCTCGATAATAAAAATGAGTACTACACCCTCGACAGGATGCTTCCAAGTGGTGCGGAGAAGATGAGTCTTGGTATTCGGATTGCTTCGGAGGAGGAACCCAAGTTTGATTTCTATACCTCCCGCCTCGGTATCCGATATAACGATATCGTCTCCTTTTATGAGGAACAAGTGAAGCCGAATGTGAAATTCAGATTCAAGATGCTTCATTTCTTCATCAACACTGGCATACGCGACACCGCCTATTATTGGAATGAATTGGCCAAATGTGTCAACGTCTATTGCGACTTGAAACGGGTGTGTCCTGAACTCGACTCGCTCAATATCGGAGGCGGTTTTCCGAGCAAGGTCAGCCTTGCGGCAAACTACGACTACGAATACATGGCCGAAGAGATTCTGGCCCAGATAAAGAATATATGTGCGCTGCGGGGTGTGGAAGAGCCCAATATCTTCACCGAGTTTGGCAGCTTTACCGTTGGCGAAAGCGGCGCGACACTGTATAGTATTTTGGATCAGAAGCAGCAGAATGACCGCGAGTTGTGGTACATGATTGACTCGAGTTTCATCACCACACTGCCGGACACATGGGGCATTAACCAGCGTTTCATCATGCTGCCCATCAACCATTGGGATTGCGAGTACCAGCGCGTCTTCCTTGGCGGATTGACCTGCGACAGCGAAGACTACTACAATGCCGACAGTCATGCCAACGCCATCTTCCTGCCGAAGCTGCAGAAAGACGACCCTCTTTACATAGGATTCTTCCATACCGGAGCCTACCAGGAGAGCATCGGCGGCTATGGCGGTATACAACACTGCTTGATACCGGCTCCGAAACACGTCATTATCGACAAAGACGAGAATGGAGAATACACCACCAAGCTCTTTGCCAAAGAGCAGAGCTATAAGTCGATGCTGAAGATTTTGGGCTATTGAGCCGCGGCTTATTTACCAGACTTCAATTGCGGGCGTTGTGCGATGACAACGCCCGCAATTGTTATAATGATGCCCAAGACCTTGACCCAAGAGAATGACTCTTGGCCGATCATTATTGCTGCTATGAGCGAGAAGATGGGGATGGTGTTGTTGAAGATGCAGGCCTCGGATGCTCCAAGAGTCCGGATGCCGCGATTGTAGCAGGCGTAGGCCACTGTGGAACAGAGGATGCCGAGGGCCAGGATGAGCATGAGCATCTTTGGACTCCACGAGAGCTGGAGCACCTGTCCGCCGTCGAAGACCAGTACGAGCGGCAGAAAGTATATGAGGCCGATGAGGTTCTGCCAGGTGGTAATGACGACGGGGCGGTAGTGGTCTACGACTTTGACCAGCAGCAGGGTGTATACCACAGCTATGACCACTGCGCCTGAGAGGAACATCAGACCTTTGGCGCTGCCGGCCAGGCCTTCGCCACCCAAAAGAAGGATTCCGACACCTGCGAGAGACAATACGACACCGACAATCATTGCCAGACTGATGCGTTGCCGGTAAGCTATCCACATGCCGAAAGGCACGAAGAGGGGGATGGTGGCTATGACAACAGATGCCAGGGAGCCGCTGACGCACTGCACGCCCGATGTCTCGCAGAGGTGGTAGATAAAAGGCTCGCACAGTGCCAGCAGTAGGAACCATTTGATATCCTGTTTTTGGATTGGCTGCAGCTGTCGCAAAACGAGCAGCGTGGGGAACATGACGACCGATGCAACGGCCAGTCGAAGGGCAATGAGGGTGGTGACGGTGAGATGGGGTTCGGTGAGGAAAAGCTCTTTGGTGAGTATGAAACTGATGCCCCAAAGAATAGAGGCCAGGGTGAGAAGGATATATGTCTTAATCTTCATATACAAGTGTGGAAAAAATGTCAGAATGGATAATTGATACCGAAATTGGTTACAATCTGGTTGAAGCGCCAATGTGGCGGACGCCAGCTGAGCGATTCGGAATATCCCGGATCGAGCAGAGGGATGGCGAAGTCGAGGCGCAGGGTGGCGATGCTCAGGTTGAATCTGAGGCCCACGCCGGTTCCGACGGCGATTTGGCGGTGCAGATTTGCGAGCTGTATTTCGCCGCCGGGGTATTGGTCGGAGGGGTTGAGCAGCCACACGTTGCCGATGTCGGCGAAGGCTGCGCCCTCGAGTATGCCTGCAATCGGGAATCGTGCCTCTAAATTGAGTACGAGCTGCAGGTCGCCTACGCGTTCAAGTATGTCGTCGGCAGAGTATGAGCCGGGGCCGAGGTGGCGCAGCTGCCAGGCTCGCATGGTGGTGGGACCGCCGCCAAAGAAGCTCTTCTCGTATGGCATAGACACCGAGTTGCCGTAGGGGATGCCGATGCCCAGCAAGAGTCGCGCCACGAAGGTTGAACGATCGAATATATAATGATATCGTGTCCAGTCGAGGTTGGCGCGAATGTATTGTGCGAACGGAACACCGAACAGTTGGCGAACTCCGTTGGCGTCGGTTGTGGCTCCCAAGCCTTTGGCGGTGGCCGAGAGCAGGTTGCCGGCGCTCTCCAATGTGGCGTGCAGGTTGCTGAAGTTGTGGCGTACGCCGTATTGCTGGTTGCTGTAGGCGTAGTCGTAGCGTGCGTCGAGAATGAAGTGGCTGCTGTACTGGTACTTGAGACGCAAGTCGCCTGTGGATGCAATTCGTTGCGAGAAGGCGTCGTCTATATCGAGCATGCGCACGAATGTCATCTCGATTGGCAGCAACTGGTTAGAGGCGCGGCGCGAGTGTTGCCAGGTGTAGCCGAAAGAGGTATTGGCCAGCACGCGTTCGAAGTAGTAGCGGTATTGGTAGCTGCCGCCAAGGGTGAAGAGGGTGTGTGGGCGCATGCCGTTGCGCACAAAGCGGCTGGAGAATGGAAGCATGAAGATGGGCATGTCGAGCGAGGCTTCGAGACTCGTTTCGAGTGAGTTGAAGTAGTCGTAGAACCCTTCGCCGCTTGAACTTAGGATATTTTTGGGAAGCTCGAGCAGCATGGAGCCTTTTACACGGAGCAATTCGGCTCCGCCGAAAAGATTCTTGTGTTGGTATTCCACGGTCGTTTGCACGCCCAGATTGCCGTTGGAGATAAAGCTGTAATTGCTGTCCTGGCTGCCGAGAGGCGAAGCGTTGGTCAACTCTACGGCGAAAGATAGGCGCTGTTGTGTGGCGTTTATCAGTCGCACGTTGGCGTCGACCAGGGGAAGACTGTCGGTAGATGATGGCGACTCGGTGAATTCGATGTTGATATATTTGAAGTTGCGCAGCGCCAACAGCGAGTTGTAGGAGTTGGTGATATACCGTGGGCGGTAGGTCATACCAGGGAAGAGCATCAGTGCGCGGCTGATAGTTTGTGGGCGTATCGTCATCGGGCCTTCGTGTACGAACTGGTAGTCGATGCGCCGTGTGGCCGAAGGGTATGTGTATATCAGGGTGTCGAAGGCGGTGGGTTCGGAGCGCAATCCGGCCGTCGAGTTGGGGTATACATAAATATTGTTGATGTGGTAGACTCGCAGCGAGCGGCTGTCTACGAGCACCTCGATGCTCAATAAAGATGAGGAATATGTGGTGTCGACGCGGAAGGTTACGAGTTGCGGAGATGCATAGTAGTAGCCCGATTCGCGCAGGTTCGACACAATGCGGCTTCGTTCGGCGGCAATGAGTTCTTGGTCGTATGGCTGGCCTGCCTGCAGGGGTGAGTCGGACTGCCATTGGTCAAGCAATCGGCGCACATTGGGGTTGTCGGTCAGGTACGACACTTCGTCGACTATGCGTCGCTGTGTGGCTTTCACATGGAAGCCTATGGTTATATTGCGTCCGCGGATAGACGTGGTGTCGAAGCCGACGGTGGAACCGAAGCAGCCTTTGGATTCGAGCAGACGTTGCAGCTGTACGGCTGTCTTCTCTGCGCGCCCTTCGTCATATATGACAGGGGCCTGGCCGAGGCGATGGAAGTAATTGTTCCAGAAATTCGAGGATGTGTCTGTGGCGAAACAGTAGACCCATTTGCCTACCGGCAGCCAGCGGACACCGAGGAATTTGCTGTTGGGACGCTGGGTGTAGTAATTGCGTGCCCGCTTCAGGGCATCCAGCACCTCCGGTGTCACCTTGCTGCTGTCGGCCATCTGTACGTCGAGTTCCGTGTGATGGAGCACGTGCTCGCCTTCGCCCACATAGCGGCCGATGGTGCAGCCGGTCATGAGCACCGCCGCTGTCAGCATGAGGATTATATGTGATACCTTAGTTTTCAATGAAACTGAGTATGATGTCGGTGCTGCCCAGGTTGCGGTTCATGTATTCGATGCAGGCCAGCGAAGCCTTCGTCAGCGCCTCGGGGTGGGTGATGAGGTGCATGAAGCCGCCCTCCTCCATGTCGTATTCGCCCTGGATGCTCCATCCGCCGCCGCGGGCGATGATGTCGTGGGCTTCTTGGAATTTGTGGTAGTTCGGGCCGAAGACGACGGGCTTGCCGTAGGCTACGGCTTCGAGAATGTTGTGTATGCCCACACCGAAGCCCCCGCCGATATAGGCCACGGTGGCGTAGCGGTAGAGTTTGGAGAGTAGGCCTATGTTGTCTATGATGAGAACATGATATTGCTTGGTTGTTTGATTGCTTGATTGTTTGAGTTGGGAGTATCGGATGCTGTCTGGGAAGAGGGTCTCTATCTGTTTCAGGTGTTCCTCGTTGATGACGTGTGGAGCCAAGATGATTTTGCCTGGGAACCAGTCGTCGTTGGCGTCTCGTACATGAGCCAGGATCTGCTCGTCGGGCGGCCATGTGCTCCCGGCCACCAGGACGGGGCCGTCGTGGCCTTGCAGGAAGTGCTCCACCACGGCGTCGGGCTCGGCGGCTTGGGCTATCTGGTGCACGCGGTCGAAGCGTGTGTCGCCGGCCTGTGAGCAGTGGCTGATGCCGTTGTCTTTGAGCAGGCGCAGGCTCTCCTCGTTCTGTACGAAGAGGTGTTGGAATGCAAAGCCAATCTGCCGCAGGAACCATCCGCCGTACCATTGGAAGAAGTATTGCTCCGGACGGAAGATGGCCGAGAAAATGTATGTGTCTATGCCGCGTTGGCGCAGGGCTTTCAGGCAGTTGTACCAGAATTCGTATTTGACGAAAAAGACCTTGTCGGGATGTGCGGCGTCCAGGAAGTGGCGCACGTTGCCGGGGGTATCCATGGGCAGGTAGCAGACGGCCTCGGCCTGGGCGTAGTTCTTCCTCACCTCGTAGCCCGAGGGGGAGAAGAAGGTGACCAGCACCTGGCTTTCGGGATGCCGCTCGCGGTAGCGCTCCAGCACAGGTCGCGCCTGCTCGAATTCGCCCAGGCTGGCGGCATGGAACCAGACGGTGGGTTTGTCGGCCGACAGCTTCGCCAACGCAGTCGGCACATCTCTCCATCCCTCGACCATCTGGCGGGCCTTCTCGTGTCCGAACACCGCCGCCAGGCGTATGCCCAGCGTGTAGAACCAGATGCCTATAGTGTATAAAACTCTCATTAAAACTTTTTAAACTTTAAACTCCTCTGAGGGTTGTTGGTAGTGGCCCGTGGCCAATTGGCTGACGTAGCAGGACAACACCTGACTCCAAACCAAAACATATCAATATGTCAACAAATCACCAATGCTTTCAACTAATCAATAATAGTAATAGTCATACGTGGTTTTGCCCATCAGCGGGAACATCCATGTCAGGCGCACACCGTATAGCAGGTCGAAATATCTGTTGTTGTCCTTGCCGTTGAGCTTCATGACGTTGTCGATCTGATAATTGCGGCTCGACCAGCTGACGCACTGGCTAATGTCGAACGACACCTTGAAGTTGACATACGTACTCATATTGCTCATAAACACAAATCCCACGCTCTCTGTCAGTATTGCGCCATTGCGCAGGTGGTCGTAGAGCTTCGCATAATCGCCCTTCAGCTGCGGCACAGGGCTCTGGTTATAATCCTGGTTGAAGACGGTCTTCTGCATCATCCAGCCGCCGCTGAGCTTCAGCATGATGCCCGAATTGGGATTGTTCCTTATTATCGGCAGTATCTTGGCCACGCCAACCCTGAGCGTCAGTGCGCGGTTGTACGATTGCACCTCGCCGTTATATCCGCCCCAGCTGAGCAGCACCCCGCCCGGGGTATATATGTCGCCCATCCTTTCCGCGCGGTCCTTGAGGTTGTTGCTGTTGTATCCAAACCACAAATCCCCGTCCAGCGTCACCATCCAGTTGCTCTTGTACTTATAGTCGCAGCCCAGGCTGAAATCAAGAAACGGCCCGCCGTAGAGATCCTTCATGTTGCCGCCTGTCATCCCGCCGCTCGCACTCCCGCCGCCGGGGGTCAGCGCACCAAATGTGAAGTCTATAATGTGGCACTCCAGCGTGTCCACACTCAGCTTCACCTGTGCCGTCGCGCCCGTCGCCATCGCTGCCAGCAGGCATAGTATCGTCAGCTTTTTTTGCATCGTTTTACACATTTTTCCGATATTTCGGATTTTTTTTGTATTTTTGCAATTCGTTAAAATTAACGAACGTCAATGTAATTTATTGTATAGATAATAAAAAAATATGGCAAAAGATTTTCCCAAACGCAGTGAAAACTACTCCGAATGGTATAACGAACTCGTCGTCCGTGCCGACCTCGCCGAACAGAGCGCCGTCCGCGGCTGCATGGTCATCAAGCCCTATGGCTACGCCATCTGGGAGAAGATGCACGACCAGCTCGACCGCATGTTCAAAGCCACAGGCCACCAGAACGCCTACTTCCCCCTCTTCATCCCCAAGAGCTTCCTCAGCCGTGAGGCCGAGCACGTCGAAGGCTTCGCCAAAGAGTGTGCCGTCGTCACCCACCACCGCCTCATGAACGACCCCAACGGCAACGGTGTCGTCGTCGACCCCGCCGCCAAGCTCGAGGAAGAGCTCATCGTGCGCCCCACCTCCGAAACCATCATCTGGAGCACCTATAAGAACTGGATCAAGTCCTACCGCGACCTGCCTATCCTCTGCAACCAGTGGGCCAACGTCGTGCGCTGGGAGATGCGCACCCGCATGTTCCTCCGCACCGCCGAGTTCCTCTGGCAGGAAGGCCACACCGCCCACGCCACCCGCGAGGAGGCCGAGGAGGAAGCCCGCCGCATGCTCGAGGTCTATGCCGAGTTTGCCGAGAAGTATATGGCCGTGCCCGTGCTCAAGGGCCACAAGAGCCCCAACGAGCGCTTCGCCGGCGCCCTCGACACCCTCTGCATCGAAGCCATGATGCAGGACGGCAAGGCCCTGCAGGCCGGCACCTCCCACTTCCTGGGACAGAACTTCGCCAAAGCCTTCGAGGTGCAGTTCCTCAACAAGGAGAACAAGCTCGAATACGTATGGGCCACCTCGTGGGGCGTCAGCACCCGCCTGATGGGCGCCCTTATCATGACCCACTCCGACGACAACGGCCTCGTCCTGCCGCCGCACCTGGCACCCATCCACGTGGCCATCGTCCCCATCTGCAAGAGCGACGACCAGCAGCGCCAGCTCGACGAGCACATCGCCCCCATCGTCCGCGCCCTCGAAGCCAAAGGTCTGGTGGTGAAATACGACAACCGTCCCGAGTACAAGCCCGGCTGGAAGTTCAACGAGTACGAGTTCAAGGGCGTCCCCGTGCGCTTAGCCATAGGCCCGCGCGACCTTGAGAACGGCACCTGCGAGGTCTGCCGCCGCGACACGCTCGAGAAGATCACCATGCCCATCGAAGGCATCGCCGACCACGTCTACGACCTCATGGAACAGATCCAGCAGAACCTCTTCAAGAAAGCCGCCGACTTCCGCGCCAGCATGACCCGCAAGGTCGACACCTGGGACGACTTCAAGGTCGAGATTGAGAAGAACGGCTTCCTGCTCTGCCATTGGGACGGCACCCAGGAGACCGAGGAGCGCATCAAGGAAGAAACCAAGGCCACCATCCGCTGCATCCCCTTCGACGCACCGGAGGAGGAAGGCAAGTGCATCTACAGCGGCAAGCCCAGCCACCGCCGCGTTGTCTTCGCCCGCAGCTACTGATAACGCCTTGTCCTATACAAAATCAAGCGGCAAAGTCGGAGGCCAAGCGGTCTTAGGAAGACA
>JAZNSV010000131.1:0-2815 GCA_045591485.1 Bacteroidales bacterium | reverse complement strand
CGGGGCGCATGAGGCTGGTAGGTGTCGCAATAGCCGTAGGCCATAGACACCTCATTGCGCAGCGAGGATGAAGCCGCCGTGGTCTGCTTGTGCAGAAGGCGGCCTGAAGGAGAAAGATTCATCGTGTAGGAATAATTTCCCGCTGTGCCGAATCCAACAGACTGTACCAAGCGGTAGAGCGAGTCGTAATCGTAATGATTCGTATATGTCCCGCCCATGGCATTGACCTGTCCGGCGGCATTATATATATGCGTTATATTGCCGGCACCGTCAAAGGTGTATTCAATATTCTGCATAAGTGAATCTCTACGGTCCTTGCTTGTTAGGTTAGACAGTCGGTGGAGAATGTCGTAGGTGTAGTAGGTCTTGGACAGGTCGCCATATTCCACGAAAGTTTTTTGTCCAAGTGTATTGTATGTAGTCTGAATTATATAAGGCCTGTAGTTGCCAGATTTATAGCCATGCATTGCATAGAGGTCTCCGCCCCACTGATATGTGTACGACACGGTTTCGCTGTCGGGATATGTCATGCTCAGCATGCGACCCCAGCTGTCGTACCGGTATTGCATTTTGAACCGATAGGCGATACTGTCGTCGGGCATTATGACAGAGCGTATCTCGGTAGTGACGTTGCCCAAAGCGTCGTAGTGGCATTCATAGCGACCGCTTCCGTCCTCGATCCATACCGGACGTCCAGTGTCAGTACCGTTGGTGCCATATTCATAATATGCGGCGTTTTCTGTCATGTTGCTATAACGTTTGGATACAGGTCTATAGTATGTGTAATCATAAAAAATTTCCCCAAGAGGAGTGCCTTCCGACATAAGATTGCCGGCATCATCATAATCATATTTTGTAGTATTGGCATCAGGGTGGGTGCGTTTCCGCATACGTCCAAGCAAATCATATTCAAAGGAGGTAGAGAATCCTTCGGGGTCGGTTGTGGACAAGAGTTGGCCGAGGTTGTCATAATACATCAAGGTGGTTCCGCTGTCGGCGGCGGCCTACTGCACGAGCAGCTTCTTTATGGCGGTGCCTACGGCGGTTCGCACGTGGACGGTGTAGGCGCCGCGTGGCCAGGAGGCTACGTCGATGCTGGTCTGCATTCCGTTGGCGTCGGCGCTGTATATGCGGCGTCCGGCGTTGTCGTAGACCTCGATGCCCAGCAGGCCGAAGCCCGACGCCACGCGCACCGTCCCGGTGGCGGGGTTGGGCGCCACCACGGTGTTGCGCTCCACGGGCGTCATGTGCCCGATGCCAGTCTGTGTGGTGTCGGTTCTTCCGGTGTCGGGGTTGGGCGTGATGATGGGGAAGATTATTGAATACCCGACATATTGATTGCGTCTGTTTTCCTTCTCCCACCAGTAGGTGTAGATGGTGTCGTTGCCGTCTATAGTCCTGCTGCGGGTTTCGTAAATGTAGTTCCTGGGATAGCGTATGAAATCGCCGTTACTGTCGGCGGCCAGATAGGCGCAAAGTGCCACATCCCAGTTGTATTGATCGTACTGTAATTCCGGAGGATTGCCGAGACCAGATCCGTTGACGGTTTTTTTGCCGATGATGAAAGAGTCCTGCACCGTGATGGGCTCTGGAAAATAGCGCTCGTACATGGGCAGCGGCCTGAGTATTCTACCCGATTCCACAGGGGTGAGCATCAGGTCCCAGTAGTAGTCTGGCGGTTTCGACACGGCAACCGGCAGGTCGGCGATTTCCTCTATCGTGTCGCCGTACATCTCCCACAGCTTGAGGTGTTCGTCGCGCAGGGCCGAGCGCGAAGTGTCGAGTATATCAGATGCTTCCATGGCCACGCTCTGCGGCGAGTTATAGTCCGGTGGTGTGCACAGTGCGGCGGCAATGCCGTATATTGTCAGTGCCGAGTCGGTGTGGTGTATAAGGCCGTATTGGCCAGCCTGGTCCACCAGACGAAAATAAACGCGATGTGTGTCCAGGTAGGTTGTGTCGGGCCAGACCGACGAGTAGTGGCCTGCTCGCAAAGCCTTGCCATACACGGTGTCCTGCGCCGCGGCAGGCGCCATGCCGGCCGCCAAGGCCAGCAGCGCAATTAAAGTTTTGGTGGTTGTTTTCATATCTTTAATTTATTTTAGTTTGTTTTTTTATTCACAGACGTTGGTCAGGCTGACCCATGAACAGGAAACAGTGTCGCCATCCCGGATTTGCATATTTACGGTAGGTGAATTGTCTGTTTTTTTTATTAATATATCTGTTTCATCTTTTGTGACTGATGAAGTGACTTTGGTGGTGCAGCCAGTCCACAGCCCTCGCTTGTACCATATAAAGTAGTTGTGGTAGGGGTAGCTGGATTCTGCATCCTCGCCTGTGGCAACGAACCGATTGCTCAAAAACGGGTCCGCTGCCAATGAATGCAATTCATACCCACTGTATTGACGTGCAATTGCGGTATTCCCCATAGCCAGCTCTGCGTTGAAAGAATAGATTCTGTCGCAGCCGGCATAGGTTGGTATTCGTCCTACGTATCGCGCTGTCAGCATCTCTACATTGTTGCTCACAGGATTGTAGGCAATACCTTTCGACGATGTCATGTCAGACAATGTAACTGTTATCCTGTGCTCCCTTTCAATATACCAGCTTATTGCAGCATTTTTATTAAATATATTCTCGGATGTTCCGGATGAGTAGAATCGCGTTCCGTTCATTTTTGCCAGGTAGACAGGACTCAGTGTTTTGTACAGTGTATTGGAATGGCTTATTTTAGAACTGCTGATATGTGAATGGTTGTATACAAGATTAAGAGGATTCTCGATAAACCAGAGATGGCCTTCTGTTAGCGGTGTAA
>JAZNSV010000130.1:0-10758 GCA_045591485.1 Bacteroidales bacterium | reverse complement strand
CTTCGCCCAAGCGGGCGTTGAACTCCATGACATATTCGGGTCCATAGCCCAACACCTGATGGTAGTATTTGGCCGCCACCGGACGTTTGTCGAGCTTTTGGTAGATCTGCGCCATGAGGAAAGTGAGCCGGGCTTTGGCCGTGCGGTCGCCGCTGGCGTCTATGGCCTGGTGTATGTATTCCACGGCCTTCTTGTATTTCTCTTGCGGCACAGTGGCTTCGACCATGGCCATATAGAGCTTGTCGCGCTGCGAACGCGAGAAGTTACCCTTGCCGAGGTTGACCACAAGCTGATCCAACGCGGCTTCGGCTTCGGCATAGCGTTTCTCGCGCACCAGACAGCGGGCCAACAGCACAGCGCCCTCGTCGCCTGCCCGCGTGCCGGGAAACTGGCTCACAAGTATGTTGCAGGTGTTGGCTGTTGAAACGAAGTCCTGCTTGTAGAAGGTGGCGTAGGCCGTAAGCAGGTAGCACTCCTTGATGTAGGGCACGTGCTCTTCGCCTTTGATGTAGATGCTGTGCTTCTTGATGCCTTTTACGCCTTTCTCCACAGCGCGGTCCATATCAGGGTTGACACTTCGGGCGTTGTCCTCGGTGCCAAGGGCTTCGACCGGCAAGAGCTGTGTGTAGTCGTCGACGGCAGCCTTGTGCAGCTTTTCGCGGCCTGCTTTAAGGCTTTCGTTGCCGTTCCACCACACATTGTAGTGGCACGTGATGTTGTGGTACTGGATGTTGGTCCACTTGGCCTTCTGGGTGGAGCAGGAAGACAAGACAAAAGAAGCCACGAAAAGACAACCGAAGACCAGTGGCAAGCGATGCGAAGCTACAGACCTGCCATTTGTCTTCCGCACTGTGGGTGTGCCGTCTTTTCTTGTCTTCTTCGTCTTCATGTATTACACATTGAACCTGAAGTGCATGATGTCGCCATCCTGCACAACATAGTCTTTGCCTTCGACGGCAATCTTGCCAGCTTCGCGACATTTAGCCTCAGAGCCGAGGCTGACGTAGTCTTCGTATTTGATGACCTCGGCGCGAATGAAACCGCGCTCAAAGTCGGAGTGGATAATACCTGCAGTCTGAGGGGCTTTCATACCTTTGCGGAAGGTCCATGCACGGCATTCCTTCGGACCGGCGGTGAGGAAGGTCTGAAGGTTGAGCAGTCGGTAGGCGGCTTTTATCAGGCGGTTGACACCGCTTTCCTTGAGTCCGAGGTCTTCGAGGAACATCTGTTTCTCCTCGTAGGTCTCCAGCTCGGCAATGTCGGCCTCGATACCGGCACCGATAACCAGCACCTCTGCATTCTCGTCTTTGACAGCCTCGCGCACAGCATCTACATATTTGTTGCCGTTGACTACAGAAGCTTCGTCGACATTGCAGACATAGAGCACCGGCTTCGAGGTGAGGAGCATCAAGTCGCGAGCCACCTCGGCCTGGCCTTCGTCGAGATGCACGGTGCGGGCGCTGTGTCCAGCGAGCAACGCATCGCGGTAGAGGTCCATAACCTCGACCAGTTTCTTGGCTTTGGCGTCGCCACCGGCTTTGCCTTTCTTGACCTCCTTGTCGTAGCGGTTTTCTATGGTCTCAAGGTCCTTGAACTGCAACTCGGTATCGATTGTGAGCTTGTCGCGCACGGGGTCCACGGTGCCGTCGACATGGGTGATGTTGTCGTCCTCGAAGCAACGCAGCACATGGATTATGGCGTCGCAATTGCGTATATCGGCCAGGAACTTGTTACCGAGGCCTTCGCCTTTGGAGGCACCGCGCACAAGACCGGCGATGTCCACTATCTCGACGGTGGCAGGCACCACACTGGCCGGACGCTCAATCTCCACCAGTTTGGCCAGGCGCTCATCGGGAACGGTGATCACACCCACGTTGGGCTCTATGGTACAAAACGGAAAGTTGGCCGCCTGGGCCTTTGCATTGCTCAGACAGTTGAAGAGGGTGGATTTGCCCACATTGGGCAGTCCCACTATTCCACATTGAAGGCTCATAGTTCTTTTTCTATTAAGTATTGGTTACGTGTAGTGCTGTTGCGGCATACAAGCTCGCCGATGAACCCGGCCAGGAAAAGCACCGTGCCCATAAGCACAAAAAGCATCGAGAGGTAGAACCAGACACTGTTGGTCAGCGCTATGCGGCCTGCAAGGCGCATAATCAGCACAATAATCAGAGCTATGAAGCCGAAGGCAAACGACACGCTGCCTATGGCGCCGAAGAAGTGCATAGGCTGTTTGCCGAACTTGGACATGAACATGATGCTCATCAGGTCGAGATAGCCGTTGATAAACCGGTTCATGCCGAACTTGGTCACTCCGTATTCGCGCTTGCGGTGCTGCACCACCTTCTCCCCTATCTTGCCGAAACCGGCCCATTTGGCGATGACTGGTATGTAGCGATGCATCTCGCCGTAGACCTCTATGCTTTTCACCACATCGTGGCGATAGGCTTTCAGTCCGCAGTTGAAGTCGTGCAGGTGGATGCCGCTCAGTCGGCGGGTGGTCCAGTTGAAGAATTTGGAAGGTATGTTCTTGGCCAGCTTCGAGTCGTAGCGTTTCTTCTTCCATCCGCTCACAAGGTCGTAGCCGTCTTCTTTAATCATGCGGTAGAGCTCGGGCACCTCGTCGGGGCTGTCCTGAAGGTCGGCGTCCATGGTGATGACCACCTCGCCCTCGGCGGCGGCGAAACCGGTGTTGAGGGCGGCCGACTTACCATAGTTGCGGCGGAATTTGATGCCCCGGTAGCACTGATTTGCGGCGTGCAGCTGCTCGGCCACCTGCCAGGTGCCGTCGGTGCTCCCGTCGTCGACGATTATCACTTCATAGCTGAAGCCTTTCTCCCGCATCACGCGGTCTATCCATTCGGCCAGGTGCGGCAGCGACTCGGCCTCGTTGTATGATGGCACAATGATTGAAATGTCTATCATGATTTTTTATGTTTTATCTCTGATTTTTCGTTTCTGAAGAATATCGACGCCAGGAAAGCGCCGAAGGCCCCCACCACCATCATGCTCACTCCGCCAACGATGCCCCACCATGCGGCCCAGTAGTTTATCTGCGGGTCGCCAGCCAAGGTCTCCTGACCTGTCATGCCGGTGGTGAAGATGGCGGCCTGCTGCGGAAACGCCAAGCCGATGACCCACAGGGCCAATCCGTATATTACGGATCCGACCACCGCCGTGCCCATGCCGAAAAGCATCGCCTCTTTCAGCGTGATTTTCTTTTCGGGCAGCGAATTGCGATAGTAGGCTGTGCAGAGCACAACCAGCACCAGCATCACAGCGTCGCTCACATACGACACCGGCGACTGCACCGGACTCTTCATCAGCAGCCTTGCCATCACATAGAGTGTCAGCAGCAGCCCCGTCAACAGTCCTGCCCGCAGGTATCCCCGCCGGTAGTTGCCGTGCATCGTGCTCTGGTATCTGTGGAATATTGCCATATTCTTTATAATTATCTCACATTTGTCTCGAGGGCTTCTTTTATCATCCGTTTCAGTTCGAGGGTCTGTTTTTCAACCACGCCCTGTTTTTCAGGTTTGTAGAGGTCGGCATAGCGCACCTCGCCCAAGCTTATCTTCGGACTGCTCAGATTGCCCCTCACATCGACGCCCACCTTGGCCATCAGCGGGTTTTTGAGCAGTTCCACATGGTAGCCGCAGTTGTTGTCGAGTGTGTGCTTGCCCGAGGCGCACAGCTGGTATTTGCCTATGTTGAGCAGGAACGGGAACACCTCTATCTCCTTGCGGAAGCAAGTCATCTCCACATCGAGGCTGTCGATTCTGATTTTATTGTCTTTGTCTTTCCAGCTCTTGAACTGCATCAGCTTGGCTATCTGCGAGATGGTGCTATTGTCCATCACCACCAGGTCTTTGCCGCTGATAGCTGCCGAGCCGAGCAGCGAACTCATCTTGGGCTGGTATTTGGCATCGAGGAAGCTCTCGCCCGCCAGGTGGAAGTTGGCATTGCCGTTGAAGGCCGCCAGCATGGGCACCAGCGTGTCCACTGCGGGTATCATGTCGAGCAGCTCGTCTATCTGAATGTCGAGCAGGTGGAAGTCGAGACCCACAAAAAGGTTGTTGGGCCGCGGCGACTTGTAGAGGGCCGTCAGCTGCATGGTGGCGGCTTTGCACACGAAGCCCATCTGGTCGAGCACCGCCACGCCGTCGTTGATTGTCAGCGCACCGGCCACATCATTCAGGTCGTTGCCAAAGGCCACGCTCCGCTTGATGTGCGTGTGGAGGGTTATGTCCACGTCTTTCGGCACTATGAACGGGTTGGCCTCGTCGGGCACATTGTCTTCCTCGCGCATCTGCTCCAGGGTGTCGGCGTCGCTGCCCATGCCGCTGAACATATCCATCAGCTGGTCTACGTCGGCATAGTTGGATGTAAAGTTGAGGTCGGCCCTCAGTATCTCTTTCTTGTCGAGCCATTTCTCCAGGTTGTCGACCGTGCCGTACAGCTGGAAGTCGCTGTGGCCCAGCTTCACCTCGGCGGTGCTCAGCTCGCATGTTTCCGGATTGTAGGCAAAGGTGAACTGCGACAGGCGCACCGCATCGGGCAGCACCGGCATATAGAGCACCGCACTGTGCATGTCGATGTCTACCACCGGATTGAACTGCTTCAGCAGATTGGTCTGTGTCGAATCCATGCGCATCGACCCCTTCAGCTCAAGGGCTCCCAGGCTCACCATCATCGAGTCGATGTTGGCTTCTGTCTCGCCCACCGAAATCTCAAAGCTGGCGGCTATCTGCTCTTTCATCGGGTTGTTCACCCCCACGTTTATGTCGGGCGTCTCAAGAGTGCCGTTCATGCCGGGCATCTTCACCTTCAAGCCTTTGCCGGTGATGTGGGCATCGGCCAGGCTGCCCTTGTGTTCCTTGGCCGGAATCTGCAGGGCTATATCGAGGTTCGGTGCCTCGGCCTGTATGCTGTCGTAAGTGACGTCCACATTCTTCAGCCTCACCGTGCCGCCGGCCTTCATCTTCTCCAGTGCCATGTTCTGCAGGCTGCTCATGGCAGTGTTCACCTTCAGGTCGAGGGCTATGTCGGCGTTGCCGCTCAGCGGCATCGTGTCGGGCAGCATCGGCATCGCGTCGGCCAGCGGCATCGTGCCCTTGACTACGGCGTCTATGTGCATGTCGCCCAGCAGGTCGTCGGCCCTGCCGGCAACGCTCACATCCGTGCCGCCTGTGTGCGCCTTGAAACTCTTTATCACGGCATGGCTCACCCCCCCCTTGCCCATGTCGAGGTGGGCGTCCACGTCGCCGCTAATCCTGCTAATCCTGTACGGCAGCGACTTCGGCATGTAGAAGCGTCCTTCGGCCAGTTTCACCTGCGCATCTATCAGCGGCATCGTACTGTCGCTCAGCGTGCCAACCGCAGTAGCTTGAAGCTCCACTTTGGCATCGACGTCCATATCTTTCGCGAAACCGACAAACTGTTCGGGCACTATCTTCAGCAGCGGCTCCACCTGCCAGGCGCCATCGGTGGCCAACGCCACATCGACCGCCATCGGGTCGAGCTGCACATCGCCCTTGAGGCCAAGCGCATAATCGTCAAGTTTCAGCTTGCTCTCGTCAAGCTTTATCTTCATCTGCTTCAAATCGGCTTCAAAGGGCACCGTCAGCGTCAGCAGCTCTTTTTTCGATTCCTGCAGCGCTTTGTTGACCATCTCGGCCTCGCCCATCTTCACGGTTCCCGACTTCACCTTCAACTTCAGCTTACCGTCTACAGCGTCCAGATTGCCAGCGCCCTTCAAGCCCAGAGCCAGGTCATGCAAAGCGGCATCTATCGAGGTGGCGCCAGTGCTGTCGGTCATAGCAAGGGCCACATCGCCGCTCTCCATGTCGAGGTCGGCATCAACCATGCCACCCTTCAGCGTGCCTACCACCTTCAGGCCAAAGTCGCACACCGCCGCATCCATGCCGCCATGCTCGTCGAGCAGATGGGCATCCAGATTGCTGATTTTTATCTTTCTGAGATCCATGTCGGGCAGGCTGTCGAGGCTGAACGGACTCGAGGCGGTGTCCTCGTCGTCGCTCTTCGGAAAGATGTCGAAATTGCTCCGACCCTCTTTGTCCGTATAGAGCTCGGCCCGCACATCGTCGAGCAGCACCTGGTGCACAACGACTTCGTTTTCTTTAATGAAGCGCTTCACATCCACGCCCACCGTCAGGCTTCCAATGCGGGCCACCGTGTCGCTCGGCGCACCCTCTGTCGGATTGACAATATACACCTTGCCTATCTTCAGGCCAGCGTCGGGAAACGTCTTGAAGAGCGTCAGATCCACACTCTCAAAATGCGTCTCTGCCATCACATACTGTCCTGCAAGCTTGTTCACTATCTTCGTCAGCTGATTCGGCGTGAACACCAGCCACAGCGCCACAGCCACCACTACAACCACCAGCCCAACCAGCGAGCCCAACGAGATAAGCGCTATCTTCCAACCTTTCTTCATCGTAGTTCCCCCTCTCCTATTCCACCTTGGTGAATTGATGCGTCATCCCGTAGTCGTCCTCCCAGGTCATGGCCGTCGAGCTAATCTCCTTCACCGTATACACCTTAGGCACAGCCTGGTTGTTCTGCGCACCCGTAAACACATGGCGCAGCACATCGCCGTTCACGCTCCAGGTGAACGTGAGGTTGCTCTCCTCTTCAGTGATGTCCTCCGAGGCGTCCCACGTAACGCCCGTATGGTCCTCGGCCTTGTAGCGCCAGAACTCCTCTGTAGAGTTCTTCTGCCAAAGCCCTTCAAGCTGGCCGTCGCTCACATTGATGTGCACCTCCGACCGGCCGCACGCCGCTGCAAGCATTGCGCCGACAGCAAACATTATTATATGTAAATGTCTCTTCATTTTCTTCATAAATCTTAAAACACCCTCCATCCTCACCCTCCAAACCTATCGCCCCTACACCGTTCATCTTCAAAAAATCCAGACGCGGCACGCCGCGTCTCTACAGACTCAAAAAACAGCCACTACCCACTGACCACCAAAATCTCCGGCAGTGTGCGCCCCTGCTCGTCGTAGTCCATGCCGTACCCCACAATGAATTCGTTGCCAATCTCTTTGCCAACATAATCCACCTTGTAGTTGCCACGGAAACTGCCCGGCTTGAGCAGCAGGGTGCACACCCTCACGCTCCTGGCACCCAGCTCCTTGACGTCGGCCAGCAGCCGCTGCATCGAAAGACCGGTGTCAACCACATCCTCAACCACCAGCACGTCGCGTCCCTCGACCCAGGGGCCGAACCCCAGCTGGCAGCTCACACTCCCAGTAGAGCTCATACCCTCGTACGAGGCATACTTCACAAACCTCACCTCGGCCGGCACCGTCAGCCGCCGCACAAGGTCGGCGCCGAAAAGAAACGCACCTGTCAGCACCGGACACACCAGCAGCCCCCTGCCGTCGCGGCAAACCTCACTATAGTCGCGGCTCACCTCGTCGGCCACTCGCTGCACAATGGCGGCAATCTCGGCCTCACCGATAAACGGCACAAACTCCCTGTCCTTAATCAGCATCTGATACGTTGATACGTTTATTTGTTGATGTTATCGGGCATACACGAGGCATGCCCCAACGGCGATCAATACTCCAATCAACCTCTACCTTTCAAAAATCCAGACGCGGCACGCCGCGTCTCTACAGTCGCAAATAACCTCTAACCTATTAAAACTACTGCGGGTCCATGGCCAGGCGCAGGCCGTAGTACTCGGTCTTGCCCGTGGGCACATACCAGCTGCGGTCAAACACCGCCACGCCGGCACTCACGCTGCCCCAGTCGCCGCCGCGCACAATGCGGCTCTCGCCGTCCACCGGTCCGCGCGGGTCCTGAAGCTCGGCAGCCTCATACGGAGCCCACCAGTCGGTGCACCACTCGCCCACATTGCCGCTCATGTCGCAGAGGCCCAACTCGTTGGGCCGCCGCCGTCCCACAGGATGCGTGCGGTTGCCGCTGTTGACGCAGTACCACGCATAGTCGTCCAGCTGACCGCGTCCGCAGCCGGCATAAGTCTTGCCCGTGCCACGCCGGCCACCGCGCGCCGCATACTCCCACTCCGCCTCTGTAGGCAGACGGAAGTGCCGGCCCGTCATCTGGCTCAGCAACGCCACAAAACGCTGCGCGTCGGCCCACGACACACGCTCCACCGGCAGCGAATCGTTGCCGGTGAAATACGACGGGTTCTCGCCCATCACCGCTGTCCAAAGACCCTGCGTCACCTCGAGCCGCCCCATGTAGAAGTCCCCGACGGTGACGCCGTGCTCTGGCCGGTAGGCCTCGTAGCCGTAGCGACCCTCTCTGTCGATGGCCTTGTTGCTCCCCATGCGGAAACTCCCGCCTTCCACCCACACCATCTCCACATCCACACCGTCGGCCACATGCACCACCTCCACACTGTCCTGCGCCGAGGCTGCATTGCTTATCGAAAATTGAAATAAGAACGCCATGCCGACAGAGAATAGCCGACGCGACATCCTTTTCGAAAAACACAGACCTGCTGTCGTCATTTCATGTATCAATTTTCATATTCCAAACCGAGAGCCGTGAATTTGTGGCGATTGCACATCGACACATTCTCAATTCTCAATTCTTAATTCTCAATTTCCCATGTGGTCGTCGCTCCACTTCTCGGGGTTCACGCGCCATGCGGCCAGGCTTTCCAGCGCTTCCTGGCGGATAAACTCCTTCTCCTTCGCCACACCGATCAGCGTGTCGTAGTCAGTCAGAGTGACCAGCTCCACATTCTCGTTCTTGAAATTGTCGGCAGCCACCTGCAGACCGTAGGTGAATATGGCAGCCATGCCCTTCACCACGCAGCCCCTCTCGCGCAACGCCTTCACGGCTATGAGCGAGCTCTTGCCCGTCGACACCAGGTCCTCTATCACCACAACCGACTGACCCTCGTGGATCTCGCCCTCGATCTGGTTAGTCAGGCCGTGGCTCTTCTGCTCAGAGCGCACATACACAAACGGCTTGCCTAGCTCCTGCGCCACCAGGGCGCCCTGGGCTATACCGCCAGTGGCCACACCGGCAACAACGTCAACATCGCCCCAAGTGTCGCTGACGACCTCTGTGAAGCGCTGACGGATAAAAGTGCGTATTTCGGGATACGAAAGCGTCACCCGATTGTCGCAGTAAATGGGAGATTTGCGGCCCGAAGCCCATGTGAACGGATGCTCGTTGTTGAGCTTTACCGCTTTCACTGTCAATAAGAATTCGGCTGTCTGTGCAGCCATTTCGTTGTTAGTAATCATGCTGCAAAATTACACTTTTTTTTTATATTAAACGGAAAAAGTTATCCACACCCCCAAAACTTTAACCTTTTTTAAGGCTCGGCCCACACATTGCACCCTTGTCATTCTGCCCTTCACGAAGGGCAAAAACAGGCAGCAAACAACTGTAATTCTGACGGTTAGCACCGCACAAACCGCCAAAATGCACATAACTCACACTAAATCAATATCATAGTATGCTCCTCTTCACCCGTTGTACGATACATGTACGATATATGTACGATACTTGTACGATTGGCAATCGTACAAGTATCGTACATATATCGTACATGTATCGTACAACGGGTGAAGAGGAACACTGCCAAAGCGGCCTTTGAGAAAAGAAAACAGCATGCGATTGCTTTCTCCTGTGCACGCCATGTTGACAAAAAAAAATCGCGGCTGGCACAATAATTTGCCGCGCACGACGTTATGTGCAATAAAAAAAGGGGAAAAAACGTCGGCAGACCACACCGGCCACGACGTTTCGCACCCCGAACACCAATTGAAACACACAACAGTCAAACCACAAAAACAACAGCCATGGACCTACACACCATCACATCGCTGATGCTTTCCAGCGACTACAAAGACCGCATGAAAGCCGAGTACTACCACCTGCTGAACCGCAAGCAGAACCTCGAGGCCGTCCTCAAACTGTGGGACAGCGGCAAGCTGACCTTCACACCCGACTGTCCCCGCAGCATCTACGACCTGCAGATGCGCGCCATGGAAGACTACAAGGCTGTGCTCGAGGCACGTGCCAAGATAGAAGGCGTGGCACTCTGAGCCAGCACCTTGCCAGCAACAAGCAATGTGTTTTCCTGACGCCGGTGCCGAAACCGGCGTCAAGGGTGGGATATTTACGGTTCCACCCTTAATTATATTGCACCGGGGGAAAAACGAATCAGGGATGCCATGGGCACCACCCGTCTCAGCCAGCCGCAAGCGGCAGGAGCACAGCATATCGACAAGTCGGCACCCACACCATTGCGGCCGCCACCACACAAGGTCCCGCCGCCGCACGCCTGTTGGTGGAATGAAGCGAAAAAAACACCCCGCACACAATAAACAGCACAAAGCGGCGTTAAGGGATGCGATGAAACACCTAACGCTCACTCTGCTGCTCGCCCTCGGAGCCACGCTCGGCGCCGCGGCGCAAGGCCTTGTGGACAAGGGCTTGAACGCCGAATCCAAGGGGTTGGACGACCTGGCCGAAGGCTACTACCGCCAAGCCACCGACACCAGCCGTGCGGCCCGCCTGAGGCTGGGCATGCTGCTCGAACGGCGCGAACACTACAACGAAGCGGCACAATGGCTTGTGCAGGCCGACAGCAGCGCCACCGCCATGGCCCACCTGGCCGCCGTACGAGCCGAACTGCGCCTCTGGCCCGACGCCAAGCAGGCCGCCGAGAAAGCCGTTGAGCTGGCTGCCGACAACGACGGCGCCACCCGCGCCTCGGCCATGGGCACCCTGGCCCTGTTC
>JAZNSV010000129.1:0-6420 GCA_045591485.1 Bacteroidales bacterium | reverse complement strand
TCTTCCTAAGACCGCTTGGCCTCCGACTTCACGTCGGTGCGTGTGCCCTCAACCTCCTGGGCATACCAGAGCGGGAAGGTGTCGTTGTCGCCGAAGGTGATGAGGACACCGTTCTTCTTGATGCTCTTGAGGTAGTTCTGCGCGAAGTCGCGTGCGGCGTATTTCTCCGAGCGGTCGTGGTCGTCCCAGTTCTCGGCAGCCATCAGGCAGGGCACACCGGCCATGCAGGCCACGAAGACCACCGGCAGCACCACCTTGTAGGCCTTCTCCTGGTTCTTCTTGAAGAGCTTGCTGAGCCATTCGGCCAAGGCCATGACACCGAAGCCGATCCAGATGGCGTAGAAGCTGAACGAACCCACAAAAGCATAGTCGCGCTCGCGCGGCTGCTTGGGCGGCATATTCAGGTAGATGGCAATGGCCAAGCCGGTCATGAAGAACATGATGAAGACTATGAAGGCGTCTTTCGGATGCTTGCGGATGTGGTAGATAAGGCCTATCAAGCCAAGGAGCAGAGGCAGCATGTAGTAGCGGTTGCGGGCCTTGTTGTTCTGCATGGCCTCGGGCAGGTTGTCCTGCGGGCCGAGACGGGCCTCATCGATAAACTTGATGCCACTTATCCAGTTGCCTTTCAAGTAGTCACGTGTGCCGTCATCGTTGAAGTAGTGGCCCTGCTCGTCGTTCTGCCTTCCAGCGAAGTTCCACATGAAGTAGCGTCAATACATCCAACCCAGCTGGTAGCGGTTGAAGAAGGTGAGGTTCTGGCTCATCGAAGGTTTCTGGTCGCCATAGACCTTGCCAGCCCAATACTCGTAGAAACGAGGATGGTCGCGCTTGGTGTCGTCGCTCCACATACGGGGGAACACACCGGTGTGGTTGGCGCGGTAGATGAACTTCTGGGCATGGGCAGCCACGATGTAGCGGTCTTTGCCTTTGTCGTCTTTACCACGAACATACTTGGTATAGCCGGGTTTGGCATTGACAGGGCCGCCTGCGGTGTAGAACTGGCCGCTGAAGAGCGGCGTGTCGCCGTACTGCTCACGTCCGAGGTAGGCACGCATGGAGACAGCATCCTTCGGGGCGTTCTCGTTGAGCGGCGTATTGGTGTTGGCGCGGATGACGAGGACGAAGAAGGTGCTGTAGCCTATCACCAGCATGGCGAAGCTCAGGATGGCGGCGTTGAAGATGGGTTTCTTCTTGCGCTGCGTGTACCACAGGCCCCAAGCCACCAGGGCGGCGATGACCACGAAGTAGAAGATGGTGCCACTGTTGAACGGCAGGCCGAGGGTGTTGACGAAGAAGACATCGACGGCAGAGTCGACATTGACAATGCCGGGGATGATGCCCCACAGGATGATGCCCAACAGGGCCACCGAGATGACCCCCGTCAGCAGGAAACCCTTCCATGTCGTCTTGGGCCACTTCTTGAAGTAGACCACATAGCAGATAGCTGGCACCGTCAAGAGGTTCAGCAGGTGGACGCCGATGGCGACGCCTACCAAGAGCGAGATGAGCACCAGCCAGCGCAGCGAACGCGGGTCGTCGCTCTGCTCTTCCCATTTCAGTATGGCCCAGAACACCAGGGCGGTGAAGAAGGAGCTCATGGCATAGACCTCACCCTCGACAGCCGAGAACCAGAAGGTGTCGCTGAACGTGTAGGCCAGCGAGCCGACGATACCGGCTCCGAACACAGCCCATGTCTTCCAGTCTTTGAGGCTGGGGTTCTTCGGGTCGGGCAGCAGGTGCTTGCCCAGCAGGGTGATGGCCCAGAAGAGGAAGAGTATGGTCAAACCACTGCAGACAGCCGACATGACGTTGACGGCATGTGCGGCGGTCTCAGGGCTGCTGAACATCGAGAAAAGGCGGCCAATGAGCTGGAAGGTCGGTGCTCCCGGGGGGTGGCCCACTTGAAGTTTGAAGGCGGTGCTGATGTACTCACCGCAGTCCCACCACGACGCCGTAGCTTCGGCGGTCATGATGTACACAGCACAGGCTATGATACCGATGACCCAGCCTATGATGTTGTTTGCAATGTGATACTGTTTCATTTAAGGTTTAATGTTTAATGTTTAAGGTTTAAGGGATTCAGAATAGTGGTTACGAAGGCCCGATAATATCTTTGCCACTTGCGAGAACTGAGGCCTAAGTTTATTTAGTTGTTCTTCTGTGATATAGCCTAAATCCAGTGCCGTCAGCAATTCACTAAACGATTCTGTCAACGACCCGAATGCGATTTCTATAAAATGAGTTTTTTCTTTCACTGAGTTTCTTCCACAGCCTTCGGCAATGTTTGCGGTTATCGAAGCAGCTGCCCGCCTCACCTGGTCTTCCAAAGCATATTTCTCTTCTTTGGGGAACACGCTCTGCAACTCATAGATGCTCTTCACCAAAGCACGGGCATAAACATACGCATCGAGCTTCTCGAAGGAAAACGTCGCCATGTTATTTTGTGCGTCAGCCACCTTAAACCTTAAACCTTAAACCAAAGAATCTCTCAGGATGGGCATAGTCATGCAGCGGGCGCCGCCGCCGGCGCGGGGCAGTTCGCTGCCAGGGAAGGCGGCCACAAACTTCTCATACGAGTGCATGTCGACCCGTCCGCTGACGATGTCCTCGGCGTTGAGCACGGCAAATCCGGCCTTGTCGAGGGCGTCGATGGTGTGCGTGTTGCGGCGGTAGCCCATAATCTTGCCGTCGCCCAGCGAGAAGAAGTTGGCACCGCTGTGCCACTGCTCGCGCAGCTGCACCCACGGGTCGCTGCCGCCGCCGATAACGGGCTCGATGTCCCAGCCGAGGCCGCGCAGACCGTCGACGATATTGTTCACCTTGCGGTAGCTTATATTGCCGTTCTCAATGGAAATCAGCGTGGTGTCCTTGCCTGCAAAGAGGCCTGTCTTGTGCAGCATCGGCTCGAAGGCCATGCACTGGTGCTTGCCGAGGAAGGTGAAGACCATATCGAGGTGGATGAACGACTCGGGCTTCTGCGGCAGCTCCTGCACCAGGATGTTGAATTTCTCGCGTTCTTTGGCGAAGGTCTGAGCCAGGTACTTGATACCCTTGACATTGGTGCGTATGCCCTGACCGATGCAGAGCAGGTCGGGTCCGGCAATTTGCACGTCGCCGCCTTCGGTGCGAGCGTCGCGGTCCCAAGCCATGGCGTTCAGGGTGTCGACCTTGAAGAAGTGCTTGAATATGGCTTCGTAGATGAGGGTCTCGCGCTCGCGGACCTCGAAGCTCATCGAGTTGATAAGCACGCGGTTGTACATCGTGCTCGAAGCATCGCGGGTGAAGAAGAGGTTGTAGAGCGGCTTGAGCAGGTAGCGCTCTTCGCTGACGCAATCCCAGTGGGGGTCTTCGTAGCCTTCAACCAGCACACGCGCCAATTCGTCGGCCGGCAGCTCCATCAGCTGTTCGCTGAGGTCGTCGTCGCAGTTGTCCATATCGCAGCTCTCTTCCACGAGATGGCGGCGTATATCGTTGTCTTTCAGAAGTTCTTCGAGAATATCCTCGACGTAGTACACATCGGTCCACTTCTCAAGCACACCGCTGAAGTTGGCGTACTCATTGTCGACGATAGGTTTGTTCAGGATGTCGCTGTAGAGAGCGTGGGCAGCGTTCAGCGGGGTCATGCGCTCTATCTCGACACCGGGACGATGAAGCAGCACAGCGCGCAGCCGTCCGGTCTCCGACGACACATTAACCTTGCAGGGCAGTATGTTTTTTCCGTTCATAATGTTATGTTACTATCTATCACACAACGGCTTCGCCAATTTGGGTCTACCATTGTGAGAATGCAAATATACAAAAAAGTTTACATTCGGCAATGACGTTTTTCACTTTTTTTCAACAAACAGCCGTTTTTCCCTACCGAAACGGCATCTTGTCGACAACCACGGAAAAAACACACTGGCAGGGCACACCGTCGATATATTGCACGAAGTGCCCTGCCAGTACCCATGTTTATGGGTGGGGTGCTATGGCTCTACCTGCAGTCGGAGAGCCGGGGCCACGGCACGAAACTCGGGGGCATACATGCACTGCATGGTTGCGGCTCCGCTGAGGAAGGTGCCTGGGTTGGTGATGTAGAGCTCGTATTCAGCCACATAGCGCCCTTTGTCGATGTGCTCGATGTAGAAGCGGGTGTCGGTGTTGCCCACCGTGACGTAGTAGCTCAATCCGTCGCTCCAACGCCATCCGGCGCGAGTGCTGAGAGGCTCGGTGCACGAGGGACGTGCGTCGACGAGTTCGAGGTAGTCCATGGCACGGTCGGCAGTGATTTCGATGCGCACCTTGATGCGGTCGCCGACCTGCAGTGTGGCTGAGTGGCTAAGTGGCTGAGTGGCTGTGTGGCTGAGTGGTTCTGCAACTCTGTCGCTTTGCGACTCTGCAACTTTGTCACTTATATAAGTTCGCTTGATGCTTATGCCCATCTCGCTGGCCGGTATCTTGTCCAGCTCGTCGGTGAACTGGTAGTAGACGGCACCCCAGGCGATTCCGTCGTCAGGCTTGCTGATGGTGATGTCGCTGCTGCCGAGGGCGCGCAGGCTGTCGAGGGCGGGGCCTGTCCAACGTTGCTCACGGCAGCCTTCGAGGCCGGTAGCCTCTGAGGTCATCGGCTGGCCGAAGAGCTGTATAGTGGGTAGTTGGTAGTCGGTAGTTGGTAGTTGTCCGGGTGCGGCGGTAGAACTTTCCGCTTTCCGCTTTCCACTTTCCACTCCCACAGTCAGCGCCTCGATGGCGTGGGACGTGGCACGCTCGTTGCCCCAGTGGGTGGTCTGCTTCTGCTTCAGCAGCCACTGCTGCATCTGTCCGATGGTCTGCCGGTCGTCGGGAGTGATTTCGGCAAAAGCCTGTATCAGAAGGGCCTGTGTCTCGATGGGACGGCTGTACCAGAACCATCCGCTGCGGTTGTCGCGCCAATAGAGGCCCATCTCGTCGCTCTCGAGCGATTTCTCTTTCAGCCGCCGCAGCAGGTCGAGGGCTTCCTTCTTGTCGCCGTGGCGGTGGAAGATGAGGGCCAGCTGGGCCTGTGTGTAGAGGTTTTCGTAGTCCTTGTAGTGCTTCAGGGCGTTGTCGTAGTAGAACTTGTAGGCCTCGGTCTTGGCTGTGCCGTAAAGGGAGCGCATGTAGAGGTAGTCGACGTCGGTTGGCTGCCATTTGTATTTCTTGGCGTAGGGCTTTATGTAGCGTTCGTAGTAGCGCTGCTGCTCGCGGTCGACAAATCGGAGTGACTGAGTGACTGAGGGGCTGAGTGACTGAGTGACTGAGGGGCCAAGGGTTTGGAGAATTTGCTGCGTAACCCAGAGGGAGCTCTTGCCATCGGGCATCCAACCCCAGCCTCCGTCGCCATTCTGGCGTTCGGCCAACTGCTTGGCAGCTTCCTCAATCCGGGCGTCGAGTAGCGCGGTGTCGAAGTAGTTCTTCACAGCTGCCATCTGATTTTCCTCGGCCAAGGCGGCACGCACCCACGGCGTGGCCTGCAGCAGGGTCTGCTTCACGTCTTCGTTCATCCGCAGACGGCTGTCGCGGTTCTCTTGCAGTTTCTCCATCGCCTCCAGACTGCCCAAGACATCCAGCCTCTTCAGAATTTCCCTTCCGAGGGTGTTGATGTGCAGCTGGCTGGCGAGGTAGGTTGCCGAGGGGTTCTCCAGGTCGTCGAGGTAGGGCATACTCTTGACGGCGAGCCATATAGGGTTGCTCACCACCTCGGCTGCCACCAGCTGCGGCAGGCGGGTGTCGCCGCCTTTGAGCCATTCGGGCATCGAGTAGTGCTTCTCCCCCGCCCCGTTGATGTACATGGCCTGGCTGACGGTGACGGCCTGGCGGTTGCCTACCACCGGCACCTGGCCCTGCTCGCCGTCGCTCATGCCGTCGGCGGAAGCGATAATACGGTAGGTGACCACATAGACTCCCTGCGGCACTTCGACGTCGAACATCACCTGCGCCGCGTCTTTCACCGCCACATGCTCTGTATGGTGACACAGTGTGTCGCCCGTAGCGGCATCGGTGAGCAGGAAGCTGACATTAACCTCTTCGCTTTCCACTTTCCACTCTCCACTCTCCGCTCTCACCACCTTGGCCATGAGGCTCAGCGAGTCGCCGCTGCGCAGGAAGCGCGGCATATTGGGCTGCACCATCAGCGGCTTGGCGGTGACGAGCGTCTTGCTGAGCGTGCCGCTCTTGAGGTCTTTGGTGACGGCCAGGCCGCGCACGTTCCAGCGCGTGAGCAACTCGGGCACCGTGAAGCGGTATGTGGCCGTGCCGCTGCTGTCGGTGCGCAGGGCCGGGGCGAAGAAGGCCAGGGGGCTGAGGTTGCTGCGCAGCTGCAGCTCCGGTCCTTTCTCCACGACGCTGAAGATGGCATCCTCTTCCTCTGCCCCTGCGTCGGCAAGTCGGGTCGTAGCCATGTCGTTCTGTGAGCCA
>JAZNSV010000128.1:0-20057 GCA_045591485.1 Bacteroidales bacterium | reverse complement strand
GCCGAAGAAATTTGAGACTTTGGCGACAGAATTGTCGGGTGGACAACAGCAGCGCATTGCAATTGCACGAATGTTCCTTAAAAATCCGCCAATAATCTTCCTTGACGAGCCTACCGCTTCGCTCGACGCGGTTGCAACGGAGCAAATCAAGTCTGCAATCGACGATATGAAGAAAAACCGGACGGTAATCATCATTTCTCATTCCATTTCGCAAATCATCGACAGCGACCAGATTTATGCACTGAAAGAAGGCCGTGTGGAACAAAGCGGCAATCCCGACGAGGTGTATAAACAAGGAGGCGTTTACAAGGAAATTGTCGATGCGTCGGCACGAAGTCTCAACATTGAGAAACTTGCACAGACGATTGAACTTGATTGAGTTTAATTTTGATTTCAGCTTACTCTTCGTTGATAAAAAACACCGATACTTTTTCTAAGAACTATAAAAACCAACAACAATTTTTTTCTTGTAAGAAATATTATTTTTTAGAGGAACATTTTGAGCGAAAAGAGGACCAAAAAATTTTTCTCTCGAGAGAGAAAATTTTTTCTCTCCCCATTTTTTTAATTTTCCCTCTCTATCAAAAAAAAATTTTCTCTTTATCGTTAAAAAAAATGTACCGATACTTTTTTCAAAATATATGAAAACCAACAGTTATTTTTTTGTAACCCTTGATTTGTATTGTTTTTTGACTTATTCTCTCACGTTTGTTTGTTTTTGAACGAAAAATTTTTCCTTCAAGATACTTGACTTTCGCTATTTCAATGTTGTATGTTTGCCCTCGGTTTCGAAATCACCTTCCGACATATTGACGACTCCAATTTTTCAAATTCAGCCTAAATAGTCAATATGTCTTGCGCCAGCAAACGGGTCTGACGATTCTCTGTAATCAGACCGTCACACTTCAGAGAAAGTGCTTCAGCATGCAGAGTTCCTTCTGACTATGGAAGGACGCCAACCGAGCAGAAAAGCAACGGTGGTCTTATATGCGAGGGAGTTGTCGCCCGATGCGGCGAACAATGAACTAAACAAAATCGCAAGCACAAAAAAAATTATTGTTGGTAGTTGAGCTTGTTGAAGCTCAAGACTAGGTGAATTGTCTTTTCGACAAGTTTAACTGCCAAAAACAAAATGTAAGTATTAACCTTAAAATAGGAGGCACAAATGAAAAGAACAATTCACATTTTGATTGTTGACATTGACAACATGAAGAAAGCAGGTATTAAAGCGACGGGTAGCGATGTAATCGATCGTGTGGGACGGACTGTAAATCTTGAAATACATCGTAACGGTACCTCGTTGGAACAACTAAAGAAGGCGATAGAAAACCTTCCGACAGAGATTTATTTCTCGCCTGAGGTAAAAATGGACTTGGACAAGGTTGTCTGCGAAAGTTTCAATCCTTGCGAAACCATAACCGTGCACAACACCGAAACGGAACGTTTGGTGCAGATTGTTTTATCGGATGAAGGAAAGCTTGCATGCATGACCGTCTGCGATTTGCCCGATGACAGGGAACCTGCAGATCTTGCTGGTTGTTGGTTCAATGCCAATGAAGTGTTTTTCCCGATGAAATCGTATGATTTTATGGAAGTGTAAATTATTACGGACTCGCGAAAGAAGATGTGAATGAAATGACTCAAATCACTGGAATGCGGTATTTAATAAGGTTAAGTTTCTATCGCTCCTAAAGTAAAATTCATAATTGTTGAATAAACGGATTGTGTAACTAAAAAGTATTAATGGTTTAACTGTAAAATTTCGTGTTATGAAAAAAATATTCGAGAAAATAGAGAACAAAGAAGAGTGGATACAAAAAAACAACGGTGGTAGTTTCCTTGTATGGAAAAAGTCGCTGAACGGTTTAATCGTCCGGATAGTGCATTATCGTCATTTTATTGTTGAATTTATGGGACCGTTGGGAACAATTACGGCTTTAGAAATTCCAGAACCGTTGTTGCCGCTCTACATCAACGACAACAAAGTGTTCCTTGACAAACTATTGGAATACTTGACAGAACAGCAGAAAGATGTGGCGCACATAGTTCCAGAGCAATTCTTTGAACAGATAAAAAAATTGGCTCTCCAATATTCCACAAAAGAAACTCTTGATGCCGTAAATGACTATATGAAAGAAAACAATTGGAAGTTTACGGAAGCATCTCCGCATGAAAAAAGAGTTTTCAACAAAGAACCGCTTATGATACTTGAAAGTGGTTGGACTTGTTCTGATTTCTGGGAAAAACTTACTTTCTTAAAAAAAGTTAATGATGAAGTAATCATGGTAGTTTTCCCGGAGCATGGGTATGATTTTGATAGAATTAACTTTTATTTGGCACACACGGATTTTCGTATTGCTATTTCTAAAAAATCAATGAAACATTTGCTGCAGAATGCTAATTTATATGCGATGTTGCGGGCCTTTTCACAAATTGCTGAAAATGAGAATACCGATACACAGGTGTTTATCAATTATCTTACGAATCTCATAAAAGATAGTGGCAATGAACTGAAGTTCCGCTGCACACAGAAAAAGAATGACACCTACAAATTTAATTCCTATTGTTATAATTTAAAGACAGATGAGATATTCGATTGGTATGGAAACAAAAAAGATGACTTTATTTTAAGCAATAAGGAAAAGGATGCTCTTATTGATGCTGTTCATGACTTTGATGCTTATATAGACAATGTCCATAAAAATTATATCTGTGCATCGTATGGTAATGATACCAATATTTATTACAAGAGATACGAGGATTCTTCCATCTATTACGAATATGTTGTGGAATACGTTGCTGGTCCCAATCTTGATACACACATTACAGAAATAACTTGTTGTTTAGGTCCATCTATTGTTGACAGGGATACGACTTTAAGTGAAACATGTTTCAAAAATATTACCTTCAACACTTATCCCATTTATATGAGTGCCAAAGAAAATAACGATAGATTAATGGAACTTATGATGAAAGACCTTGCCGGCTTCTTGTTGACAAATGAGGAAGCAAAAGAGCTTGAAAAGTTATCGAAAGGGAAATACCTCAGAAGGCTGGGCGTTGAGCATAATAAATTATATGTTATTGATGAGAAATCGATGAATTTGAATGGTTCCTTATTATCCAACTCTGGTTATAGGTTAGGTCATTGGCCATATTGTGCAAGAATGGTACGGTCGGGTAATCCCATGATAAATCCGTACACCAAACGTGGGCATGACACATCACCACGCGATTGTAAGGAACCAGTCATTTCTTTTAGCGATTTCTTAAAATTGTTTGAAATACCAGAAGAGAAGTAATCTCTGAGAGTGTGTTTTGAAATGATTTTATAGTTAAGAATTTAAAATTAGGATTATGAAAAAAATATTTGAGAAAATTGTAAACAAAGACGAGTGGACACTAAGAGGTAACGGTAATTTATGTGTTTGGAAAAAATCGCCGAACGGATTGATTGTCCGTTTGGTGCGAAACAACCATTATCCCTGGCCTATTGTTGAATTTACCGGTGCAATGGGAACAATCATGGTTTTTGAAATCCGTGAACCGTTATTAATGTTCTACATCAACCACAATAAAGTGTTCCTTGAAAAACTTTTGGATTTCTTAAGCGAACAGCAAAAGGATGCGGAGCGTATAGTTCCAGAGCAATTCATAGGACACATAAAAGATTTGGCACTCCAATACTCAACTAAAGAGACTCTTGATACCATCAAAGAAGACATTGACAAGCACGGTTGGATATTTACACAAATAATCCCAGGAAATGACAGGTATCATAACGAACCACCACTGATGATACTTGAAAATGGCTGGACTTGTTCTAATTTTTGGCAAGATATTACGTTCTTTAAAAAAATTAAAGGTGAAATAATTATGGTTGTGTTCCCGCATTATTTCCTCGATTTCGGTGCAGTTACATTTTATTCGATACACACAGATTTTTATGTTTATATTTCTTTTAATTCAGCAGTTCACTTGCTAACGAACGAAAATTTATACGCCATGTTACAGGAGTTTTTACACATGGTTGAGAATGGAAGTGCTGACACACAGGGGTTTATCACTTATCTTGCGAATAGCATAAAAGATGTTGACAATTATATAAGGTTCGAATTCATACAGAAAGAGAATGGTTCCTATGTATTTGGACCTAAGGATTCTACTAATTATATATTCTGTTATAATCCCGATACGGATGTGATACGGAAACGTTATCGTTCCCAAAAAGAAGTGTTTGTTTTGAGCGACAAGGAGAAAGAAGATATACACAAGGCAGTACAAGATTTTGACAATTTTGTTGATTTCTCTCTACGTGGTTGCAACAATGAAAGACTTAGCTGACTTTGATGAGCCCGTTTTAACGAACGAGGAAGCAAAAGAACTTAAAATTCTAACAAAAGGAAATTATTTATGGAGATTAGGAGCAGAATATAATAAAGAGTATGTTATTGACAAGAATACTTTTATTTTAGATTACTGGAAGAATCGAGTGAGGCACCCAAACATATGTACAAATACATTATGAAGTTTCATAATTGTTGAGTAAACGGATTGTGTAACAAAAACCTAAACTATGAAGAAAGTATTTCACATAGTGGCATTTGTTGTTTTGCTTTTGGCAGGCAATAGCAGTATTGCAATTGAGGTAGCTTATCCTGCCTCATATAGGACGACCAGTGCGCTAAATATCCGTCAGAAACCAAATAGAACTAGTGCGGTGATTGGTCTGTTGCCGCAATACCAGAAGGTAGTGGTTGACTCCCTGCACAACGAACGTTGGGCGTGCATCACTTATAACGGAAAGGTTGCTTTCATTTCTACCAAATACATACAGTGTATAGATTTGGAAAAACCTGCTGTTTCTATGTGGGAAACAATTATTACAAGTGGGATGGAGTTTATTCCTGTAATAGTGGAGTATTTTCCTCGAATCACGAAAAGGTTGGGATTTTATTCTAACAGTGCATGGACGTGGATATTGAATATCTTTTTCATTTTTGTTTGTTTGTGTTTTGTGCGTATGATGTCAAGTGAGGCATTACGGCTGTATGTTCCCTTGATTGTCTTTTGCTTGATTGGAACGTATTTTCTCGGCGAGCAATATGGATACGGCAAAGTGTGTGCCATGATAGCGTGTGTTTTCCTTGGTTTGAGGATTCTCGTTGCCTATAGGCAACGTAGGTTACGTTTTGAACTTGGAAATCTATTGAATCCGATTTACACTCTCAATCAACTACAGTATTTTTTGCAAAAGCCGTGGCGAAATCTGCAAAAACATCAAAACAATCTTCTTTGCCGCATTCTGCAAATACCCCCAAAAATCTATCCTGCACAACATAAGATGCAGCGTTTCTCTTATAGGATGTGGGGTTTGTGGCATGTAATAATTTCAGCGGTGTTCTTTATTTTACAATCTAGTTTGTACGTATTATGCACGCCTTTGCGATTTGTGAATGCCGTGATTTATAATATTTTTATCCATATTCCCTGTGCCTTGCATGACTACGTGGCTGAGGTATTTTATCCCATGGGCGAGGGAATGAGGAATTTGAACAAGTGGGATTATCTGTGGCAATATTTTAAGAAACTTCCCTATCGTTTTTGTAAGTTTTTATTAAAGAGAGGGACCTTCACCATATTGGAAAGTGTGGTTTACACCCTTGTGGATATTGTGGTACCAACACTTACAATGTATCACGGAACAAGCTATGCGGCAAGTCATAAGATTACAGGCGGCAATAAGGTTGAGTTTATTGTCGGGAATGGAAACTATGCAGGAAACGGCATTTATTTTGGCATATCGAAAGACACTACAGCAATGCATTATCAAAAAGGTGCCATCATTGTTGCCCGGGTTTCGTTGGGACGGGTTATGAATGTAAATATAACACCAACCAATATTCGAAGTTGTGTGAAATATAATGGTAACTATTTGACAATATGGGGGTTGCAACATAAGGTGAGAACCAACGAATGGTGGCGTGATAACTGTTGGTGGGAATATTGTATGCTACAATCGTCGGGAGTATATAGGGATTCGTGGAGAATACGTCCGTTGTACATAATAAATGTTAGGACTGGCTTTAAGGAACGCATTTACAAGGGCATGGCACATTGGCTGTTTAAATAATTTTTTAGATAGTGCATAAACACCGCACATATAATGAATATTTTTGTACCCCAAAGAAAGTATGTAGTAACCTTTAAAATTGTATAGTATGGAAATCTTGTATGCAGTAGTAGGAATTGCCATTGGCGCATTTATCGGAATTTTAATTGTCCGTAATGGTAAAAACGAGTTGGTGACAAAAGTTGAGGTGTTGCAGTCGCTGCTCGACAGCGCACAGAAACAACAGGAAGAAGTTAAGGCCGATGCGGAACGTCAGCTCAGTCAGGCAAAGTCTGATTTTAACCAGCAGTTGCAGAAAGCGAAGGACGAGGCCGACGCACGGCAAAAAGACGCTCTGGCCGCCAAGGACGACGATTGCCAGAGATTGATTTCTTCTATCGAGGAACATCAAAAGCAGGCCATGCAGGCACAAAAGGAACAATTTGACGAAACGCTTGCAAAAATGGTGGCTCAAACCAAAACGGCTACCGAAGACATGCTGAAACAACGTCAGAAGGAATTCACCGAAAGTAGTTCGCAGGGACTTGGGCAGATTGTGGACCCGTTGAAGGAGACAATCAGCAAGATGAAGGAAGCCATGGACGCCACTTCCAAGGAACAGAATACGTTGACGGCAACCATGCAGCAGCGTATAGAGGATTTGATTAAACATAGCGATGCCGCCAAAAACAGTGCCGACGAACTTGCCAGGGTCTTTAAGCACAGCAGCAAAGTCCAAGGTGACTGGGGCGAGGTCGTTCTCGACGAATTGTTGGAATCGCAAGGATTGACAAAGGGTATTCATTATCATATTCAGGAAACTCTGCGCGACAAGGCTGGCGATGTAATCCAGTCGGAGGAAGGGAAGAGGATGCGTCCCGACGTGATTCTTCATCTTGATAAGACACGTGAGGTTATTATCGATTCAAAAGTGTCGTTGACCGCATTTATGGACTACGTGAATGCAGAAGACGAAACAACCCGTCAAGCAGCTATGAAAGCCCATATCGAAAGTTTGCTCAAACACGTGAAGGAACTTTCCACCAAGGATTATTCCTCATACATTCAGGCACCCAAGGTGAAAATGGATTACGTGATAATGTTTGTACCTCATTCTGTTGCATTGTGGACTGCTTTGAACGCCCAGCCAGACTTGTGGCGTAAGGCAATGGATATGAATGTGTATATAGCCGACGAGCAGACGCTGTTTGCTGCCCTGAAAATCATAAACTTGACGTGGACACAAATCAAACAGGCCGAAAATCACGAAAAGGTGTATGAGTTGGCAAACGAAATGTTGAAACGTGTAGCATTGTTCGAAAATTCTTACAATGAAATAGGCAAGGCACTTGATAAAGCCCGTGGCGCGTACTCCGACGGCATGAAGAAGCTTACCGAAGCAGGACAGAGCATTCCCAACACGTGCAAAAAACTGATTGCCCTCGGTGCAAAGGAAAACGACAAGAACAAACTCACTATACATGAGGTTGACGATGTTCCCGCATTGGAAGAAAGCAAGGAGGGGGAAGGCGTCAGTTAAACATTAGTGTTAAAGTTTTTGAATTTCGTTCCAATAGAAAAAAGCTTCGATATTGCTTTTCTTTAATTTATTAAGCTTAGTTGGGAGAGGGTCTGTAATAATAGCATCAACCATTTGTATTTCATTTTTGGGGGTAAAATGGTGAACTTCTGTTATACCTTTTTCGATAAGTTTGCTAAGATATGCCGCTTTTGAGGCATTGACAATAGCATTGTCAAGATTGTATTTTTTTACACTATGGATGAAACTACGCACTTTATCTATGCCGTTTAGCAACAACTTGAATTCTTCGGGATTCTCCGAACCTCTAAGGCAAATACACATAGATGTGTTAAATATGTCGTTGAGTACATCTTGTGTTTTCGCGTGGTCTGCTTTGCGATAAAGCAATTCAACACTGGCAAATTTGTGAAACGTCTCTATTGTAAAAGTCAAATCGTTTGTCAAATCGAATAACGCTGCAACGTCAAACAGCTGCTTGTTTATCTCCATAGAGCAATCTTTATCTCCTTTGAAGAACGGAATACCGGTAGTATGGGGAGCAAAAGCTGTGAGTTTGTCGCCGAGCATATCTTGACAAGAGGGTAAATTCACCATAATAGGTCCCCCCTCTGTTTTTAGAAATGGATTCTCTATCGGAAGCGTCACCACGTGTGAATAGTGGTTCTCTTCAAACAAGACATCAAGCAGAATCTTATCTTGTTTACCTCCTTCAGGATAGGAAACTTGATAGTAATATTTTGCATGTTGTTTTTGCATGTCGGAACGGTGTACCCTTTCTACTAACTCAACATTGTCAAAACCATATTCGGAGGAATGGACTTTTAAATATTCTTCAATCTGTGTTCCAGGAGGACAAATGATATCTACGTCTATTGAAAGTCTTTTGGTGCTCTTTAAGTGTAACATCTCGGCTGTCCCGCCCTTGAACAAAAGCGGACAACCTGAACGAACTAATGCTTCAAGTAACGAAAATGCCCGAATAGTCTTTTCGACCAAAGTCCGATCTTTTACGTTGTTCTCACTTGCAACCTTTTCTATCCATGCCAAGGTTCTGCTGTCAGGATGTATCATGATTCAATGGTGTTGATTATGTTTAATATAGTGTCTTTGCGATGACGACGTGAGGCATAGCGAAGTAAACGGTTACGATTAACATTGTGTCTCTCGAATACCTCATTGTATATGGTGTAGAGTTCCGCTCCTTGTGTGAAATATAACTCCTTGTCGTCTGTAACATCCACCAAAATTTTCTCCAACGTGGGTACAGGCGTGTCGTTCACAATAGTTATAGGAGCTTCATTGACCAAAATGCGAACAATTAATATTTTATCTGTTGTAATGTACCTTTCACATTCCTGCACGGTAGGGTTCAGTAGTAGTGACATAACTGGCGCATTCCCTTGTAGAAAGTTGAATACCGATTCTGCCGCAACACGCTCTACATCGACAAACATCATTTTTATCGCTGGAATATGGAGCATATAGGGAATCAATACAGATGGCTTCCAAACACAGAATTTAATAAATGGAAACTTCTCCTGTATTTTTTTTGCCAGAGTTTGTTCGTCATTGGATGGCTTATAGATGAAACTATGTTTCCCTTTTTCAGGGAGGGCATACAAACCAAATCCTTTTTTGACCAGCAATCCTTGTTCGACAATTCGGTTAAGTAGCACATTGGCTGATGCTTCAGATACATTGTGGGTATCTAAAAACTGCATCAACTCACGTCTGCGAAATGGTTGTTTTTGCGTAGATGCATAATCTAATATGTGTTCTGCAATTGTCATAAAGCCAATTCCGTAATTCATTTACAAAAATATAACTATTTTGGCAAAAACAAATAAAATTTGCCGAAAAAGTTATATTTTAATTTTTGACACGTTACTTCAGCAATGATAGATGTCGTGGAGAGACTCGTCAGTAAAGCTGTTATAAAAGAGGCTGTGCTTGTCGAAGTCACCTTTACAACTGCAAAACTTCCGAAAATCTGCATTTTTACTTAAAATAACCTCCAAAAATCTGCAAGTGTATATGTATGTCGTTGATAGAGAGTTGATTATGTATATGGCTCAATTGTGGTAAATTATGCCATTGTCTATGGCTATGTTTTTGTAAGGTAAAAAGTCGCTTCAACAAGTTCAGAAACCGACTAACGGCTTGTGATTCGGATTGTAAAAACATAACTTTTTTGGAATTGATTCCCGAAAAGTTATAACTTTTTTGGAATTGATTCCGAAAAAGTTATATATTTGAACTCGAAAACTTGTTGATTATGATAAAAAGACTATTGCAAGATATTGTTGAAAAACGACTCTTTTCGGGGAAGGCATTGTTGTTGTTAGGAGCTCGACAAGTAGGAAAAACAACGTTACTGAATGATTTGGTCTCAAAAAGTAACGAATGTTTATGGTTGAACGGTGATGAACTGGACGTTCAAAAAATGTTTGAGAATGCTTCGGTTGACGGATTGAAAAAACAATTCGGACAGAATAAAATTGTTGTCATTGATGAAGCTCAGAGGATAAAAGACATTGGATTGCGGATGAAACTTATAACCGACCAAATAAAAGACGTTCAACTTATAGCAACGGGTAGTTCTGCCTTTGATTTGGCGAACAATGTAAACGAACCTTTGACAGGGCGGAAATGGCAGTATCAAATGTTTCCACTCTCGTTTGCGGAAATGGTTCAACATCACGGACTTATAACGGAAAGACGGCTCTTGCCCCAACGTCTTGTGTATGGCTACTATCCTGAAGTGGTGACGAGCAATGGCGACGAAAAAATGGTGCTAAAACAGCTTACCGATGCCTATCTTTACAAAGATATTCTTTCGTGGGAGAATATAAAACATCCCGACAAACTGCTTACGCTTTTGAGGGCTTTAGCTTATCAAATAGGGTCGCAGGTTTCGTTCAACGAGTTGGGAGAACTTTGTTCTATGGACGCAAAAACAGTTGAACGATACGTAATGTTGCTGGAGCAATGCTATATAATATTCCGTCTGCCGTCGTTCGCCAGAAATCTGCGCAACGAATTAAAAACGAGCCGTAAAATATACTTTTACGATACCGGTATCCGAAATGCGTTGTTAGCTGACTTCAACATGCCTGTAATGGGACAGGATATAGGGCATTTATGGGAGAATTTTGTGATTGCAGAACGAATGAAGTACCTCACCTACAACGAAAAGTGGGTGAATAGTTATTTCTGGAGAACCAAGCAGCAACAAGAAATAGATTATGTAGAAGAATCGAACGGAAAACTCCTTGCCTGCGAAATCAAGTGGAATGCAAAAACTAAAGCGAAATTGCCCAAAACATTTTCCGAGAACTACACCAACTCTGATTTTATTGTTGTTACTCCCGATACTGTAGATGATTTCCTCCTGTGATTTATCTGTTCGGTCGGATTACAAATCCTCATATTCATAGCGGCTGGATTGCAAATCCAGTCGAACAAGAATTGAACACGTCGAGCAGCACCACGTCTGTCACCATCACCGCCAAGAAGACACACATCACGTCATAGAACGAGAAGTAGGCAGGTGTCATGATGCCGTGTCGCGCCACGTCCATCATGCCGTTGCTCAATGCCGCTCCGGCAAACACTCCGATTGCCGCCACCGTCACCACCGTCCGGTACCTCGCCACCTTTGCACCGATGGCTGAGTTCAGAAAGTTTACTGCATCGTTGCTCACCCCGACCACGAGGTCGAACACAGCAAGTATGATAAGGAATATTACAATTCCGAGAAATAATGTATCCATCTTTCCAATTATTTGATTAAATATACTTTTTTATCCCATCTTTCCCGTCAGATAAGCCTTTGTTCGTTCGTCAATAGGGTTTGTAAACATCGTTTCAGTATCTCCGTACTCAACAAGTTCCCCCAAATACATAAACATTGATTTTGACGATATGCGCTTTGCCTGCCCCATATTGTGGGTTACTATCAAGATGGTAACCTCCTTTTGAAGATCGAGCAAAAGTTCCTCGATATGTTTCGTTGCGATAGGGTCAAGAGCCGACGTGGGTTCGTCCATCAATAGTACATCGGGCTTCATTGCCAAAGTACGGGCAATGCATAAGCGTTGCTGTTGACCGCCAGAAAGGAATGTACCCTTCTTATTCAGTACGTCCTTCACTTCATCCCAGAGGGCTACGCTTTTTAAACAGTGTTCAACTATTGTGTCTTTTTCTGCCTTTGAAAGTTTAATTCCGTTCAGGGAAAATCCCGACAAGACATTATCATAGATGCTCATCGTGGGGAATGGTGCGGGACGCTGAAAGACCATACCCACACGACGGCGCACATCGATTGGTTCCATCAAAAGAATATTTTCGCCATTCAGCAAAATCTCGCCGTCAACACGGATGTTCTGATAGAGATTGTGCATAAGGTTCACTGCACGCAGGAGGGTGGACTTTCCACATCCGGAAGGTCCCATAATAGCAGTAATGGTATTTCGTTCGATGGCAGCCGATACATACTTCACAGCCATTGTTTGCTTGGTATATGATACACAAGTCTTCTTAAATTCAAGTATGGGTGTTACTGATTCCATTTCTTTGCAAGATATTTAGCGGTAAGATTTAATGCAAGTACAAATAGCAAGAGGAAGAGCGAAGCACCCCAAATCAACTCTTGCAGGTTAGGGTCGTTGAAAAATTCCCAAATAAGCAGAGGTACTGCCGAGATGGGCTTATCAACAGAGAAGCGGATAAGCGAACAACCAAGAGCTGTGAACATTAGCGGTGCAGTCTCTCCAATTACTCGCGAAACGGCAAGTAGTATGCCTGTGAAGATACCACCGAACGCAATGCCAAACTGCGCTACGAAGGCTACAAGAAACTCTCAGAGATGTAATCCTGCATCGACACACTAAAAGCAGAAAAGCGAGGCCGTCGGGTCTCGCTTTTCTTTTTAGCTATTGTTGTGCAGCATCGACGAGCCGCAGGAAAATTGCTATGTGCATGGGGTGATTAGAGGTTGTTGCTTTTTTCTGTCTGTTTCACCGCGCACAGGTGCGGAGCCCGTTTCGCGCATCGGCGTTCATCTGCACTTATTGTATTCGGTCCTCCTGTTCTTTCTGTCACAACGCGTAATTCATTGTTATATTGCGTGGTTAATGATTATTTGTGCAGCCGATATCCAGATTAGCTGTCGCTTTTTGCTGCCAGCCAGCAGCCGGCGGCCATCACGGCGGTGGCGACGAGGAAGAGTGGCGTCAACGGCTCGCCGAGCAGCAGGAACGACAGGGCGGCACCGATGAAGGGGGCCAGGGCGTAGTAGGTGCTGGTGCGGGCGGCGCCGATGGTGCGCTGGGCGTAGGTGTAGCAATATATACTCAGGCCGTAGGCCACGAAGCCGAGCAGCAGCAGGATGGCGATATGTTTGGCCTGTGGGAAGCCCTCGCCGATGGCCAGCGCAATGCACAGGGCCCCGATGCCGGAGCCGAAGCCTTTGACGGTGACTATCTGCATCGGGTCGCGGTCGGCAATTTGGCGCGTACAGTTGTTTTCCAGTCCCCAACAGACGGTGGCTCCGAGCACCAGCAGCGACCCTCGGGAGAAGTGGAATGCTTCGCCCACCGAGCCGCCGTCGAGCGACAGCAGGATGCTGGCCACGGTGACCAGCCCGATGGCCGCCCACAGCCGGCGGCCCACTGCCTCGCGAAAGAAGAGCAGGGCGATGAGGGCCGTGGCCACAATCTCGAAGTTGTTCAACAGTGCCGTGTTGGCTGCCAGGCAGTCGCGCAAGCCATACATCATCAGAATGGGTGCCACGATGTCGAGCACCACCATCGCCACGGCAAAGGGCACGTCCTTCCGTCCGAGCCGCCCGTCCGTCTGCTGTCGGTGGCTGATGCGCCTACCAAGCATCATCGCGCCCATCCCGATGCCTGCACCGAGATAGAGGAACGCTGCCACCATTGTCGGCGGCACCGCCGACAGCAGCATTTTGGAAACCGGCGTGCTGACGGCGTAAAGCGCCGCCGCCAGCACTGCCAGCAGGATTGCAGTATTTGTCTTGTTTTTGCTCATGATTTGCAGTCATTTAGTTTGATAATGAGTAGGTGGAGGTTGCGGAGGGTGGCGGTGTGGCTTTGTATCTGAAGTAATAGTTACTGAAATATAACAATTGGTCGGTCTTCACCCCAATGCAATCTTTCCCATCCAAGTCTGGATAAAAAGAGCCAATGTTGCATTCTGTCACCTCGCTATTCGTTATCACGCTTTCAATTTTGTTTTTAATTCGTGTACAAGAAATGAGGGCAAGTATCGCCGTGCATACCATCAATGTTTTCTTCATATTCTGAATCATTAAAAGTTAATCACTGAAACAAACGCCACCCTGCGGATTTTATTGCCCGCAGTGCGGCGGAAAATTGCCGTTTCCGTGCAGTTTCGCCTCGCACCATTGCAAAACCCTCTTGCAGGTCTGTAAATCGGTCTCGCACCATTGCATTGGGCGTTGCACGGCTGCAAAACGGCCTCGCACCACTGCAAAACACATTTACAGCATTGCAAAACGGCCTCGCACCATTGCGAAATTATTGCATCACAGATACAGTAAAATCTGCAACTTGCCGTTTATAGTGTCGAGTTTTTTAAAATGTTTGTCAGATACCAAAGTAACAATTTACGTATGCCCAGTATTGGCTCTTTGCGCCGTCGGCTTTCGGCATTGCCATCCTGAAATTAGGAGCAATCTTTACATACTTGCCGAGTTTGAACTGTGCACCAAGTATTACTGTAGATTCATCTTTAGCAATGTTCCAATCATTCTTTGAGTACAAATCATCGAATCGTGCATATAACGAGACATTCCTGGGAAGATTTACAGAGGCAAAGACTGAATAGCCGTTTTGGTCGGCATTTTCTTTATGTGATGCGTTCATCATGTAGTTGTACTCTGCTCCGATGGTGAACTTCTCATGCTTATAGCCCATAAATGCAGCCATGTTCTTGATAGCTTTGCCACCCTTTTCTCCGCTTTCATTAAGACCACCATACAGGCGGATATGGAAACCCTTTACCGGAGTGAGCGTCACGCCCAAGCCGTAGTTCAGACCGTCCCCTGCCTGAATCTTCTTATAACCCTCGCCGTTCACCACAATGGCATCGGCCGAAATCCAGTCGGCAATCCGATAGGCTGCCGAGAGACCCAAATCGGCACTGCTGCCGAACTTGTACTCGTCCTGGAAAGACTTCCAGACGTAGCGATAGCCCCAGAACTTCTCCTGAAACTTGAATTGCGTGGTCGAAATAAGTCCGCCGTTCAACGCAAGGCGGCCGCTCTCCCACGACACCATCGCGTGCTTGACATAAGCAATGCGTTGGTAGTCGCTCACATCGGCCGACTTGCCGATGTCCAGCACCCCCTTGACCGACAGCCCGCTTCCGAGCCTGTATTCATAACCCAGGTAGCTTCTGTCCAGTTCAAAGCCCCGATTGTCGTTCTCCGAGCCGAAGCCCGTGTGGAAATTTCCGAACACCTGCACAATCGCTTTGCCCTTCGGCTCCCCGATTTCGGCGTTCCTTTCCTGCGCCACGCCACTGATAGAAGTGGCTAACGCCAATAAAATCATCATTTTGTTCATAATATCGTCTGTTTTAATCACGCTGCAAAAATAGATTGGCGATATTACAACGGTATGACGATTTTATGAAAATTTGATTTGTAACAAACTTTTCATCCCATCGTAACAGCTTTGCCCGCTTTCGGGCTCGTTTTCTTTTTACCGAATTCCGTCCCGCATCATTGCAAGACGGCGTCCGGGGTTCGGCTCAAGGCATAACGTCAATTGCCGTGTAATTATCCGTTAATACCTGTTGCGACAGCAATTATCGGTTGGTTATTTGGTGTTTTTTTTGAAAAAATATTTGGCAGTTTAAATATTGTTCGTATATTTGCGAACAAAATAGCAATAATACAAAAACAAATTAAATATTGAATAACTGCACATTATATGTTCGTAGAATAACGAACAAACATAAGTAAAACACTCAAAACATCAAAAAAAATGAAGAAAACAATCCTGACAACATTAGCGGCTCTGCTGCTTTGGGGCTGCGGAACGAAACAAGCGGAAGCACCTGCGGCCGTAGCGGTCGGAACGGACCCGCAAAAGGTGGAGGTCATCTACTTCCACGGCAAACAACGATGTGCCACCTGTCGCGCCATCGAGCAACTGGCACGCGAGGTGTCGGACGAGTATGTCGATGCAAAAAAAGAGGGACGCCTTGCGATGCAAATGGTGGACATCTCGCAGCGGGAGAACGAGCCGTTGGCCGCGAGCTACGAGGTCAGCTGGTCGTCGCTCTTTGTGGCCCGAGGCGACAGGCGTGAGAACCTAACGGAGATGGCTTTCGCCAATGCCCGTTCGAATCCCGACAAGTTCAAGGCGGAACTGCGCCACAGTATCGACCAAATGCTGCAATGACTATGGAATGGCTCAATTCGATGCTCGAAAGCAGCACCACGCCGGTGCTGACAGCCCTGCTGCTGGGGCTGCTGACGGCCATCTCGCCCTGCCCGATGGCCACCAACATAGCGGCCATCGGCTACATCGGCAAGGATGTAGAGAACCGCCGTCGCGTGTTCTGGAACGGAATCCTCTACACCCTGGGGCGGGTGGTGACCTACACCGTGCTCGGCACCGTGCTCATCGCCCTGCTGCGCAAAGGGGCGTCGGTGTTCGGACTGCAGCAGGGCATCGCCCAGTGGGGCGGGCGCGTGCTGGGTCCGGCATTGGTGGTCGTCGGCTTGCTAATGCTGTTTGCCGATAGGCTGCGCCTGCCGCAGATAGGCATCCGGGCCGGCGGCGAGCGTGTGGCCCGGCGGGGCGGCTGGGGGGCTTTCCTGCTCGGCGTGCTGTTCGCACTGGCCTTCTGCCCCTCGAGCGGCATTTTTTACTTCGGCATGCTCATCCCTATGTCGGCTACGGCTCAGATGGGCTACCTGCTGCCCATTGTCTTTGCCGTTGCTACTGCCCTGCCTGTGCTCATCGTAGCCTGGCTACTGGCGTTCAGCGCCGGGGAGATAGGTCGCTTCTATGGGCGCGTCAAGACAATAGAACGCTGGGCGACCCTCATTGTCGCCGTGCTTTTTATCTTCGTCGGAATTTACGAATGTTACACAGTTTATTTTTAAAATGGAAAATACCGAAATCAGTTTCTTTCAGAAGTATCTCACCATTTGGGTGACGCTATGCATCGTGGTTGGGATTGCTGTCGGGATCTTCTTTCCCTGCATACCCTATGCGCTAAGTTGCTACGAGTATGCTCACGTGTCGATACCCGTAGCCATCCTTATTTGGCTGATGATTTATCCGATGATGCTCAAGGTGGATTTCGAGAGCGTCAAGAACGTGGGGCGCCACCCAAAAGGACTTGTCGTAACCTGCGTCACCAACTGGCTCGTCAAGCCGTTCACGATGTTCGGTATTGCATGGCTGTTCTTCCATGTGGTGTTCAAGGCTCTCATTCCAGAGTCGCTGGCTGGCGAGTATGTGGCCGGAGCTGTACTGCTTGGTGCAGCACCATGCACGGCGATGGTCTTCGTGTGGTCACAGCTGTCAAAGGGTGATGCTGCCTATACGCTGGTACAGGTGGCTGTCAACGACCTGATCATCCTCGTGGCCTTTGCGCCTATTGTCGCCTTCCTGTTGGGCGTGGGTGGTGTCTCGATTCCCTGGGACACACTACTGCTTTCCGTCCTGCTCTTCGTGGTGATTCCGCTCGTTGCAGCTATGGTCACACGCAGGCTGGTCATCAGCAGACGAGGCAGGAAATACTATGAAGAGACGTTTGTGCGCAAGTTTGATAACCTAACCCCGTGCGGATTACTACTCACACTCATTCTTCTCTTCTCGTTTCAGGGTGAGACCATTCTCCAGAACCCTGTACACATCCTGCTGATAGCCGTGCCGCTCGTCCTGCAGACGTTCCTCATATTCACCATCGCCTACGGATGGGCATGGGTGTGGCGGTTGCCCCATTCTGTTGCAGCACCGGCAGGAATGATCGGAGCCAGCAACTTCTTCGAGTTGGCAGTGGCTGTGGCCGTATCTCTCTTCGGTTTGCAGTCGGGTGCGGCCTTGGCAACGGTGGTCGGCGTACTGGTAGAGGTTCCCGTCATGCTGTTCCTGGTGAGAATAGCCAATCAGACAAGACATTATTTTAAATAAATAACATAATATGGAAATCAAGGTTTTAGGCTCTGGGTGCAGCCGTTGCAAAAAAGCACTCGAAGTGGTCAGTAGCGTGGTGGCCGAAAGCGGCATCGACGCACAGGTGGAATACGTCTCCGACATTATGGAGGTGATGAAGTACAACGTGATGAGCACTCCTGCCGTAGTCGTCGACGGGGTGGTTAAAATCAAAGGCAGCGTTCCGCGCGAACGCGAGGTGAGGGAGGCACTGGGGCTATGATACAGCGTTTTGCCGACTGGCTCGTCTACCGCTTGCTGGGGCTCGACGCCGCGTCGGGGCTCGGCTCCGCCCTCGACTTCTTCGTCTACGACAGCATCAAGATCCTGCTGCTGCTGTTCGCCATCAGCGCGGTGATGGGTGTCATCAATGCCTATTTCCCCATTGAGCGGCTGCGCCACTGGCTCACCTCGCACCGTTTCTACGGCCTGCAGTATCTGCTGGCCTCCCTCTTCGGTGCCGTCACGCCCTTCTGTTCGTGCAGCAGCATACCGCTGTTCATCGGTTTCGTCAAGGGGGGCATCCCGCTGGGGGTGACCTTCTCGTTCCTCATCACCTCGCCGCTGGTCAACGAGGTGGCCGTGGCCATGTTCCTCGGCTCGTTTGGCGTAAAGGCCACGCTTATCTATGTCGCCAGCGGCATCCTGCTCGGTGCCGTAGGGGGCGCGGTGCTCGGCCGCTTCCGGCTCGAGCCGATGCTCACGCCCTGGGTGCGCGACCTGCAAGCAGCAAGCGAAGTGCAGAGCGAAAAATGGAATGCCGAGCGGGTGCGCTTCGTCGACCGCCTGCCCTCCATCCTGCGCCAGTCGTGGGACATTGTGCGCGGCGTGCTGATCTACGTACTGATCGGCATCGGCATCGGTGCCGCGATGCACGGCTTTGTGCCCGAGGGATTCTTTGAGACCTGGCTCTCGCGCGACCGCTGGTACGCCGTGCCGCTGGCCGTCGTCTGCGCTGTGCCGATGTATGCCAACGCCGCCGGCGTGGTGCCTATCGTCGAGGTCTTCGTGGCCAAAGGCATACCCATCGGCACAGCCATAGCCTTTATGATGGCCGTCGTCGGCCTGTCGCTGCCCGAAGCCACGCTGCTCAAAAAAGTGATGTCGTGGCGACTCATCGGCATCTTCTTCGGCACCGTGACACTCTTCATCATCCTCTCGGGCTACCTCTTCAACTGGCTGATTTAGGCAACGCCCCCGAACCTTTCCCCTGCGGTTTCAAAAAATGTTCGTATTTTTGCAAATCGAAAACAACGAATGCAATGGACGAAAAACAGACCTATACCGAACGGCAGAAACAGCTGGCGCTCATCGCCAAAGCCCTTGGCCATCCCGCCCGCATAGCCATTATGCAATTCCTGGCGCGGCAGGAACAATGCTATTTTGGCGACATCCACGAGGAGTTGCCCATCGCCAAAGCCACCGTGTCGCAGCACCTCGCCGAGCTGAAAAACGCGGGTCTCATTCAAGGCACCATCGAGACCCCCAAGGTGCGCTACTGCATCAACCCCGACGGTTGGCAGCTGGCGCGGACGCTCTTTGCCGACTTCTTTGCCCAGCCCCTGAAAAAGCAGGGCTGCGGCTGCTCCGACGAATGAAACGTCAATTAACGGGAAATTAATGGCCAATTAAAGGTAATTAATGTTCAAAAAAACAAGCGGGTCCGCTTTCGGGCCCGTTTTCTTTTTGCCGAACAAACATCATTTCCGGAAACCGAAAAACGGCCTCGCATCATTGCAAGGCCGTTTTCGGGATGGGTTTCGTATCTTCGCATCGCTACAGCGACGTTTCCGGCTGCTCCGGCGTGGCGGCCAGCGGCTCGTCCTCCTCTTTGCCGCCCTTCTTGCGGCTCTGCTGGTATTGCAGGTCGATTTTCGCCAGGTCGGCGTTGTAGTACTGCGCCGCCTTCGACAGGCTCTCCTCGGGCTGCAGCTCCTGCACCGCGTTGAGGTAGGTGATGAAAGCGCGGTAGTGGCCGTCCAGCTTCTCGCGCGCCGCCTTCAGCTCGCCCACCACCACGTCGCTCTTCTCCTCGTTAACTTCGTTTACGCTGCTTCATTTCGGCAACAAGCAAGCTAGCTTGCTATTGCGCTCAACTTACGCAGCTACGCGCTTGCCCATCGTCTGCTCTATCTGCTCCGTGCGGCTGAGCAGGCGGCGGTTCAGCTCCGTGAGGCCCATC
>JAZNSV010000127.1:0-2638 GCA_045591485.1 Bacteroidales bacterium | reverse complement strand
TCCAGTTGTATGTGGGAGCCTCCTTGGGGAAGGTCTCGGTCATGGTGAACATGCCGTTGAGGTATGCCACCAGCCGTCCGTTCAGGAAGAGTCGGGCCTCGTCGTCGTTCTGCGTGTACACCACATATTGCCAGTTGCCCTTCTCCGAGGGCTTGCCCAGGTCCATGAGCGTCTCGTTCTTCCATCCGCCCACCGAGTTTTCGGCCCGCTGTACGTTCAGCTTGTAGGCATGGTAGCGACCCTCGGTTTGCGTGTTGAGTTCCATCGTGGAGAAGGCCCACAGGAAGTATCCCTGTCCCTTGAGCGAGGCCTCGCTATCCACCTTGTAGCGTACGGCGACGGTAAACTGGCGCAATTGCTTCAGCTGCTTGCCGATGCCCTCGCCCAAGTCGATGTATCCGTCCTCATTGCCCAGGTATACGGTGCCGTCCGCCACGGTGGCGCTCCCCTTCAGGGTGCCATCGTGGTGCGAGTTGCTCTTGTCGCGCACCGTTGTTCCCTCATCGCCCACGAAGTCGTAGTGCAGTATCAGCCCCTCTTGGGCCATGGCGCCCATCGACAGGCACGCCAGCAGTGTGAAAAGAAGTTTTTTCATGATAGTGTCTTTTTTATTGTGATTATTCCAGTCATAAATTACAGTTTGTAAATCCTTTCCCTTAAATTACATTACAAAAAAAATACAACATCATTCCGATACTGATTCTGAAGCAAACCATCAGTCCGTAAAGTCGAAGACGAGGCGGATGTGGAAGCCTTCGTCGCCGGACTTGATGCGGATGTTGTCGGGCTGGCTCTGAGGGCCTAATTGCTCGAGGGGCTTGTAGCTCTGTATGGGCGGAATGGATAGCAGGAAGGAGATGTCGCCCGAGGGGAAGCGCACCATGCTGCGCTCCTGCTTGCGGGGCTCGGTTTCCTGCAATCCGCCCATCTCACCGGGTGTCTGGTCAACGGCCTCCTCGGGGGTGAACAGGCGGAGGTAGAGGCCTTCGTTGAGGGTGCCTACACGCCATGTGGAGCCATCGTGAGTGAGCAGCTCCATCCAGCGGAAGTCGCTGCGGTAGCCCTTGAACTCGGGGTAGAGGGGCGGCGTGGGCTTGTTGTAGTCGCCCGTGATGGTGTTGTTGTAGGCGAGTGACCAACGGCCGAAGTGCTGTCCCTTGAGGCGGTTGCGCCATACGCGGTAGGGGCCGCGGCCTATCCAGCGGATGCTGTCGACCTGCTGCTCGGGGTAGGTGAAGGTGAGGCCGATGGTCCACTTGCTGTCGTCGGTGAAGAAGGAGCGCATGCCGTGGCCGCGCTCGTCGTTGAGCATCACGGCATCCATGTGGAGAAGGCCGTCGGGGGTCTGACGCCACTGTATGCTATCGATGCCGCCCATGTACCAGAAGGTGTTGACGATGGTGCCGTCGGGCTCGGTGTACTGCTTGTGGCGGGTGACCTCGGCCTTCACGCCCACGGGGAAGGGGCCCACGAGGCTATCGGTGCGGAAGAGGCCCTGCTCGTCGAAGGTGACGGGGTGCCATGCCGTGGCTTGAGGATGGAAGGCCTGCTCGTCGGCACGGTGGATGGGAGCGCTCCAGTTGCACACCTCCTCGCCCTGAGCGTTGTAGGCGATGAGCTCGAGCACGTCGCCCTGCCAGAAGGTCGATGCGGATGAGCTGTTGTCCGTACGTGTGAACTCCTGTAAAGTGGCATAGCCGCTTTCGCCCGGAAGGATGGACGGGAGAGCCACTTCGCCTTCGTGGACGAGTCGGCCATCGAGGGCCTTCACGCGGTAGCGCATGCTGCACTCGTTGAGGTGGGTGAAGAGGTAGCGGTTGGTGACAAGCACGCGCCCGTCAAACGAGGGTGTGATGTGCAGGCGGTCGATATAGATGGGGCTCCACACCTCGCGGATGGTGTAGAAGCTGGCCTCGGGCTGGCGGTAGGGGTCCATGCAGCCGTCGGGGCCGTGGCCTCCATCGCTATCGAGGATGCAGTCCTTGATGTTGAAACCGCGCTGGCCGAAGTGCTTGCCTGCGGACTTGCCCGTGGGGAGGTCGGTGCGGCGTACGGCCTCATCGACGTAGGCCCAGATGAAGGCTCCGGCAAAGAGCGGCGAGCGTGTCCAGTGGCTCCACATGTCCTCGAGGGCAGCGCCCTGACCCTTGTCGTACTTGCCGTGGAGGAACTCGGTGGGCATGAAAATCTTCTGTCCGTTGTGGAGGCGGTAGGTGCCCGTCTGATAGGCAGGGTAGTGGTGGGTGTCGATGTCGCCAAAGTCGCTCCAGGGATGCACCACATGGCGGCGCTGTATGTCGAGTTCGGCAAATAGGGGGTCAACGGTGCGGTTCCATCCGCCCTCGTTGCCGTTGCTCCAGATGAACACGCAGGGGTAGTTGACATCGCGCATCACCATCTCGCGCACCATGCGGATGGCGGTGGTGTCGTCGTAGCGGGTTTGCCAGCCGGCAAGCTCATCGAAGTAGAGCAGGCCGATGGAGTCGCACACCTCGAGGAAATGGCGGTCGGAGGGGTAGTGGCAGCGCACGGCATTCATGTTCATCTGCTTGAGCAACTGGGCATCCTTGAGGCTCATGGCGGGGCTGAGGGCACGCCCCGTCTCGGGATGGAAGCAGTGGCGGTTGGTGCCCTTGAC
>JAZNSV010000126.1:0-2805 GCA_045591485.1 Bacteroidales bacterium | reverse complement strand
ATGGCTACGATCCGACTTGCTGACATAGACGGCGGTCGCGGGGTTGTAGCTGAGTGCCGTCACACGGTCGCGGTCGCTGGTATTAAAGGCGATGCTGGCACTGAGCGAGGTCTGGCTGCGGGCGAGCACCATGTTGTACGAGAGTCTTACGTTGTGCCTGTGGGTGGCTTTCAGATCGGGATTCCCCTCTGTGATGAAGAGCGGGTCGGTGAGGTCGCGGTAGCCGATGGTCTGTAGAATCTGTGGTTTCGACGTGCTGAAACTGTAGTTCAGTTCAAAGCCTACGGTCTTGCTCAGTTTCAGCGTTGTCCGCAGCGACGGGTCTACGAGGAAGGAGTGGCGCACGGCGGCGGTGTCGAGCATTCCGCGCTGGTAGTCCTGGCTCTCACGCAGCCATCTGGTCTTGACGCTGGGCATGATTTGCAGCGGGGCGAGATTGATGGTGGAAGACATTTGCAGTGAGTGACTGTTGATTGTGTAGCGATCTCGATAGGAGTTTGCGGCATCGGCCACTCCGTCGGTCATGAAGTCGCGGTCGTTTTTTTCGTGCCTGTGATTGAAGTTGTATTGTATCCGCATCATCCATTTCTTAGTGAGCCAGCGGGCGTGATGTGCCTCGGCTCCTGTTTTGAAATTTGAGGTCGCCGAGGTGAAGAACTGGCTCAACTTTGAGGAATTGAGCGAGGCAATGTGCGAGGTGACAGTGCGTTCCGTCCAGTTGTTGCTCTTCCCGTCGGTATAGTCCAGTTGGATGCTTGCACCGAGCGATCCGTCTTTGACGTAATGCTCCCATCCGGCTCTTGTGCTGAGTACGGTCTCGTGTCCGTCGCTGTGGCTTCCCACGTATTGTGAGAGCGTCGGCATGTAGCCGCCCGCTGTCATTTCCTCCTGTTCGGTGGTTTGCCTACTGTGCGAGCGTTTTTTCTTATGCCCTACGCCGACACTCAAGGAAAACGTGTTCAGCGAGTCTCTGGCCCAACGCATGTCGGCGTTCAGACCGGGGTTCAGCCTGTGATCGCGGTGGTACGTCTCGCTTGTGGTGCGCGTTGCGGCGGTGTTTGGCAGATAGTTCTCCGTCTCTGAGTGTGAGGTGCCCCAGTTGTCTTCATGATCCAAAGCGCCCGTAACAGAGTATTGACTTTTCAATTCCTGTGTGCCTTCCTTTCTGTTCCATTTGTGCTGATAGCCAGCGGCGCCGCCTTGGTCATGTCCGTAGCCGTTGCCCCAGCTGCTGCTCCTTCCGCCCATGGTCTTACTGATGGATTTGTCGATGTTGTTGGCATTGGCGAACACCATCACGGGGTCGGTCTTCGAGAGGCGATTCATCGTCACCTCGCCCTCGTAGTATTCTGGCGTCTGGTAACCTGCCGTCACGTCGCCATACCAGCGGTCGAGGAAGCCAGGCTTGATGGTGAGGTCAAGCACCATGTCCTGCGTGCCGTCATCTTTGCCCGTTCGTTCCGAAAATTCGGATGCCTTGTTGTACGCCTTGATGTCCTGCACGGCCTCGGCTGGCAGTTGACTCATCAACCGGTCGCCACCCATCATGCCCTCTCCGTCCATTGTCAGACGGATAGGCTTGCCGTTCCACGACATGTGGCCTTCGCTGTCAACTTCCACGCCCGGCAACTGGCTGATGAGTTCGTCGAGCCGTGCGCCCTCTTGCAGGTGGAATGCCTCGGGGTGGAACACGATGGTGTCGCCCCGCACGGTAAAGCGTCTGGCGCGTCCCGTCACCTCCACCATCTTCAGCATCTGCGGCGACATTTTCATCTCAATATCGCCAATGTCAAGCGTGTCCTTACGGCTGTCGCTCATCACCAGCACCGTCTTCGACTTCGAATAGTAGCCCAGCATCGAAGCTTCGATGGTGCACTTCCCATCGGCATACAGATAGAACACGCCCAATGAGTCGGCCTTGCCCCATGCCGTTGATGACCCCATGTCGTATTTCTGCGTCAGCGTTACCGAGGCATCAGGCAACGGCTCCTTTGTCTCTGCGTCCACCACGCGCCCCTTTATGATGTCGGCGTAAGCAGATGGAGTGCCGAAAAGTATTGTAATAACGACGAAGATGATGTTGAGGAATGTATGCTTGTTCATTATTGCTTTTATAAGATAACGTGAGTTCGACGAATTTTAATTGCTTGTAAATTTGGTGATTAGCGAAAATTGTTGTAACTTTAAGTGCTCAATTAAAAGTATAACAAACAATAATCGCTATGCTCACCGCGGACAAAGTTACAGAATTATTCTGTATGGCAGATGATTTTTGCAAGTTTTTTGATAAGATGACAGCAAAATATACGCTGAAAAGTGAAAACAAACGCCCATATCATCGTGATTCCACTCTGTCAAAGGCAGAAATCATGCTTATCATGATATTGTTTCATGATTCCGGTTATCGGTGTCTTAAACACTTCTATCTTGAAAAGGTATGCAAGCATCTGCGCCATCTATTTCCAAAGGTCGTCTCATATAATCGTTTTGTTGAACTGGAAAGAGACGTTGCTATCCCTCTTGCTTTATTTATCAAAAAGGTTCTGCTAGGCAGATGTACAGGTATCAGTTTTGTTGACAGTACCCCTCTGCGTGTATGCCGTAATCAGAGGATACATATCCACAAGACATTCAAAGGTATAGCACAGAGGGGGAAATGTTCGATGGGATGGTTCTTTGGATTCAAACTTCATCTAATCTGTAATGAGAAAGGAGAATTACTCAACTTCATGATAACCCCAGGGGATGTGGATGATCGGAAACCTCTGGAGTACAAATCATTTATGGAGTTTATATATGGCAAAC
>JAZNSV010000125.1:0-4775 GCA_045591485.1 Bacteroidales bacterium | reverse complement strand
AAAGTTTTCCGATTTGGCGGCCCCCTCCCCCATCTCTGTACCTGCCACCCCCCGGGGGGTTACCCCCCCCGGGGGCTTGCTTTTTTCTCTCTCGTGGTTGGGTGGTGTGCCGCTATCCCAGCTGCACGCGCACGCTCTCGACGTGTATCTTCTCCAGCAGCTCTTTCGTGAATGCGGGGTCCAGACCCAGGGCCTGGGCTTGCCGCAGGCGGTCGGCCACCACGTCGGCCCACCGGGTGGGTTGGTAGATGGGCAGACCGTTGCTGCGTTTGATGTCGGCCATGCGGCGCGACACCGCCATCCTCTGCGACAGGGCGCTAATCAGCTCATGGTCCAGCTCGTCGATTTTCTGCCTCAGGGGGTAGAGCGCCGTCTCGTTTGTGGCGTCCGACGATGTCTTGCGTGTGTGCCACGAAGAAAGCATGTCGCGCAGCTCGTCGGGCGTCTGCTGCTGAGCGGCGGCGGTCCATGCGTCGGCAGGGTGGGGGTGCACCTCCACCATCAGGCCGTCGTAGTCGAGCTGGCGGGCTATATTGGCCAGTGTGGGCACGAGGCTGGCCCGTCCGCCGATGTGGCTCGGGTCGCAGAGTATGGGCAGCTCGGGCATCTCGCGCCGCAGCTCCAGCGGCACCTCCCACAGCGGGTGGTTGCGGTAGCCGCCGTTGTTGTACATGTTGAATCCGCGGTGCACGGCGCAGAGGTCGTCGATGCCGGCCTGCCGCAGGCGCTCTATGGCGCCAATCCACAGGCGCGCGTCGGGGCACACGGGGTTCTTCACCATCACCGTCATGCCGCTGCCGCGCAGGGCGGCGCACAGCTCGTCGACCATAAAGGGGTTGGTCGTGGTGCGCGCTCCTATCCACACAGCCCGCAGGCCGTAGCGCTGGCACAGCTCCACCTGCTCGGGACGCGCCACCTCGCAGCAGAACTCCACGCCGCATTCCGGCCCCAGCTGCTGCATCCATTTCAGCGCCTGCTCGCCGAGCCCCTCGAAGCCGCCCGGACGTGTGCGCGGTTTCCACACTCCGGCTCTTATCATCTTCACTTCGGGCATCGCCCCAAGCGCACTGCACACCTCGTGCAGCTGCTCGCGGCTCTCGGCACTGCACGGCCCGGCTATCACTATCGGTCTGTCGTCTTTCTTCATAAACATTTTGCAAAAATACGCAATTTTTTCGACATAACGCCGTTATTGTCAGTATGAAGATAAAATTTCTGAAACTGAAAAGCTGGCTCCTGGCCGGCGTGATGGGTGCTCTCGGCCTTTCTTCGTGCCACTGCAACAAGCAGTTGGCCGAACCCGAAGAGCCCGAAACGCCCGAGGTGAAAGACCGTGGCGACGTGCGTTTGATGTACGGTGTGCCGACGATGAACTACATGATCCGCGGCCAGGTGCGCGACGACAAGGGCCGCCCGGTGCGCGATGTGCGCGTGGGTGTGCTCGAACACGGCATCGAGGCCACTGCCGACACCGTCTACGGCGACCCGGACAACGTGCGTGCCTATCTTGAAAACTCATCGGTCAAGACCGACGGGCAGGGCCGCTTCGAGCTGAGCGGCAGCAGCCGTCCGTGGGACGAGATGCGCGTGCTGGTGCGCGACGTCGACGGCCGCGAAAACGGCAACTACAAAAACCAGCTGCTCGACGTCAAGGTGCAGCCCGAAGACATCGACCGCTCCGACGCCGCAGGCATGTATCAGGGCACCTTCCGCAAGGACCTGCAGATAGACCTCGAAAAGAAGTAACAGCACGCCGGAGAAGGTATGAAAACGCGTTTTCTCAAGGCAAAACACTGGCTGGTCGTCTCCGTGATGGCCTTGCTGGGGCTTTCGTCTTGCGAAAAGCAGCTTGACATGTACGGGTGCCCCGAACCCGGTTTCAACGACACTACGGGCATCGTCCCCATGTATGGCGTGCAGGAGACTCCGTTCGCCCACAAACACTGACCAGGATGCAACCCCTCTCTCTCCGTCAACGCATCGGCCTCGAGCTGCAGCGCTCGCTGCGCCACACCGAGGCCCAGCTGCATCCCTTGCGCACCCTCTTCTGGGAGTGCACCCTGCGCTGCAACATGGCCTGCCGCCACTGCGGCTCCGACTGCAGGGTGCAGCCCGCAGTCAAGGACATGCCGGCCTCAGACTTTCTCCGTGTCATAGACAGCATCACCCCGCATGTCGACCCCCACAAGCTCTTCGTCATCTTCACCGGCGGCGAAGCCCTGCTGCGCCCCGACCTCGAAGAGGTGGGCCTCGAGCTCTACCGCCGCGAATACCCCTGGGGTGTGGTGACCAACGGCTTCCTGCTCGACGAAAAGCGGCTCGGAAGCCTTATGGCCAGCGGCATGCACTCCATCACCGTCAGCCTCGACGGCTTCGAAGACGACCACAACTGGATGCGCTGCCATCCGCAGAGCTTCGAGCGTGCCACCCGCGCCATCCGTCTGCTCGCACAGCAGAACGACCTTCTGTGGGATGTGGTCACCTGCGTCAACCCCCGCAACTACACCCGCCTGGCCGAACTGCGCGACTATCTTGTCGCGCTCGGCGTGCCGGCCTGGCGTCTCTTCAGCATATTCCCCATGGGCCGCGCCGCCGGCAACCCCGAGCTGCAGTTCTCCGACGAGCAGTTTCGCGGCCTGTTGGATTTCATCCGCGACTGTAGGAAAGAAAACACTGATGCATTGACACATTCACGCACCAACACATTCATTGACGTCAGCTACGCCTGCGAGGGCTTCCTCGGTCCCTACGAGCAGCAGGTGCGCGACCACTTCTTCCATTGCCGCAGCGGCATCGACGTGGCCAGCCTGCGCTGCGACGGCGCCATCAGCGGCTGCACCTCGGTGCGCAGCCATATGGACCAGGGCAATATCTACCACGGCGACGACTTCTGGGATGTCTGGCAGAACCGCTTCCAGCCTATGCGCGACCGCTCGTGGGCCCGCAAGGACCAGTGCGCCTCCTGCAAGGTATGGCGCTACTGCGAGGGCAGCGGCCTCCACCTCTACGACGACGACGGCCGCCTGCTCACCTGCCACTACCGCCGACTCTTGGCCGGCAAGTAGATCCGTATTGACGCGAATCGCCTTTTTGTGTGCAAACACAAATTGGCTTTTTTTTATGTGGACACGAATTGCCGTGAATTGAACACGAATTAACATGAATTATTTTTGTGTGATTTTGTGAACATGAATTGCCGAGAATTGAACACGAATTTTCATGAATATTTTTCCAGCGAGTGCTCGATGAAATTCATGATAATTCATGTCCAATTCGTGATAATTCGTGTTCAATCAAAAAAAACAATTATGATAATTCATGTCCAATTCATGATAATTCGTGTTTAAAAAAAAGAAGCCATTCATGATAATTCATGTCCAATTCATGATAATTCGTGTTTACAAAAAAAGAACATGACAGTTCGTGTTTGCAAAAAAAACATTGGTGCAAAACCGACTTTTTGACAAATTCAGAGTGCTCCGGTTTTTGAGCCCAACGAACCGTTTTTTGCTTCACATGGGCAAAAAACGCTTTTTTCGGCCTTTGTAAAGCGCTGATTATCGGCTTCTCTACTGCACCCATTCTGCACATCAACGATACTTCAACGATATTTCAACGATATTTCGACGATTTTGGTCGTTGTTGTATCGTTGATGTATCGTTGATGTATCGTTGATGTATCGTCGATGTGCCAAATCGAACCAAATGACAAAACTTGGACGACACGTTGCAGGCTCCTGACGGACGACTGCCGGGGGAGGCTTTCTTTTTGGAGAGAATTTTATCGGATACAGAAAAATCTTTTTGTGCAATATTTTGAAAATGTTGACGTTATAATGAAAACGCAAAATTTTTTTGCACATGGGTGTTACTTTTTGGCTTTTTTTGCAACTAACTATATAGAAAGGCACATATTGCGGACCGATGGAAAGAATGGTAGGACATGCGCGCAAGCAGACCGGATTTCTTCAGATGCTCGACCAGTGCAAGGGCGTCGTGATGAGGGTGTGCCTGTGCTATGGCGGAACGGACCGCGACTCGATGCGCGACACCTACCAGGACATTGTGTGCGCTTTGTGGGAGAGCTGGCCCAGATTCGAGGGGCGGAGCGATGTGACGACGTGGGCCTGGCGCGTGGCGCTCAACACGGTGGCCATGGAGCACCGGCGCCGCAGCAGGATGCCGCAGTTTGTGGAGTTGGACGAGCGCCTCTGCGACACCCTGGCCGACGAGGCCGCCGACATGCGCCGCGAGCGCCTCTACAAGCTCATCGAGCGGCTCGCCCCCGCCGACCGGCTGCTGGTGCTGCTCTACATCGACCGCCAGCCGGCGCGCCGCATAGCCCAGACCCTCGGCATCGGCGAGGCCGCCGTGAAGCAGCGGCTGCACCGCGTGAAAGAGAAATTGATCAAACTTAAAGAACAATATTATGAAGAAGATGATGACTGACGACGAAATTGATATTGAACAGGTGTCTGATGCCGAGGCCGACGCTTTTTTCGAGGAGCTGCGGAGGCAGTGGAGCGCGCACGTGGCCCGCATTGATGCCATATGTGCAAACACTGAGATGCAGGTGGATTGGAAGAGCCTGCGCAGACGCACCCTGCGCGAGGTGCGCATGTGGCGGTGGGCGCTGACGGCCATTGCCAATGCTGCTGTGGCGGCGGCGGTGCTTCTGCTGCTGCCGCGGCGTGCGGACTGCGACGCGCTGCTGCTGGCGGCGGGCCTGCTGCTGGCGGCCACGGCCGGTGCGGTGGCGCTGCTGGCGGTGGTGC
>JAZNSV010000124.1:0-3613 GCA_045591485.1 Bacteroidales bacterium | reverse complement strand
TTGCAGACGCGGCACGCCGCGTCTCTACAATTTCATTTCTCCTATAAACTATAATCTATAGACTCTCAACTCTCAATGTTGTCTGGCGGGTGCGTTTGCCGTTGGCGGTCAGCATCAGCAGCCGGTCGTCCAGTCCGTCGGCCACCTGCAGCAACTTGTAGTGGCCTTTGCCCATCAGTGTCATCTTCTCCACCTCGCCGTCGTCGGCTATGGCATACATCACGATGCATCCTTTCGAGTCCACGTTGTATTCTTTGGCCTCTTTCGATATGTCGTATTCCGACGGGAACTTGTGGCTCTCGCTCTTGAAGAGCAGGGTCTGTCCGTCGTGATACCTGAGGCTCACGTTCAGCAGGCCGTCGTCGTTTTTCTGTATGTCGTTGCGGCGTATGTTGCGTGCCCACACTATATGGGCCGTGGTGTCTATGGCCACCAGGTGCAGACCCATACGGTGGTAGTCGTTCGAGGTCATTCCGTTGGCTTCCGAGTAGGTGCGCTGGTAGTTGCGCCCCACTGCCACTACGGCTCCGAAGTCGGTCAGCGTCAGTGCGTTCACCGATACCAGGTCTATCATGTTTTCCGATTGCACCTTCTTGGTTCTGCGGTTGTCGAGTATGTTGATGTCTTCGTTTTGGAACGTGCGCATCATGAAGCCGCTTATCGTGGCGTGGTCTATGTCGAATGCCAGCCCCATGACTCCGCCGGCCATGTTGGCCCTCTCGCTGACGTCGGCCGGGCGGAAGAGGCCCATGCACATGGCGTGGTGGCCCACCATGCCTGCCAGGTGCAGCTCGCGCACCGGGTCGCACTTCACCGTGGCGTCGTAGGCTTTGGCGCGTGTCTGGTCCACTACGTTGAAGATAAAGTGCGAAATCTCGCCGTCGTACTCGTGTCCCATTGTCACCACCGTGCCGTCGTCGGTCACCGCCATCTCGTCCATCGAACCCATGGCAAACTCCTTGTCCAGCTCTTTGTTCAGCTCCCGGTCGAGCATCACCGTGCGGGCCGAATACTCCTTCTTGTCTTTGTATTCCACTATGACCACGTAGGCCAGGTGTTCGCCGTTGCGCGAGGCGGCGCCCCACACCATGCACTCGTCTTTGCGGCCGAAGCCTATGGAGTCTATGATGTTGAGCGGCAGCGTGCCCTCGGCGGGCCGCATGCTGTCGAGGTCGATGCTCGCGGTGTAGATGAGCGTCAGGTTGCGGTAGCCTTCGTCGGTCAGCAGCAGGTTGGCTTTGTTGCCGTCGATGGTGGTGGCCAGCAGCCGCAGTTTTGCGCCCTTGGGCAGCTCCATGCTGCGCAGGGGTTCCAGGTTGTGGTCGGTCAGGCAGAGGGTCAGGCGCTCTTTCTCTTCGCCCACCCAGCAGGCGAGGCCGTCGTAGGTGCCTATCTGCTGCGCCGAACCGATAAAGTGTGCCGAGATTTTCTTGCTCTCGGCACCGTGTTCCAGCTCTGCGGTGTTCTTGGTCTGTGCCGTGGCCACAAGGGCCAGCAGCATGAGGGGTACGATTGCGATATGTTTCATCGGTCTATGTGTTTCTCTTGTCAGAAGGGTATGAATCCTATGCCGAGCCGTATGGTCAGCAGGTTGCTCAGCAGGCCGTCGGCGCGGTGCTGTTTCGGGTTGTCGGCGGTCGAGTCGAAGCTCTTGAATCTGCTGCTCAGGTAGCCGAAGGTCCAGGCGTAGTCCACCTCGTAGTTGAGCACTATCCGGTCGAGGAATACGAAGTTCTGTCCGATGCCGAAGCCTAAGCCGAAGGTGTTGTCGCTCTCGGGCGAGCCGCCTTCGAAGGGCATGGTGTAGTGGGTCATCATGGCTTCTACGCAGGCGTATTTGCCCAGCGGGGCAAACTCGGTCCGCGAGTAGAACCGCCCGCCTGCCGTGATGGTCAGCATGTTCATCGAACTCGGCACTCTGTAGTCGTTGTATATGGTGTATGTCGTGTAGCCGTTGTTATATTCCTCGTAGCGGCCCTCGATTTTCGACACCTCCTCGTAGGCCTTCTGGTAGCGGGCCGAGGCGAAGATGCTGGCTTTGCGGCCCACCACAAACTCTGCCGCCACCCATGGCGTCAGGGCCGTGTATTTCTTCAGCTGAGCCCACGGCTGCGAGCCGCTTGGTCCCAGGACCACGCCGCCTGTCACCGCCACCCTGTGGCCCATGTGGCCCACGGGCTCTTTCTTCAGCGGGTTCATGGCTTTGCGGTAGGTGTCGTAGAGCATGGCGTCCACCGCGCTCGGCGAGTCGGCCATGCCGATGTTGTATGCCTGGCGCGTCAGCAGCTTGCCCTCGCGGGCGTCCACCACCAGGCCCACCATTGTCGTGTGCTCCGTGGTGCCTATGGCCGATGCTATCTCGAGCGGCGTCAGCGGCAGCACCAGGAGGTAGAGTAAGTCGATGTCGGCTTTCTGGCCTTCGACGTTGAGCAGCGACGTCATGTTGAGCGTGCGTGCCCCGTGGCGGTCGAGCAGGTCGTTCATCGAGGGCTGCATCACCCGTTCGAGGTCGAATTTGCCTTTGGTGAGCCAGAACTCGTTCATCCATTCGCAGATGGTCAGGAAGTCGTTGTATTCTGCGGCGTCGGTCATGCCGTGCATGGCCTTGTCGGAGAAGTCTATGCCGCGGCGTCCGTTGCGCTCTGCCGTGCGCACCACGAGGTCGCCCAGCGAGCCCTCTTTCTTCACGCTCTTGTTTATCAGCAGCTGGTCGCTCTTCGAGTCCACAATCCAGTAGCTGGGGTTGAACACCAGCATGCCTGCGGTGTCGGTGGCGGCGTCTATCTTTATCGGCTGCTTGGCGGTGCCGTTCAGGTGGTCGCGCAGGGTGGGCTGCAGGGTGGCATCCTTCATCATCAGGTCGGTCAGGGCATAGGCCGTGGGCTTGCGCTGGGTCTGTGTCTGGCGTTTCTGCTTGATGCGTTCGTATTTTGTCATCTGGCTGTCGTCGGCTTTCTCTTGTGCGGCGGCGCTGTCGGCTGCGGCGGCCTGGGCCGCCGTCGGCGGCTGCGGCAGGTAGTCGGGGCTCGACTTCTCGTTCTTGGTGCGCAGCTGCTCCATCAGGTCGGCGCTGATGGCGGCGTAGGCCTTGTCGGCCGGATGGCGCAGGTGCATCTCCCAGGCTTTGTGCAGGGTCGCCAGGGTCAGCTGCTCGGCGCTCATGGTCTTTGCGGCGTAGTACACCTGCTGGCTCTCGCCCTCAATCTTCTTGTAGTCGGGCAGCACGTCGGCCAGCTTGCTGTTGTTTTTGAAGGTGGCCATTCCGTAGAGGGCCTGCACCATGTAGCGGTCCAAAGCCTCGCTGCTCTCTTTGCGCTGCATCACCCAGCTGTTGTAGAAGGCCTTGGCGTAGTTGCCGTGCAGCAGGTCCTGGCGTATGCATTCGAGGCGTGCGGTGCGGCGCAGGGTTTCGAATTCGGCTTTGGTGGTCACCACGTAGCGCTCGCCGCCGTAGTAGCCGTCGAGCCATGCCGCCGTGCGCTGGCGGCGGCTCAGTATGTTGGGGTGCGTCGAGCGGCTGTCGTCGTAGTTGTCGCGGCTCGTGATTTCGGCCACCTCGGCCAGCCAACAACCGTCGAGGGAAGTCGGGGGCCAAGCGGTCTTAGGAAGACAA
>JAZNSV010000123.1:0-28339 GCA_045591485.1 Bacteroidales bacterium | reverse complement strand
TACCATAAAAAATAAGGAGGCGAGTGGGAGAAGCCCCTTTTGCCGCTTGTTTTTTGCAATATTCCAATGGTGAAAAAGGTTGATATGTTGATACGTTGATATTGTCGGGCATACACGAGGTATGCCCCTACGGCGTTTCATTTAATAACCTTTAATCTCTAACCTCTAATGGCAGGGGTCCCCTTCGGTCGTTGTACGATACATGTACGATACATGAACGATACTTGTACGATTGCCAAACGTACAAATATCGTACATATATCGTTGAAGTATCGTACAACGGGTGAAGGGGTACACTATATGATATTGATTTAGTGTGCAATAGAGCGATATTTTGGTTATTTTGGACGCTAATCGGCAGAACATCAAGCAATTGCCACCGTACTTTTCCCGTTTTAAAACATGAATTACCGCGAATTTAACACAAATTTTCATAAATTGATTTCGCGCCTGTAGAGACGCGGCGTGCCGCGTCTGCATTTTTTTTGTAACACGAATTGCCATGAATCTGACACAAATTTTCATAAATTGACCAGTGCGCCTGTAGAGACGCGGCGTGCCGCGTCTGCATTTTTTTGTAACATAAATTGCCATGAATTATCATTAATTAGCCCCCATGGGGGCGACACAAATGTAGCCGTGGGCGCGAGCCCACGGTGAGAACGACCACACACACCGGCACAAGAATATGGTGTGGTGCCGCCGCAAACGCGGTTGTTTGGTGATTTCGCATCTGTAGAGACGCGGCGTGCCGCGTCTGCATTTAATTTTTTTGCGACATGAATTGCCATGAATCTAACGCAAATTTTCATAAATTGGCCAGTGCGCCTGTAGAGACGCGGCGTGCCGCGTCTGCATTTTTATTTTTTGTAACATGAATTGCCATGAATCTAACGTAAATTTTCATAAGTTGACCAGTGCGCCTGTAGAGACGCGGCGTGCCGCGTCTGCATTTCCATTTTTTCAACATGAATTGCCACGAATTAAACACAAATTTTCATAAATTAGCCCCCTTGGGGGCGGCACAATGGATGGAGTGGTGGTGCCGCCCCTAACGCGGCTCGGATGAATGGGGTGTGGCGTACGTCCGTGGGCTTGCGCCCACGGCTAATGTGAGTGTCGCCGCTAACGCGGCTGGCCAGTGGGCTGTGGGCCGCAGATTACGCCAGCGAAGCGTTGCGTGGATTTCCAAGATGCCAACGACCTACACAGAGGCAATTCGCGAGGGGCTTTCGATTTCCAAGATTTACAGGATCTCTGCCGCAGGCAGGGAAATTTTTCGTGGTCTGCGGGCAGAGACATGAGGGTGCCCATAGATGTCCCCCTGATGGGGGACAAAGAACTTAGGCGGGGGCATCGTCCCCAGTTCGTCGGGGCTAACCAATCATATATACACCCGGAGGGGCAAAAGAATCTGTATCCTATGCCCCTACGGGGCGCAAAAAACAAACACTCGTCGGTTTCGGGGGCGGTGCCCCCGCCTAAGTTCTTGCACCCCTACGGGGTGTTGCCGCAAACGTCACTCAGATGGGATGAATGGGTGGGTCGGTTGGCCGTGGGCTTGCGCCCAGGGCCAACCAAGTGGCGCCCTTACAGGGCTCAATATAAATGGCACATGAATTTACATAAAGTATTTGACGCGGATTAACGTGCATAGTTTGGTCTTTTATGCGCCAAATAGTGCTTTTCCTCTTTTCCGGCACAATAAAAGGCTGCTTTATCAGTTATTATATCGGATGTTTGTTGAGCAAAACGGAATGGAAATGGTGCCGATAGCGGTGAAAGCTGCAGAATGCAAGCATATCATTGTGTAACAAGAAATTCACCCCGGAAGGACGAATCAGGTTTGCGCCAACAATCTTCATAAGGACGGCATTTTGATTAGCTGTCCAATGCACTTATCCGACTGGTTGCTCACAAAGCAGAGTCGGGCTAACATACTGAAGTTAAGACATGACAGACAAATTCGAAGAAGCGATACACAAGAACCTGCACCAGTATCTGGTGGGGATAGGGAAAGTTGACGAGCGGCTGCCCGAATGTCCCGACGTGACGGACAAATGGGAGTCGATAGGCAGCTCATATATCCCCGACGGTGCGCGAGAATACAGAGACTACCCCGTGGCCAGTCTCGGCTGGATGATGTACATCGGAATGGCCGTGGCCAAGCTGTGGGATGACGAGTGGGAGATATACTCACAGATAGAAGACCTCTACCTCTATATGCGCGACAAACGCGGCTACGATTCATTGGACGAGTATATCTGCGAAGATGTGCTGATGATTCGTGGAGAGGAAAACGCAGACCTTGCCCGGGTGGTCAGCGAGTGCGCCGCCAGGGTCAACTCAGACCTGATGCGCGAACAGATAGAGCCAGGCACAAAGGAGGCGTTCGACGCCTATGTGACATGCCTGCGGCAGCTCTACCTCTTCGGCATGGCCATGCAGCTGAAACGGATGGGTTATCGTATGGAGAGAATAAGGTAAGGCCATGGAACTGAAAGCCAAACACTATAAAGAGCTAACCCTCGACGAGTTGCACGACATATACCGCTACCGTGTGTCTGTGTTCGTGGTGGAACAGGAGTGTCCCTATCAAGAGGTGGACGGCAACGACAAGGTGTCGTGGCACATGTGGCTGGAGGACAAGGGAGAGATGATTGCCTATCTGCGTGTCTTGCCGGCCGGCACCACCTTCGAGGACGTCTCCATCGGGCGAATGATATGCACCCGTCGCCGCCAAGGATGGGCCACGCTGCTGCTTCGGAATGGCATCGAGCTGGCCAAAGAGAAGTTCCATGCCAAAAAGATAACCATCGAGGCGCAAGTCTACGCCCGCGGCCTTTACGAGAAAGTTGGATTTGTGCAGACCTCTGACGAGTTCCTTGAGGACGGCATACCACACATCAAAATGACATTGGATATTGCCAAGTCTCCAATCAGTTGATGAGTCACTGCATAACATGCATTTGCCGGATACAAAAAAAGAGCCCTGATGATCAGGACTCTTTTGTTGTCCTACCTGGATTCGAACCAAGACAAGCTGATCCAGAGTCAGATGTGCTACCGTTACACCATAGGACAATTCCAATTTCGAAATATGAATTCTGAATATTGAAATTCGGCTTTTCATCTCTCGAAAGCGGGTGCAAAAGTACAAACTTTTTCGGAACCGACAAAATTTTTTTTGAAAAGAATACGGCGATACGGAAGTTGCAAACTGTAACACAATAAGTTGTGAGATAAAAAAAATGGGTGCGCGGCATGCCGCGCACCCTCCAAAAACATCATTTCACATTTTTCATTCCCTGCTTTTTCACAGAGTATCGCCGGCTTCAGAAGAGCCGTCTTTGGCATCCTTCTCAAGTTCCATCTTGCCGAAACGCAGAGTGACGCCCGCGCTGATATATCGGCTGTTAAGCATCTTGCTTGTGGTGCTGCTGAGATAGTAGGGGTTGGTATTCTCCGAGCCCGAGCCGAAGCGTCCGCCCCAGTTGAAGATATCCTGCACGTTGACGAACACCGAAAGCTTGCGTTTGAAGAAATCGCTGCGCACGCCCATATTGAGGCTGTAGCGGGCCTTGCGCTCGCTCATGAGGCTGAGCGTCGGCGAGTTGTAGTTGGCCGAAAGGTGGACCTGATACTGGTCGAACACCTTGGCCCATGCATTGACGCGCACGCTCCAAGAGACCTTCTCCGCCTCGTCGGTGCGGGTGCTGACGTTGCCGAAATCGTCGGTGCGGTCGTATGTCATGCGGTAGCCATAGTCGTAGACGTTGGCATAGAGGCGCACGTTGAAGAAGCCCGAGGGACGATAGGTGAGATTGAGGCTGCCACCGTAGCGCCAGCTGGTACCCATATTATAAGGAACCGAATAGTTGACGATACGGTCGAGGAATTCGTCGAACTCGGCATCGGTGAGGTTGCTTATCTCGTTGGTAGAGAGACGTCCGTAGGCCTCGACGCCCACATTGCCGAAAGCGGTGAAGAACTTCTGCCAACCAGCCTCGACGCTGTGGGTGTAGCTGTCGCGAAGGCCGTTAGTGTTGCCTGTGCGGTAGCTGTCTTCGCCATAGCGGCGGAAGCGGCTTTCCTGAGTAATCGAGGGATTCTTCATGCGCATCGAGTAGTTGAGTTTGAGATTGTGCATGTCGTCGGTGCGGTAGGTGAGGTGGATCGAAGGCCGCAAGGAGAAGCCCGGTTTGACTTGCTTGTCGGCGAACGGCATGGTGGTCTGGTAGTCGATACTCTCGTTGTCGAGTGTGCCTCCGAGTCCGCTGCTGAGGGTGAATCCGCCCAAGCGGTGGGTCCAGTTGACGTCGGCGCTGACCTCGGCATTGGTGTTGAGGAAACGGTAGGTGCGGAGACTGTCGACCAAAGTCTGGTCACGGTCGTTCCAGCGGTCGAAACTGGCGTCGGAGTTCTCGTATTCCATCCGCAGGCCGTAGCTGAGTTCGCCGTCTTTGGAGTAGGGTCGGTTGTATCGCGCGTCGAAGTCCACGTCGACCGAATTGCTGCTGTTGAGCAGATAGCGGTGTTCGTCGAGCGGGGTGTAGGTGGTGTATTCGGGGTCGTAGTACTCTTCGCCGCTGTTGCCCGAATAGCGGACGTTGGCGCCGAGGCGGAGATTATGTCCCTCACGGTCGAACTTCTTAGTGTAGTCGACGCCTGCATGTCCGAAGCCGCGCGGAGCCGACGAGGTGTCGCCGATGTGGTAGTCGAGGATGCTGTCGCCACCGGTGAGGAAGAAAGTCTGATTCATGAGGCGTTTGGTGTAGCTGTTGCTGCCGCTGTACATGCCGCCGGCGTCGAAGCTGAGTTCGCTCATCGAGTCGATTTCGTAGTTGAGGCTCATGAAGACGTTTCCGCTGAGGGACGAGCTGATGCTGGTGTCGGCCGTGGTCTGGCTCATGGTGGTGTCGTAGCCACCGGCCGCGTTGTCTCTACGGCGCAGAGCCCAGCCTTCGCTGGCGTTCTCGCGGCGCGAGTAGCGGCCACTGGCAAAGAAATTGAAGCCCAGTTTCTCCTTGGCCCACATATAGCCCACCCAGGGGCTGACGAAGGGCTGGTTGCTCCCATTGACGCCGAAGCTGACAAACTGATTGCTCTTGATATGCGCCGAAGTGACGATATTGATCACCGCTTCGGCGTCGGTGGCATACTTGGCCGATGGGTTGGTGATGGTCTCGATGCGGGCCAGGGCGTTGGCAGGCAGGGTCTGCAGATAGGTTTTGAGGTTCTCTTCGGTCAGTTTTGAGGGTTTGTCGTTGATCCATATCTCGACGCTCGACACGCCGCGGAGGGTGACGTTGCCCTCGACATCGACCTCGACGCCTGGGGCGTTCTGCAGGGCGTCCTCGGTGGTGCCAGTCTGTATGGAGGGGTCGTCCTCGACATTGTAGACCATCTTCTCGCCATCCATGGCGTAGAGCGGTTTCTCGGCGGTGACGCTGACGGCGTCGAGGGTGGTGGCACCGGGCTTGACGCGCAAGGTGCCGAGGGCGGTGTTGTTGCTCACCTTAAAGGGCACCATGCGGTTCTGATAGCCGATGGCTGAGATGCGGAGCAGGTAGCTTCCGGCAGGTACACCTTCGACCTCAAAGAGGCCGTCGAGGTTGGTGGCGGCACCTTTGACAAACGCCGAATCGGCGGAGTCGAGCACTGCCACGTTGACGAAAGCCAGGAATTCGCCGCTGACGGAGTCGCGCAGCGAGCCGACGACCTTGAAGGTGTCGCCTTCTTTGACTTTCTTCTTCTGCTTCACCTGCCGGGCGTTCTGGTTGTCGCCCATACTGTTCCAGTCGCGGTTGCCCATCTGCGGACGTCGGCCACCGGGGCCGCCCATCGGTGGACGACCGCCGGGGCCGCCGCCGGGGCCGCCACCAGGCTGGGCCTCAGCCGCCAGAGAAGTCAAAATCAGCACAACAGCCAACGCAGCCACTCGTCTCATTCTGAATATTTTTGCCATAATCGTTTTATAGGAGGTTTTTAAATAAGATTTAGTACCATCTATTTAGACAAACTTGCACTTCAGAGTATTTTTTTTACTCTGTGCATCTTTGATGCCATAAAAAATGGTAAATGCTGATAATCATTTGAATTTTTTTGACCGCGTATTAAAAAAAAATCGTACTTTTGCCGACAGGAAAAATACGTACACACAATGAAGAAAATACTGCTAATTCTCGCGCTGACAGGACTCTGCGCCGCCAGCGCATCGGCACAGGACAAAGCCATACGTGGCAAATACTTCGACCGGAACACGGTGACGCTCTTCGACTCGACAGGCGTATACATGGAAGAGTCGGGTTTGAGCCATGTGCTGACCCACCGTTTGGTGAGGGCCATCAGCTTCAAAGGCTGTGCCTCGCTGAGCACTATCAAGATGGACTACGACCCGCTGTCGGCCTACTGCGAGATAGACCGCCTGCTCGTGCACCGCGCCGCCACCGGCAAGACCGACACCCTGCTTTGGCCAGGCCGCGAGGGCAACATCGACGTCTACGACTACGTGGCTCCTGCCCGCATGATCTACTGGGGTGCGAGCCAGAAGATGGTCGAGGTGGGCCACCTGGACCTCTACGACGAGGTTGAGGTGTGGACCTACAAGAAAGGCTACACCTACGCACTCCTTCAGGATGTTCAGGGAGAGCAGCCTTCGCTCAACGGCACTTTTGCCGCGCTGCCCGACGACGACAGCCGCTATGTGCCGCCCATGAAAGGCCACTACTACGACATCGTGCCATTCTGGAGCAACGAGCCTGTGGAGCGCAAGGTGTACCAGCTGAACATCTTGGACAGCAAGCAGCTGCAGTACAAGGTGTACAACGGCAAGCTCGACATACGCCACGAGGCCGCCGACGAAGAGGGGCGCTCGCTCTACACCTTCACCGGCACCGACATCATGCCGCTGAAACGCGAACCGCGTGCCTGGGCGAGCAACGACATCGAATGCAAGCTGCTCCTCTCTACCAGCCCCGACTGGCAGGCCAAGAGCCGCTGGTTCTTCGGCGTCAACGAAGACTACGGCAGCTTTGTGCCCACACCCGAGATGCGGCAGAAGGTGAACGAGATAGTGCGCAGCTGCAAGACCGAGATGGACAGCATCAGCGCCCTGACCCACTGGGTGGCCGACAACATACGATATGCCGGTATCTCGATGGGCGAAGGCGAAGGCTTCACGCTGCACAGCGCCAAGATGAACATGGACGACCGCTGCGGCGTGTGCAAAGACAAGGCCTCGACCCTGATCGGCATGCTGCGTGCCGCCGGTTTCAAAGCCTATGCTGCCATGACCATGGCAGGCGAGCGCATCGACCGCATCCCGGCCGACCAGTTCAACCACTCGGTATGTGCCGTGCAGCTGCGCAACGGCGAGTTCCGCATGCTCGACCCGACATGGGTGCCCAACGTGCGCGAGCTTTGGAGCAGCGCCGAGCAGCAGCAGGGCTACCTGATAGGCACCGCCGAAGGCTGCGACCTGATGGAGACCCCCATCTCGCCCGCCGAGAACCACTACATACGCATCAGCGGCAAGAGCAGCATAGCCATGGACGGCACGCTGACCGGCACGCTGACCGTCAGCGCCGAAGGCCAGAGCGACGCCTCGGTGCGCGGCGTCTTCAGCGCCCGACAGGCCGACTGGCGCGCCAACCTCGAACGCGAACTGCTGAAGATAGCCCCCAACGCCGAAATCATCGACATACAGCATACCGACCCCGACGCATACCTCGACCAGCCGGTGTCTATCACCTACAGCTACCGCATACCGCGCTACGCCGTGGTCGACAAAAACACCATAGTCTTCGTTCCGCTCAGCGCACGCAATATCTTCCGCCGTGCCATGGGTCACCTCAACTTCGACCTGAGTGCCGCAGAGCGCACGCAGCCCTTCAGCGACCGCTGCAGCCGCCTGGTCGACATCCGCGAGACTGTGACGCTTCCGTTCGCGCCGACACAGCTCCACTACCCGATGGTGGACGGCGTGGCCGACCCCGCCGCCAGCTTCGGCTGCGGCATACAGATGAACGGCACCGAACTGACGTTTGGCGAGCAGGCCGTCTTCGGCAAACGCCGCTACGAAGCCGCCGACTGGCCCGCTTTCCGCGCCGCTGCCATGGCTCAGACCAAGATGGCACAGACGCCGGTGATTTTGACTAAGTAGTTTTAAATAGGGAGTTAAGGGAGTTAAAGGAGTTAAGGGAGTTAAAGACAATACCAATTATAATTATAAAGACAATACTAACCATCATGAAAAAGAGTCTTCTTATAGCAACAATATTTGCCATATTCAGCATTGAGACGCCTGAATGCCGTGCGCAGCAGCCCGATGCGGTGTACAAGCTGATAAAGCAGGAGTGGACCGTCAACGCCGACGGCACCAGCGACTACCACTACCGCCACGAGGTGCAGATCATGCGCAACCGCGCCCTGACGGCCTACGCCGACAAAGGCGAGACCTTCGTGGTCTACAACCCCGACATCGAGGAGCTCACAGTCAACGAGGTATATACCGTGCAGGCCGACGGCCGACGCGTGGAGATGCCGCAGAACGCTTTCATCTACCAGCTGCCGTCCGAGTGTGCAGACTGCGGCCGATTCAACCACCTGCGCGAGCTGGCCATGGTACACACCGGCATGGAGATAGGCTGCGTCGTGGTGGTAGACTACACCATACACCGCCACTACAACCTCGTGTGCGAAGAGCTGCCGCTGATGCGCGAATGCCCTGTGGAGCGCTATGAGGTGAGTATCAGCGTGCCCGAAGGTCAAGAGCTGAACGTGCAGCTGAACAAGGACGACAAATACGCCACCTTCGGCATGGAGCAGAAGCAGAGCACCACAAGCTACAAGCTGGTGGCCCGCAGCATACCGCAGATGCCCAACGAGCCCTATATGCCCGAAGGCATCCGCCCCACCCTGCGCCTGATGAACGCCACACCCGAATGGACGCCCACCTTCGACGAGGCCGCATTTGCCGGAGCCGAAGAGGCCATGGGTCAGACCATGACAAGCCGCGAAGCCAAAGAGAACCTTGTGGCAGCGCGCAACTTCTTCATCGACAACATAAAACTCAACGACATAGACCCGATACACCTGGGCTACGTTCACTCGACCGCCGCCGAGACCTGGCAGAGCGGCTGCGGCACCGCCGCCGACAAGGCCAACCTGCTGGCCGCAGTGCTGCGCCACGAGGGCTTCCGCGCGCGCGTCATGGGCGAGAAGATGGACATGGTGGGCGTGATGATAGACACGCTTGAATACACGCTCGACATACGCCACCGCACGCCGCTGGCACTCATCGGCGAAGCCAAAGACGAGGTGGACACCATAAGCATGACCACCACGGTGGTCAACCCGAAGCTCGACACCCTCGAAGGCGGATTCTACCAACTCGACATCAGCGCCCCCTACAACACCCTCGACGCACGTCGGCTGCCGCTGCAGCGCACCATGCCGCTTCAGGCCAAAGCCTGCTATGTGGACTTCAACACCACATACACCCTGCCCAAGGGTGTGAAGATGGTTGGCAAAGCCATCGACGAAGGCAAAGCCTACGAAGGCGTGGGCAGCCTGACCGTCAGCGTGAAGCAGAGCGGCAAGAAACTCGTGGTGAGCCGCAGCCTGGTGCTGGAGAACAGCATCGTGGAGCCGCAGCACTACGCTCAATACCGCGACCTGCTGGCCACCTGGCAGAGCTACAACCATATAACACTGCGAAGCAAATGATGTGGATTGTTTTTATCGCGCTGACCATCGTCTCGATGCTCGTCAGCAAGAACGTGGAGAGCAAGTTTAAGAAGTACTCCCACATACGCACCGAAGGCGGCCTGACGGGGCGCGAGGTGGCCGAGCAGATGCTGCGCGACCACGACATACACAACGTGCAGGTGCAGATAGTGCAGGGAACGCTGACCGACCACTACAACCCGGGCAACCGCACGCTCAACCTGAGTCCCGACGTGTACAACGGCACCTCGGTGGCTGCGGCGGCAGTGGCGGCCCACGAATGCGGCCATGCCGTGCAACACGCCGTAGGCTATGCACCGCTGAGCCTGCGCTCGGCACTGGTGCCGGTGGTCAGCTTCAGCAACCGCATAGTCTCATGGGTTATCCTGGCCGGACTGCTGCTGATCAAGGCATTTCCCTCGCTGCTGCTGATAGGCATTGCCCTTTTTGCAGCATCGACGCTCTTCTCGCTCGTCACCCTGCCGGTAGAGATCAACGCTTCGTCGCGAGCCCTGCAGTGGATAGAGAAACGTTCTATCACCTCGCCCGAGACACACACCTATGCCGCCAGCGCACTGCGCGCAGCCGCCTACACCTACGTGATGGCTGCCGTCACCAGCCTGGCAACCCTGGCCTACTACATCATGATTTACCTCGACAGGAAATAGTTATTTTAGGTTAGAGGTTATAGGTTAGAGGTTATAGTTTAAGGCTGACGCACCAATGTGGACATCCTGGTGCGTCAGCCTTTTTTATAGCAGACGCGGCACGCCGCGGCTCTACGGCATACAACCTTAAACCCTAAACCTTAAACTTTAAACCTTAAACCTATTTCAGCAGATTGCCGAGTATGTCGCGGGTGAGGGTGCGGGTGAGGGTCGAGGTGGTGTTTTTCACTATCTTCTGACCCATACTGGTCTTGCTCTTGGTCTTCTTGCCACTGACGGCGTCGCTGACGGCGGTGCCGGCGGCGGTGGCCACTGTGGCGGTGAGGGCCGTGATGGCGGCCTTGAGGAGCTTGCTGCCGAGACCCGCTTTCTTCTTGGGCTCTTTGGTCTGAGGGGTCTGAGTACTCGGAGTATTCTGATTAACCGGATTGCTCGGAGTATTCTGAGTATTCTGATTGGCCAGTTCTTCGGCCTCGCTTATGAGCTGCTCGAAGGCGCTCTCGCGGTCCACCATGGTGTCGTATTTGCCGTAGAGTCGACTCTGCTTGATGATGTCGAGCCGCTGGCCTTCGGTGACGGCACCTATCTGACTGAGCGGGAAGAGTATCTTGGCACGCTGCACCATACTGGGGGCGCCCTTCTCGTCGAGGAAGCTGACGAGGGCTTCGCCGGTTTCGAGGGTCTGGATGGCCTCGTCGGTGCGGAATGCCGGGTTGGCGCGGAAGGTGTCGGCGGCGGTGCGTACGGCCTTCTGGTCCTTGGGCGTATAGGCTCGCAGGGCATGCTGCACGCGGTTGCCCAGCTGGCCGAGAATATTCTCGGGTATATCGGTGGGGCTCTGTGTGACGAAATAGATGCCCACGCCCTTGGAGCGGATGAGGCGTATGACCTGCTCTATCTTGTCGACGAGTGCCTTGCTGGTGTCGTCGAAGAGCATGTGGGCCTCGTCGAAGAAGAAGACAAGGCGTGGCAGCTCCTGGTCGCCCACCTCGGGCAGGGTGCTGTAGAGCTCGCTCAGCAGCCACAGCAGGAAGGTGCTGTAGAGCTTGGGCTGCAGCATCAGCTTGTCGGCCGCAAGGACATTCATGACGCCCTTGCCGCCCTCGGTCTGCAGGAGGTCCATGATGTCGAAGCTGGGCTCGCCGAAGAAGCGGTCGGCCCCCTGAGCGTCGAGCTGCAGCAGCGAGCGCTGTATGGCGCCCACTGTGGCGGTGGAGATGTTGCCGTATTGTGTGGTGTACTCCTTGGCATGCTTGGCCACATAGTCGAGCATGGCGCGGAGGTCTTTCATGTCGAGGATGAGGAGACCGCGGTCGTCGGCGATGCGGAAGACGATGTTGAGCACGCCGTCCTGCGTCTCGTTGAGGCCGAGGAGACGGCTGAGCAGCTGCGGGCCCATCTGGCTCACGGTGGCGCGGATGGGGTGGCCCTGCTCGCCGAAGACGTCGAAGAAGCGCACTGGGCAAGCCTGAAACTCGGGGTTGGGCACGCCGAAGGCGTCCTTGCGTTTCTCGATGAAGGAGCTCATCTTGCCGGCCTGGCTGATGCCGCTGAGGTCGCCCTTCATGTCGGCCATGAAGCATGGCACGCCGGCCTGGCAGAAGGTCTCGGCCATGACCTGGAGGGTGACGGTCTTGCCGGTGCCGGTGGCACCGGCTATGAGGCCGTGGCGGTTGGCCATGCGGCCCACGATATTCAGCGCCCCGTCGTCGCAGTGCGCAATGTACAGTTTATTGTCGGTTGTATACATATCTTTAGTGGTCAGTGGTTAGTGGTCAGTGGTTAGTGGTCAGTGGTCAGTGAGTAGTGGTTAGTGGGCAGTGGGCAGTGGTCAGTGAGTAGTGGTTAGTGGGCAGTGGTTAGTGGTTAGTGGGCAGTGGTTAGTGTTATTTAACAACAATTTTATTCTTTATGGCATTTAGCATTCTACCAATTTCACCAAGCAGGTTTATCGTTTCTTCGGCCGTTTCGGAATCGAGAAATCCCAATCGTATAGTAAGCATTATCTGCGTTTCCAACTCCGCCCTCGAACCTTGCGCGTAACTGATAAGTTTCAAAAATTCTGCGGACGATTCTGTCCTTCTGCAATGTTTGATGCAATAGACACTGCGCTACGACGCATCTGATCGGACAAGCCATACAATTCTTCTCGCGGCAGCATACGCACAAGCTTGTATGTGTTTTCTGCCACGAGCATAGCTTTCTGCCACACTACCAAATCTGTATACGACTTAACCGACACGAAAGATATTTTACGTTACTCGCAGATTAATGGCAACTGGTCACTGGCCACTGACCACTAACCACTGGCCACTGGCCTCCACAGTTAAAACTTCCAGTTGAAGCCGAGTCGGAGCATGGGGCTCTCCCAACGGAGGGTCTGCATGAGGGTGTTGAGGCCGGCGTAGAAGGTGCTGGCGGTCTCGGCGTGAGGACCGACGAGGAACGGGGCGTTCTGGTGTGCGTAGTCGGAGGCCTCGTAGACCCGTTCGGTGCCGTCGTAGCTCACCTTCTCGTTGGCATAGCCGATGCTGAGGAAATCGAGGCTGAGCTCGGCGCTGAGGTGGGTAGAGAAGTCGTAGACGAGTGTCGGCCTGAGGCTTACGCTCCACGAGAAATACTTGACGCTATCGAGATACGGGTCGATTTCGACATATTCGTTGTTGTTCTCAAAAGGCTTGCGGAAGCTCTCGGTGACGGTGCTGTAGCCGAGCGAGCGTATGTCGGCCTGGAGCAGGAGGTTGAAGTGCATATTGCCGTAGCGGGCAAACTCGTACTTGACCTGCGGGGCGACGGTCCAGCCGGAGCGCGAGGTCTTGAAGGCGTGCTCGTTGACGGTCTCCCACTGGCCGGTGTGGAAACTGTGCGAGGCCTCGGTGATGAGCATATAGTCGCGGCTGTGTACGCTCTCGCTGCTTTGGCTGAGGTAGCCGCCCATGACTCCGACGTAGAGATTGGGCAGAATCTGGTAGCCGATCTGCAGCCCGCCGATGATATTGGCTTCCGACGTCGACAGCGCTACGGTGTCGGTGTAGAGGTTGCTGTGGGTGGTGTTGCCGAACTGCAACAGCACAGCCGGGTTATTCGTTTTGTGCTGATAATAACCGCCTTGCAGGCCGACGACGACCTGTGCCTGAACTGCTGCGCCGAGGGCCACGGCAGCGAAAAGGAGTGCTATTTTCTTCATCATATTGCGCATAAATTCAAAATGCAAAAATACAACTTTTTTTTCAATAGCCAAGAAAAAACTTCACCAAAGGTCAAAAAAAAGGCATTTTCGGAAGGTGCTAAAAACCAGTTCCGTCACAGCACCGGTACAGCCGTTGTACGATACATGTACGATATATGTACGATACTTGTACGATTGGCAATCGTACAAGTATCTTACATATATCGTACATGTATCGTACAACGGTTGTACCGGTAGTGTGGAAAAAGGGTACGGGAAGCGCTTTTTTTTTGTTGCGAAAGAGAAAATTTATTATATTTGCATTCTAACATATAACACCGCAACACTGGCATCTCGACTGACAGCCAGCGCTTTGCAGATTGACTAAAACGACACATGGAGATGAAAAAACAGAAAAAGAATATATATAGCCGCATAAAACACATGGCGGCGGCATTGGCGATGATGCTCATGGCGACGGGAGCCGGAGCTCAGACGGTGATGCAGAACGGGACGACTCTGACGGTGACCGCCGCCGGATGCTCGTCGGGGTTCATCGTCGACGACGGCGGAGCCGACGGCATCTATTCGAACAGTTTCCACGGCACGGTGCAGCTGCAGTGGGCCGCAGGCGACGAGATGCACCTGAGCGGCAACTTCAACACCGAGAACTGCTGCGACTATCTCGACATCAGCTATGTGCACGGCGGGCAGCCCCTCACGGCCAACTACCGCGGCATAGGTGTGGTAGACCTCACCGCCGACGGCGGCAGCATGACCATCACCTTCCACACCGACGGCAGCGTGGTGCGCGACGGCTTCGAGCTGATGTGGAGCATCTCATCGAGCGCCAGCTCGTGCAGCAACGCCGTGACCGGCCTTACGGCCACTCTGACCGACGACACGACCGTGGTGCTGAGCTGGAACGGCGACCCCGCGGCCCACTACGCGATAGACGGAGGCACAGTGAAGACCGTCAGCACCACCAACAACGCCACCATCGGCGGGCTGAGCGGCGCAACGCTGTACACCTTCACCGTGTACGACAGCACTACGCCCAGCGCCTGCTGCGCCGCCACGACATCGATACGCACCGGCTGCGCCGACGTGAAGCTTCCGTTTGGCGAGAGCTTCGAAGACTGCGCCATAGGCCAGATGCCCGACTGCTGGTTGAAGCAGGCCAACTTCGACAATGCGGCCACGCAGCCGCAGGTGGTGTCGACCACCGCCTCGGACGGCGTCAACAGCCTGATGCTCACCAGCGGCAGCAACGCGCAAGGCGGCCACTACGGCGTGGTGGCCACGCCCACGATAGCCACCAACGGCGACGAGGTGACGACCACCCTCATGCTCTATGCCACCCACTGGGGCACCAAGGTGGTGGTGGGCACCCTGCCCGCCGAGGTGAACGGCAACGACACATCGGAATTTGAGCGCATAGAGACCATCACCCTCGACAACGAAGGCTCGTGGCAGGCCTACACCATCACATGGCAGCGCAGCGAGACGCGGGCGCGCCTGGCCTTGATGATGAAGCAGAGCGACCAGGACGGCACCGGCCGGCGCGTGTATATCGACATGCCGCAGACGGCCCTCTGCCAGGTGACCGACCTGCAGCCGGTGACGGTGCGCGACACCTTCGTCACCATCAGCTGGAACATCACCGACGGCACGACGGCCACGGTGGGTGTGCGCCACCCCTACGACCTGACCGACAGCCTGACCTTCAGCGGCGTCACGTCGCCCCTGACCATTGCCGACCTTGACCCCGAGACCTACTACCTCTTCACCATATATCCCGACTGCGAAGGCTCGAATGCCGGCATCACGGTCCGCACCGAAGCGGGTCCGATACCGTCGGACGGGTTCTGCAGCGGATTCAACGGGCAGAACGGACTGCCCGCAGGATGGCTGCTCCACGCCCCAAACTACAGCTGCTACAACTACAGCACCGACAACGGGGTGTACCTCGACCGAGGATGCAACTACGAGCTGCCCTACTTCCCGATGCTCTGCAGCCCGCGGCTGAGCGGCCTGCCCGGCAAGACCGTCAGCGTGCGCACCAACTACTACGGCTACGGCGACCACGTATACCTCATCGCAGGCACAGTGCGCTTCCCCGACGACACCACCACCTTCAGCCCGATAGACACGCTGGTGATGAACGGCAACGTATGGATAGACAGCGTCTTCAGCTTCACCATACCGGCCGACGACACCAACCAAAGCATAGCCTTGAAGGTGACCAGCGATTGGGCCTACTCCATCAACATCTCGGGCGTGTATATCGGCAGCGAGCCCTACCTGATAGCCCACGAGGCCCACGGCTACGACACCTGCATCGAGGTGCGCTGGAACACCGTTGTTGACAGCGCAATAATCGAATACGGGCACAGCGGATTCACCCTCGGCACAGGCCACCGCGACACCGTGACGGCCACCGACCGCGCCACACTCTGCAGCGACATCTGGCCCTACAACGGCTACGACGTCTACCTGTGGCGCCCCGACCAGACGCCGTGCGCCGACTTCAAGAACTACATCTACACCCAAGGCTACGGCCACGGCCAACCCTACTGCAGCGAGATTGCCACCGTAGAGCTCTTCAGCCGCGACTGGGGCGTCATAGAAAGCAGCAACAACGGCTACCCAAGCATAATGCAGCACCCCCACTACTACAACGTAGGCAACACGCTGAGCTTGTTCTCATACGGCTTCGAAGACTCGTACAACAACACCGTCCACCTGCCCGACCTGAGGCTCGACACCGGTGCGGTGATGAGTTTCTACGCCACCGCCAGCATCGACACTTCGTGGCTGGTGGTGGGATACTTCCCCTACCACAAACAACGATTCATACCCACCGACACCATCATGCTCGGCGCAAATCGCCACCACTACCTCTTCCCGCTGGCCGACAGCGTGGCGGGCGGCGAAGGGCGGCTGGCGTTGCGCTGGTTCCACAGGCACCAATATGAGCCGCACTACCTCTACATCGACGAGCTTACGATTGACACCGCAGCCTACGGCAACGTGAGCATGGCGTTTGTCGGCGTAGACTCGGCGGTGCTCCACCTCGACACACTGATTGGAGCCGACAGCATACTGCTGAACATAGTGGGCGGCAGCATAGACACCACCCTGATGTGGACGCCCGGCAACGGCGACCTGCCTATAGGCGGGCTCGACAGCGGCACGCTCTACCTGGTCTACGTCACCGTGCCAGCCGACACCACGGCGGGCTGCCCGTCGTATGCCGTCTACTTCATCACCAACGCCACGGGCACCTTCTACCAGGAGTGCTTCACCTTCGACGAGCTGCTGAGCTACGAGCTGCCCACGGGGTGGCACTTCACCGACAGCGCCCGCGTCGACGACGGCATACTCGTATTCACGCAGATGGCTGCGCTGTATCCGCTGGGCAACCGCAACGGCACCAGCTTCGTCATAAGCAAGCCCGACGACGACACCCTCTTCTTCGGCTATACGCTCGACAGTGTCGACTTCTACCCGACCGACACCATCACCGCACGCATGAGCACCTTCATCCTGCACGACATGCCGACCGACACCTCGTTTGCCATGGCCATCAAGGCCCACGGCAGCGACACGGCAAGGGTGGACATGCTGGGCATCTTTGCCTGCCCGATAGTGGACTTCAAGAGCGAGGGCGGACGCCTGATATGCACCATGCGCAACGGCGACGAGACACCCGACTACATGCTCACCGTGCAACGTGTGGGATATGCCGAAAGCCAGACCTACCACGTCACCACCTCGCCCTTCGAGATTGCCAACCTCATGCTCGGCGCCACCTACCAGGTCAGCTACCAATGCGTGAACTACATCACCAGCTGCGCCCCGGCATACCTCGTCACCATCGAAAACCGCATCAACCTGCCCTACTGCGAGCGCTTTGCCACGATGCCCCAGAACTGGGACTTCCTGGTCGACGACGACGTAACCAATTTCATCGACTACGGCTGGGGCGAGGTGCTGAGCTTCGGCGGATGGGGACGTCCAAGACAGATCGCCGTGCTGCCGCCCACATTCCAGACCGGCTCGATGACCGTGGAGCTCTACGCACATGTGTGGGATTACAACTCTTTGGAGATAGGCACCATAGACTCTTCGCTCGACACCTCGACATTCGTACCGCTGACCAACAACGGGCAACGCACCTCATGGATAACGATGACGGCCCAGATAGACTCCATCGGCAGCCGCCGCGTGGCCCTGCGCAGCAACAGCTTGGCCATGATTGACCGCGTGGCGATGATGTACGGCACGGTGAAGGTGAGCCGCTACACGCCGCGCACCGTCACGGTAAAGGTGTCGGGCACCGACCAGCCGGTGTACCTGCGCTATGCCGACGGCTACGGCACCGACAGCATCATCACCATAGACACCGCGACATACGAAATCACCGCCGCCAACCACGTGGAATACTTCAACCTCACGCGGGTGATGGACACCGCAGGCAACGGATGCGACCTCGGCATAATACAATGCCGCCTGAGCGACACCCTCGACATACCGACATGCGTCGACGACTATACCCCGCAGGAGCAGTGGCTCATGCTGCCAAACAATGACGTTCCCTACTTCAACTACCTCAACGGGCGCTACTCGTTCGAAATGTACAACACCTGGGACAACCAGACAACCAGGACGTCGTATATGCTGATGCCATACCTCGACGGCGATGCATCGCAGTATCACATCGGCTTCTACATGACCGCCGACTATGCCTACGACACGATAGAGGTGGGCGTGATGACCGACGCCTACGACAGCAGCACCTTTGTGCCGATAGACACCGTCACCAACGGCGACAACACCTACTATTCCTGGGCACACCACCAGACGAGCCTGGCCGGATACAGCGGCAATGGCCGTTGGATAGCCTTCCGCCACCGCAACAAAGCCGGCACTTCGAGCAACAGGGCGTACCTTTCGTGGATCACCCTCTCCGAATGTCCCAACATGTTTGCAGCCCGCACGGCATCGGCTGTGCTCACATCGTGGAACACCGCCACCATCTCGGCCATAGACTCAGGCTTCTATGTGGAATACGGCCCCACGGGCTTCACGCCCGACACCGGCACCCTGGTGCGCATCGACTCGCTGCCCTTCGCGCTCACCCTCGACCCCACCACGACCTACGACATCTACTTCCGCTGCGACAGCAACACGCTCGTCTGCAACGCCGCACCCACCACCGTCACCACCCTCGACCCGCCCATAACGGTGCCTGCATGCATCGACTTCGACACCAACACCGTAGGCTTGCAGCCTGCAAGCTGGGCCGCCACCAACGGGTGCCAGATCACGGTGACCGACCAGCGCGCGCACAGCGGCGCCAACAGCATGGCCACCGGTACAAGCTATTCTGCCAGCTATCTGTACAGCCCCGAAATCGACGTTGACACCCTGAGCAACTACATGCTCGACTTCTGGTTCTACGGCAAAGCCATCGAATGGCTCAATATTGCCACCACCAACATACCCCACAGCAACAACGGTTCCTACACCGTAGGCGGCACATATTCGTCGCACGGCGAATGGGTACATGTCGTGGTAGACCTGAGCGAGGCCCCGGACAATGCCCGCGCACTCAGATTCAACTACTGGTCGTCGGACTATGGTGCAGACACCCTCTATATAGACGACCTGCATCTTGGCCAATGCGCCGCCTACGGGCTGCACCCGACCAACGTCGAAGCCGACAACATAACCCTCGACTGGACGCAGGTGGGCTCACCGACGCTGAGTGTCGACGTGGTGAGAAACGGCAACACGATGCTCACCGTCAATCCCACGGCACCGCCGCTGACGCTCTACGACCTTAGTCCGAAGAGCACCTACACCTTCCGCCTGACATCGGTTTGCGGAACCGCAGGCGAGCCGTGCAGCTCGGAGTATATCGACAGCGTGAGCCTCGTCACACCGCCCGAAGCGGGCGACTGCGTAGACCCCGCCGAGCTCGACTCGCCCAACGCCAGCTTCACCTTTGGCACCTACGACAACCCCTTCGAGTATGCCGGTGTGGTAGACTACGGTGCCGATTCGGCGCTGAGCCGCCACACAGTATGCACCGACACCGCGGCCCGCGACCCGCGCACCGGCGGTCTGCTGCGCGTTGTGCCCGAGGACTACACCTCGAGTGTGCGCCTCGGCAACTGGGACACCCGCAACACCGACCCCGGCTACGCCGAAGCCGTCACCTACAGCCTCTTTGTCGACACCGCCAGCTTCCAGCTCCTGCTGCTGCGCTACGCCGCCGTGCTGCAAGACCCCAACCACGCCCCTGAAGACCAGCCGCGCTTCCGCCTGCAGATACTTGACGAGAACTACAACGAGATAGACCCCGAATGCTCGTCGGCCGACTTTGTAGCCAACAGCGCCCTCGGATGGAACTCGGCCGCCGACGGCGTGCTGTGGAAAGACTGGACCACGGTGGGCATCGACCTGACCGACTATGCCAACCAGAAAGTATACATACGACTGATCACCTACGACTGCAACGAAGGCTCGCACTACGGCTACGCCTACTTCACGCTGGAATGCATGCGCAAGAGCCTCACCACAACCACCTGTGGCAACGTGGAGAGCAACACCCTCACCGCCCCGGCGGGATTCAACTACCGCTGGTACAAGGAGAGCGCACCCACCGTCACCGTAGGCACCGAGCAGAGCCTCACCATACCGACAGAAGACGTCACCTACTACTGCGACCTGAGCAAGATAGACAACGCCAGCTGCAGCTTTACCATCAGCGCCTACGGCGGCACTCGCTACCCGATGGCCTCGTTCGACACGATGATGACGGTGCAGGACTGCCGCTTCCGCCTGACCTTCGTCAACACCAGCGGAGTGAGCAAAGACAATGTCACCCGCATCGAGGGCGAGCAATGCGAATCGGCATACTGGGACTTCGGCAACGGCCAGACTGCGACCACCTACCATGGTTCGAGTACCTATATAATGCCCGGCACCTACACGGTGATGCTGGTCAGCGGCATTGCCGGCAGCGAATGCACCGACACCGCCTACATGACATTCACACTGACGCTGCCCGAAGGCATGCAGCCCATAGACACCACCGTGGCCGAGATCTGCCAGGGTCAGGGCTACCTCTTCCGCGGCGGCACCTACACGCAGAGCGGCACCTACTATGTGGCCACTCCCAACCCCGGTCTCTGCGACAGCCTGCACACCCTGCAGCTCACCGCATGGCCGTCACAGACATCGGACACCACAGCCGAGGTCTGCGACAGCATGTCGTGGCGCGGCTCGCAGCACACAGCCAGCGGCAACTACACCTACCTGCTGCCCACACCTACCATACACGGCTGCGACAGTTCGCGTATGCTGCACCTCACCGTGCACCACAGCAGCGACACCGTGATCAACGACACCGTGGTCGAAAACGACCTGCCCTACCCTGTGGCCGGAACCATCGTCTCCATGGCCAACTTCGACATCAGCAACAACCCCGACCATGTGGGCCTGCACTGGACGATGCATGCGGCCACAACCCACGGCTGCGACAGCCTGATAGACTTCACGCTCACCGTATGGCGCAACCGCGACACCGCCTTCAGCGCCACCACATGCCGCAACACCCTGCCATACCTCTTCAACGGAACACCGCTAAACCCCACCACCAACGCGGCCACCTACACCTTTAACACAACCACCACCCATGGTGCCGACAGCACCATCACCTTCACACTCTACGTCGTAGACAACCCCACGGCTGCATACAGCGACACCATTGTAGAGAACCAGCTGCCACACACTTTCCGCGGCATCAGCTTCAACGGTTCGACCGACACCACGATAATTCGCGGCTCGGCAGCATGCGACACCATAGTGCACTACACGCTGCATGTTTGGCCCAACACAGACACCACCCTGATGCGCCACATCTGCCGCAACCAGCTACCCTACCAGTTCGACAGCGCAGTGTTCGACTCTGTGGCGGGTCGCGCCGACACCATGAGCTATGCCGACACCATAGTGGTGCCGCTGACCGACAGCCACGGCGCCGACAGCACGGTGACATACATTGCCCATATTGGCGGCATATACGAGGTTTCAGACACCATAGTCATCTGTCCCAACCGACCGTACATATACCACGGCGTAGACTACGGCGGCCCGACCACGGTCGAAGTCATGCTGAGCACCAGGGCCGACTGCGACAGCCTGGTGCACGTCAACCTGGTGCCGCGCGATTCCAACTACCGCCCGGCCACCTACTACCGCTTCGACGCCCAGCCGTGGGAGACGCCCGACAGCCTGCTCGTCAGCTGCTCGTCGACAACCCTGCAGCTTTGGGACACCACTCCTGACTTAGCCTCGCGCCTATGGATTGTGGCCACTGCCGACAGTGTGGCCACTTCGACCGACTCGCTCTTCTCATTCGACTTCCCGACCTCGGGCAACCCGACACCGGCCATAGCCACGCTGATCACAGAAAGCAACCTCGGATGCATAGACACCGCTTCATGGCCCGTAGCCATCTTCCGTTCGCCCAAGGCAGACTTTATACAGGATCCGGAAGTGCCTGTCATGTCGCATCCCGAGACCCAGTTCCTCAACCGCTCGACCCTCGACAGCACCGCATGGAGCGCCGACTCGACCTATCCGCTCACCTACCTATGGCAGATAGGGTCGCCCACCGGCGACGGCGACACCTCGACCGCCCTCAACCCATACTATAGTTGGGGCGAAGGCAACGAAGGCATCACGGGCGACGCCGACGTCACCCTCACCACCTATTGGCTCCACACACTCGACACACTCGACTTCGGTCCGTTCGACAGCATCTCGATGGCCAGTTTCAGCATCGGCAGCATCGAGCACACTTGCATCGACAGCGTCACGCACACAGTGACCATCACCAACGACTACCTGCAATTCCCCAACCTCGTCACCCCCAACGACGACGGCGTCAACGACACATGGGTGATTGTCAATCTGGTCGAGTACGGCGAATATCCAACCAACGAGCTGTGGATATACAACCAGTGGGGTGCCTTGGTATACCACGTCAAAAACCTGCGTACCGAAGACCAGATGTGGAATCCCAATGCCACCAACTCGCCCGACGGTGCCTACTACTACCGATTCACTGCCCGCGGCCGCTTTGGCATCACCAAACGCAACGGCCTCATCGAGGTGGTGCGCTGACGAACGACAGGATACAACTTTTTTCCGTCATATCAGAAAAAAGCTGTATCTTTGCCTCGTTAAACCAAAGTCTAATCCAAAAGCCTAACACCTGATGGAGAAGAGAATAGGAACGATAACCATACTCATTCGCGACCGCGAAGTGTCGCCTTCCGTCAACCAATTGTTGTCAGAGCATGCCGGTATTATCCTTTGTCGGCAAGGGCTTCCTTTCCACGACCGCCCTGTGGCCGTCATATCCCTCATCGTTGAGGGCACCATGGCCGACATCAACGCCCTGACCGGTCCGCTCGGCCGCCTGCAAGGCGTCACATCGAAAGCCGTGGTTGTACCGCAAGAATAGGAAGTCCCTAGGACAACCTAGGATAACCTAGGACAACCTAAATAAATAAAGAATATTAATCTTAAAAATAAAACAAAAAATGAGACACCAAAATTTCATCGATCGCGACAAGCTCTACGGCATGCTCGAAAACAACGCGCCGACCGAGAGCCAACTGAACGACATATTGAACAAAGCGCGCAAGCTCAAAGGCCTCAACCTCGAAGACGTGGCCAAGCTGCTCAGCGTCGAAGACGAAGCCGGCATACAGAAAATCCTCGACACCGCCGAATACGCAAAAGACGAAATCTACGGCCGCCGTCTGGTGCTCTTCGCCCCTATCTACACCGGCAACGCCTGCGTCAACAACTGCGTTTACTGCGGTTTCCGCCGCGACAACAAAGCCCTGAAGCGCAAGATACTCACCCTCGACGAAATCGAGACCGAGACCCTGCACCTGCTGCGCATGGGCCACAAGCGTGCCCTGCTCATCTGCGGCGAAAGCCCTCGCAACGACGCCAACTACATGGTCGAAGCCATACGACGCACCTACGCCGCACGCGACGAGAAAGGCTCCAGCATACGACGCATCAACGTTGAACTCGCGCCCATGAGCGTAGAAGACTACGCCAAACTCAAGGCCGAGAAAATAGGCACCTACGTCTGCTTCCAGGAGACCTACGACCCGGTGGCCTACGCACAGTTCCACCCTGCCGGCACCCCCAAGGCCGACTACCTCTACCGACTCACCTGTATGGACCGTGCCCAAGAAGGCGGCATCAACGATGTGGGCATCGGCGCTCTGTTCGGATTGGTCGACTACCGCTTCGAGATACTGGCCATCATGGAGCACGCACGCCATCTGGAAGAAGACTACGGCTGCGGCCCGCACACCGTCAGCTTCCCGCGCATCGAGCCCGCAGAGGGCACACCCTTCAGCCAGCGCGAGAACATACCGCATCCGGTGAGCGACAAAGACTTCATGAAGATAATAGCCATCATCCGTATCGCCATGCCCTACACCGGCATCATCATAAGCACACGCGAGCGGCCCGAACTGCGCGACCAGCTGGTGCGCTACGGCGTTAGCCAGATCAGCGCCGCCAGCGAAACCAACCCCGGTGGCTACGACGAGGAAGGCGACAACACCAAAGCCAAGCCCTACGAGAAGACGGGCTCGACCGGCGCACAGTTCACCCTCGGCGACCACCGCTCGCTCGACGAGGTCATCTCCATGATGATCGACGGCGGCTACATTCCCAGTTTCTGCACCGGATGCTACCGCAAAGGCCGCGTCGGCGCCGACTTCATGGACCTGGCCAAACCCGGCCTTATCAAAGAATACTGCAAGCCGAACGCCATGTTCACTTTCCGCGAATATCTGGAAGACTACGCCAGCCCCGAGACCAAAGAAAAAGGACTGCGTCTGCTCAAAGAGCTGACTCAGACCTTCCCGAAAGAAGAACTCAAACGTCGCGTGGAAGGCAATCTCTGCAAGATTGGCGAAGGCGAACGCGACCTGTATTTCTAACAAAAATAGACACTTCAAACGTTAAAAAGTGCGCCACGGCGCACTTTTTTTTTGCCATATCGATAAAAGTTTGTACTTTTGCATCGTCAAACATATTGGATGACAACGTAAAAAAACAAATTAACAACCCCAAAAAATAACAGAAAATGAAAAAAGCAATTCTTACCATCGCAGTCGCCGCTTTCGCATTTGCGGCCAACGCTCAGTTCATCATCGGTGGCGAAATCGGTTTCAACACCACTGGCGGTTCCGACAACTATGAGGCCAACTCCCCTCTCACTGCATTCAGTGTGCCCAATACCGCCACAAACAGCCTGACCATCGCCCCGGTCATCAGCTACGTCATCAACGACAAGATGCAGGTCGGTCTCGAGTTCGACATCATCACGAGCAGCACCAAGACCTACACCTCAGCCGCTTATGCTGCCGACAAGGAAGCTTGGGCCAAGACAAGCACGAGCAGCTTCGCCATTGCCCCCTACTTCCGCTACTACTTCGCCACTGCCGGCAACTTCAGTTTCTTCTGCCAGGCTCAACTTGGCTACGGCTGGTCGCCGCGCACCAAAAACAGCACCTTCAGCAATGTCACCGGTACCGACGTCAGCACCGAGAACGATGGCACCACCAGCATGAGCGCCATTAACCTCGGCATCACCCCGGGTGTCAACTACCGCATCAACGAGCACTTCTCGGCCGACCTCTTCATCGACCTCGCCGGACTGAGCTACACCCATGCAGCCATCAAGAACTATGGTGCCATGACCACCAGCGGCTGGGACGACGACTTCCTCGTCAACACCGATGTCACCAACACTTTGGGCTTCAACGCCAATGCCAATGCCCAGACCCTCAACGCCCACCTCGGCGCCTTCCGTCTCGGCTTCAACTACCACTTCTAAACCATCAGAAGTATAAACCAAAAAAAGGCCTGCTTAATAGCAGGCCTTTTTTTATGCTTGTCACAAGCCAAAATAGACACTTCGGCAATAAAAATAGGCGCTTCGGGCGCAAACAGCGCATCGTTATGGAAAAAACATTGTATTTTTGCAGTCGAAAACAAAATGGTAGAAAGTTTTCATGGTTTTGATAGAAAAGGGGGCTCACCAGAGACGGTGAACCCCTTTTCAATTTCTTATGTGCGAAGCATCATGCGTCGGCAAAAACCATACCGTCGTTCAGCTCGACATGCAACTTGGCGTATTCGCAATGGAAATCATTCTTCAGGCGGTCGAGATACCTGCGGCTCTCCCAATGGCACATAGGCAGGTCGTGCAACAGATAGTTGCCGCATGTTTCGGGCGTGGTGGCCGGGACCTCTGTCTGGGTCAGTATCCACTCCAAGCATTCGATAGTCAGGCTACGGATGTCCTCGACGGTGTAGCTGCCGGTCATGATGAGATACATGCCCGTGAGGCATCCCATGGGACCGACATATACGACATCGTCTTTGGCAGACGAGTTGCGGAACCAAGTGGCCATCAGGTGTTCGAGGCTGTGCATGGCAGCCGGAGCCACGGCAGGTTCCTTGTTGGGCTCGATGATGCGGAGATCGAAAGTGGTGAAGCCTTTATCCACACGCGATACATATATGCCAGGCTTCAGGTGGGTGTGGTCGATGGTGAAACTCTGTATTACTTCCATATCGTTAAAGCATTTCCAAATAATTCTTTACAAAGCGGAACGAGCGGTCGCACATCGAGGCGAGGAAATCGGCCCACTGCATATGATGGTCGTCGGTACGTCCCGGGGTGTCGCTTATGACACGCAGACTTACGAACGGCACATTGAGCAGATAGCATGTCTGTGCTATGGCAGCGCTCTCCATATCGCATGCAAGACCGTCAGGGAAATGGCGTTTGATGCCGTTTTGGCGCTCCCGGTCGGTGATGAACTGGTCGCCGGTGCAGATGAGGCCCGTCATTCGGCGCTCGCCGTCCTTGATGGGAACCTCGAGGGCATGGTCGAGAAGACGTGGGTCGGCATCGTAGCGTGCCGGCAGACCCTGCACCTGTCCGAGCACGCAGGGGCCGTCCTCGCTGATGCCGCCGCAATCCACGTCATGGTAAACGCACTGCGTGGCGACGAAGATGTCCATCACGTTCAACAAGGGATCGATTCCTCCGGCCAGACCAGTACTGACGATGGCGTCGGGGTGATGTTCCGACACGAGACGCATTGTGCCTACGGCAGCATTCACCTTGCCGACACCGCACCGCCAAAGAACTATCTCATTGTTGCCGAGACGCCCACAGTCGCCGCCTAATGCATCGCGCATCTGGCGATACTCGATGTCCATGGCTATGATAACTCCTATCTTCATAATTTATGCTATCTGATAATTATGTATATGGTTGTATTTTGCAAAAATACGAAAAAAAACGCTTACACCGGCACTGTTGAATAATATTTTTATTTAACATCCGTTATAATAAACAATTACATAAAACAAACTCAGAGATGAAACGCTGGTTTAGAGTATTCATTATATCCATTTTCGCGCTGGCGGCCGTCAGTTTGGTGGTCATACAGTTTGTGCAGACACGGCGCACCTTCTCCATCAGCGACAACATGTTCAACGTCGGCGTGAGCAATGCCATGGACGAGGTTATCAAACAGCTGAACGGCGAGGTACTGCAGACGGCATCGCACCCTGCTACAGCGTTCAACTTCCAGGAGCTTGACTCCATGATAGTCGACGAACTGTTGGTCAACGGCATCGACCTTCATCCGGTCGTGGGCCTGTACGACGGGGCGCAAGGGTCGTTCCTCTACAGCTCAAAGCCGAGTATGGAGGACCGCTTGGAGCTATCGCCCTATCGGTTCAGTTTCCAGCCAATCGGGGTTGTTTCGGCAGGCCAGTTTTTCATCATACTCCATTTCCCGGATTCGGAACTCTTTCTGCAGCGCAACACAAAGGTATACACATACATGAGCCTTTTTCTCATTCTTGTTGTTGCCGTCATGTTTCTCATCTCGCTGCGCACCATATCGAACCAGCGCAAACTGGACCAGATGAAGACCGAATTCATCAACAACATGACCCATGAAATAAAGACGCCAATATCCACTATCGGTCTGGCATGCGAGATGCTGCGCGACGAGACAATATCGCAGGACAGCGACTCGCGGTCGAACTTCATCGGCATCATAGCCGACGAAAACCAACGCATGAGAGTGCTGGTAGAGACCATACTGCAAAGCGCCAAGATGTCTAACAAGAACTTCAGCATTTCGCTGAAACAGGTCGACATCAACACAATAATCGAAAAGGTTGAGCAGAGCTTCAAGCTCACTCTGGCCAACCGCGGGGGCTACATCACGACCATCCTCGACGCCAATCCCTCGACCATACTGGCCGACGAGCTGCACATAACGAACCTGATATACAACCTTGTCGACAATGGCATCAAGTACTCATCCAACGCCCCTCACATCACCATAAGCACCGCCATCGAGTCGGACAATTTCATTCTCAAAATCAAGGACGAGGGCATCGGCATCTCGAAAGCCGACCAAAAGCACGTCTTCGAAAAATTCTACCGCGTGTCTACGGGCAATGTGCACAACGTAAAAGGCTTCGGCATCGGGCTCAACTATGTAGCCCAGGTCGTAAAACTGCACCACGGGCACATAACCATCGACAGCGAACCAGGGCAAGGTTCGACATTTACGGTGAGCCTGCCGGTATAAAACAAAACAAGGCCCCGCCGCTAACGCGG
>JAZNSV010000122.1:0-4360 GCA_045591485.1 Bacteroidales bacterium | reverse complement strand
AAAAGCAATGGCACAGCGGGTTGCAACAATATAAAAAAAATACGACAGATTTCGGAAAAAGTTCGTATATTTGCACTCTGTATCAAACAAAAACTGAACCCTGACAAATGAAGAAACTGTTTGTTTTTATGGCACTTGCATTGATGTGCGCCGGCGGTGCAGCCGTGGCGCAAACACAGAATATCACACTTGAGGATATCTGGACCAAGCGCACCTTCTCGCCCAAGGGCATCGGCGGCATTCGTTCGATGAAAGACGGCGAGCACTACCTCTCGATGACCCGCACCGGCATCAGCAAATACAGCTACCTGACCGGCGAGAAAGTGGAGGACCTCTGCGGCTTCGGCGGCCCGGCTGACCGGCTGAAAGCCAAGCCCCTGCCCCCGATGGAGGGCTACGAGATGAGTCAGGACGAACAGAAGATACTGCTCAGCAGCGGTTTCGAGCCCATCTACCGCCACAGCGGCGTGAGCGACTACTACATCTACGACGTCAAAGAGAAGACCTTCACCAAGATAAGCAACGAGGGCAAGCAGCGCCTGACCACCCTCAGCCCCGACGGCACCAAGGTGGCCTTCGTTCGCGACAACAATCTCTACTGGATGGACCTCAGCACACTGGAGGAGCACGCCATCACCACCGAAGGCAAGATGAATGAGATTATCTGCGGCACCACCGACTGGGTCTACGAGGAGGAGTTTGCCATCACACAGGGCTTCCAGTGGAGCCCCGACTCGAAAAAGATAGCCTACATGGTCTTCGACGAGCGTAAGGTGAAGGAATACAACATGCAGATGTGGGGTGAACTCTACCCTGAGGACTACAAGTACAAATACCCCAAGGCCGGCGAGGACAACTCGAAGGTGGAGCTGAGAGTCTATGACGTCGAGGCGCAGAAGGGCCTGTTCATGCCCTCGCTGGCAGAAGCCCGCACCAACAGCACGTGGGAGTACATTCCCCGATTCCAGTGGGCCGACGCCAACACGCTGGCATTCATGCGCATGAACCGTCTGCAGAGCCACATGCAGATACTGAGCGTAAACGCACAGACTCCGAACAAAATCCAAATGCTTTACGAGGAGCAAGACAATGCCTATGTCGAGGTGCCGGACACATGGCAGTTCATCACCGTGGGCAAAGGAAAGAAAGCGCAGCAGCAGATGCTCATCACCAGCGAACGCGACGGCTACCGCCACATCTACCTCTACGGCATGGACGGCAAGCTGGTGCGCCAGGTGACCACCGGCGGCTACGAGGTGTGCGAGGTGGCAGGCGTGGACGTCAAAAACCAACGCATCTACTACACCAGCCGCGAGCACGGCGCCATCAACAAGAGCCTCTTCGTCATCGGCTTCGACGGCAAGAAGAAAAAATGTCTGAATTACAGCCAGGCGAATATAATCAACATATACCCCAACTTCATCGGCACCAATTTCTCCTTCACTCAAAACATGAACGCCCCCACGAGCGGCGGCACCTATAACGCCACCTTCAGCGATGGCTGCAAATACTACATCTGCACCTACAGCAATGCCAACATGGCACCGGCATACACGCTGCACGACGCCAATGGCAAACTAATCAAGGTGCTGCAGGACAACGCCGCCCTGCAGCAGAAGATGGCCGACTACGGCACCGGCCGCAAAGAGTTCGCCACCTTCACCACCCGCATGGGCACCGAGCTCAACTGCTACACCATCAAGCCCGCCAACTTCGATGCCAACAAGAAATACCCCGTGCTCATCTACGTCTACGGCGGCCCCGGCAACCAGCAGGTGACCAACAGCTACGCCTACGGCGACTACTACTGGTACCACATGCTGGCGCAGGAGGGCTATGTGGTCTTCTGCTTCGACGGACGCGGCACCGGCGGCCGCGGAGCCCAGTTCAAGAAACAGACCTACCGCGACCTGGGCCGCATGGAGTGCGAAGACGCCATCGAGGCCGCCCGCTGGCTGGGCCAGCAGAGCTGGGTAGACAAAGACCGCATCGGCATCTGGGGTTGGAGCTTCGGCGGCTACCTCTCGACGCTCAGCCTTCTGAAGGGCAACGACGTCTTCAAGGCCGCCATCGCCGTGGCTCCGGTGATGAACTGGCGCTACTACGACAACATCTACACCGAGCGCTTCCTGGCCCTGCCCAAAGACAACGCCAAGGGCTACGACGAGAACTCGCCGCTCAACTTCGCCGACCGCCTGCAGGGCAACTACCTGCTCATACACGGCACCGGCGACGACAACGTGCACTTCCAGAACACCGCCGAGATGGTGGACAAGCTGCAGCGCGCCGGCAAGCACTTCGAATTCATGATCTACCCCAACAAGAACCACTCCATCTACGACGCCACCGGCAACACCCGCCTCAACCTCTACCAGACGATGACCGACTTCCTGAAGAGAAAGTTGTAGTGGTATGCAGAGTGCCGGCATTTCAAAAAAAAACGACCTGCGTGGCAATCGCAAAATAAAGTGACAAAGTGAAACAAAAATAACGCAAAATATATGATACCCAAAAAGATCAAAAGCGGAATGCTGATTGTGGCGATGGCCTTTGCCACCCACATCGCGCTTTCCACTTCTGCACAGGCGCAGCAGTTTGGCGACTACGGCGTGCGCGCCGGATTGGGCGTGGCCACCTACACCGACGACCTCGCCACCAAGGCCCCCGTGCTGGGCGCCACGCTGGGCGGATTCATCAACTTCGACTTCGAAGCCGCCGAGAGCCCCGCAGGCGAGCTCTTCTACCTGCAGACAGGCCTCAACCTCAACCGCCGCGGAAGCGTGTTCCAAGAGGTATTCGAAAAAGAGAGCAACCTCAGCATCCGCGAGGGCTATATGCACGCCTACTACGCACAGATACCCATACTGGCATGCCTGCACATGGAGCTGCCCATCCGCGAGGCGGGCCATGTGGTGGGTGTATTCGCCGGTCCGGCGGTGAGCGTGGGCCTCTTCGGCCGCTACGCCGACCGCAAGGTGAGCCCCGGAGTGGCCACCTACACCGACAACTACGACATCGACGTCAACGGCACCAGCGCCGACCGCGCGGTGTTCAACCACATAAAACGGCTCGACATCAGCGCCGTATTCGGCATCACCTACGAGCGCGGCCCGCTCATGCTCAGCCTCTATGTAGACCACGGCTTCATAGCCACCTCGAAAGGCGAGGACATACTGCGCATCATAGAGAACGGACAGGCGCAGATACTGGACCAGATAAACAACACCGACACCAAGCCCATCGAGGTGGAGATACCCAACGGCAACAACACCGCCTGGATGCTCAGCGCCAGCTACAAACTGGGCTCGCTGCCGAGGAAGTGATTAGTGGTCAGTGGTTAAGGTTTAATGTTTAATGGTTAATGGTTAATGGTTAATGGTTAATGGTTAATGGTTATGGCGCCTGTAGAGACGCGGCGTGCTGCGTCTGCATTTTTATATGAGCGAGTCAGTGGTCAGTGGTTAGTGGTCAGTGGTCAGTGGTCAGTAAAGACAATTTTGAAATTCGAAATTCAGAATTCATTGTTCACTTGGAAATAAAAAAAACAGAAAATAAGAAATCAGGAAATAAATGGTTAGAGTAAGATTTGCCCCGTCGCCCACGGGGCCACTGCACATCGGGGGCGTGCGCACAGCCCTCTACAACTACCTTTTCGCCCGCCAGAACGGCGGCAAGATGATACTGCGCATCGAAGACACCGACCAGACGCGCTTCGTGCCTGGCGCCGAACAATACATCATCGAGGCCCTCGACTGGCTGGGCATCAAGTTCGACGAGGGCGTGCACATCGGCGGCCCCTTCGGCCCCTATCGCCAGAGCGACCGCAAGCCCATGTACCGCCAGTATGCCGACCAGCTCATCCGCGACGGCTGGGCCTACTACGCCTTCGACAAGCCTGAAGCACTGGACGCCAAACGCAAAGAATACGAGGCTCAGAAGAAGACCTTCCAATACGACTGCAACACACGCGGCGAGATGGAGAACAGCCTCAGTCTCGGCATGGACGAGGCCCGGCGCCGCATCGACGCCGGCGAGCCCTACGTGGTGCGATTCAAATTCCCCGACAACATCGACATCACCGTGCACGACATGATACGCGGCGACGTGACGATGAACAGCCGCCTGCTCGACGACAAGGTGCTCTTCAAGAGCGACGGCATGCCCACCTACCATCTGGCCAACATCGTCGACGACCACACGATGGAGATCACCCACGTGATCCGTGGCGAAGAGTGGCTGCCCAGCGCCCCGCTGCACGTGATGCTCTACCGTGCCTTCGGTTGGGAAGAGACCATGCCCCGCTTCGCCCACCTGCCTCTGCTGCTCAAGCCCGAGGGCAACGGCAAGCTGGGCAAACGCG